>JBBRPC010000121.1:0-10592 GCA_038228615.1 Acidimicrobiia bacterium | reverse complement strand
TCCTTCTTGCGGTCTTCCATAGCTGCTTCGGTGAACTTGTCGTCGGCTCGGGTTGCGCCACGCTCGGTGATGCGGCTGGCAGCGACCTCGATGATGATTTCCTCATTTGTGGCTGCAGCAGACTCGACCGCACCGGTACAGCTGATGTCGCCGACAGTGCGATACCGCACCGTCATCTCAACGATCTCTTCGCCAGGAATCATTTCGATGACGGGCGACTCGGAGAGCCACATCCCGTCTCGTTGGAAGACACGACGGCGATGCGCGTAGTAAATCGAGGGAATCGGCACCGGCTCTCTGGCGATGTATTGCCAGATATCCATCTCGGTCCAGTTCGAGATGGGAAAGACACGAATGTGTTCGCCCTTACGGTGGCGGCCGTTGTAGAGGCTCCAGAGCTCGGGACGCTGATTCTTTGGATCCCACTGTCCGAATTCGTCGCGGAAGCTGAACACGCGTTCTTTGGCCCTGGCTTTTTCTTCGTCTCTGCGTCCGCCGCCGAAGACAGCATCAAAGCTGTGTTCCACAATTCCATCGAGCAACGCGGTCGTTTGGAGACGGTTGCGGCTCGCCCGAGGCCCAGTTTCTTCGACGACGCGTCCCTTATCGATCGCGTCTTGCACCGAAGCAACTAACAACCTGACGTTGTAGTGACCGAGCATGCGATCGCGGTATTCGATGACTTCGTCGAAGTTGTGTCCGGTATCGACATGCATGACCGGAAACGGAATACGCGCCGGTGCGAATGCCTTAGAAGCCAGATGCAGCATGACCGCGGAATCTTTGCCGCCCGAAAACAGCAACCCCGGTCGTTCGAATTCGGCGGCGACCTCACGGATGATGTGCACCGACTCGGCCTCGAGTGCGTCGAGGTGCGAGAGCTGGGTCTGCACTTGGGTAATCCTTTGTTCGCTCGGAAGGGTTGGCAGGCCGGAAGGTTACTTGTGCCTTGGTGCTAGCTATCGGGTCGGCGACGGCCGCCCCACAGGTGTTTTCTTTCGCTGACGCAAGAAATTCGCGCTGGAACCTACGGCTCGGGCCACCCGTGGAGGCCGCATTCGGTCTTTCCGGTTCCTGCCCAACGGCCGGCCCGGGGATCTTCGCCTTCGCGCACTGGTCGTGTGCACGGCCAGCAGCCGATCGACGGGTAGCCCCTGTTTTTGAGTGGATGCACAAGGAGGTTGTTGTCGGAGGTATAGCCCTCGACGTCGAGATCGTTCCATGGTGCGAGGGGATTCACCTTGACGACACCTCGACCGAGGTCGAGGTGGACGATTTGGGCTTTGGTGCGCGTCACCGCTTCGCTGCGGCGCAGACCGGTGATCCATGCGTCTTTGCCTGCAAGCGCGCGGGCGAGTGGCTCAACCTTGCGGATCGCGCAGCATTCGTTCTGATCAATTTGCCAGAGATCGTCGGGCACGACAAGCGGTTCCATGATGGTGAGGTTCAGGTCGTAGCGCTTGCGGACCTGCTCGACGAACCACGTCGTTTCCGCGAAGTGATATTGCGTATCGAGAAACACAACTTCGATTTCTGGAACTGCCTTCACGGCAACATCGATGAGCACTGTGTCTTGGAAGCTCGCGGCAACGAACACGCCGGAGCCGTATCGTTCCCATGCCCACTTCACAGCGGCACCCGCGGGTTTCCGTTCGAGTTCGGCCGAGACGCGCGCGATCTCGACAAGGTCGACCTCGGGAAGCGATGCCCGCGAAGTTGATTCAGGAGCCAGCATCATTGAAGGTCCTCACGGTCTTGCGACGCTCACGAACTGAGCACGACTCAATGCGGGTGACAATCATCATGTCGCGCACTCGCTTTCGCCAATCTCTTTGACGTACGGATTCGTCTCGCCGAAATCAACGTAGAACGCTGGATTTTCTGCTGGATCCGGGAACACGTCGAGTTCTTTGAGTTCGGCACCGATTTTCGCGGCGCCGCCGCTGCGTTCGAGCCAACCGCTGAACGATTCGAGTGCATTGCGTTCGTTGGCGAACCGCCGGACGACACGCACAACGGCCTCTGGTGCATTTCGTGCCGGAAGTTTCGTTGCCTTTTCGCCGAACTCCACTTCGATGTTGCCGAGATGACCGCCGAGCAACATCTGGTAGCCAGGGGCTGCTTGCCCATGGGCACGGCGTTCGAAACCAAAGAATCCGATATCGGAAATGTGGTGTTGCCCGCAGCTGTTCGTGCAGCCGCTGATATTGACCCGCACACCGCCAACTTCTGCGAGGCCTGCCTCTTCGAGGGCCACATCGATCGCAGAAGCCAAACCGCGTGATTGCGTCACTGCGAGGTTGCAAGTGTCTGCGCCCGGGCAGCTCACAACGTCGCGCGAAAGTTCGGCGCCCGGTTTTGCCATGTTGATCTCGCCAAGGCGGTCGAACAACGCTCGCAGGTCGGGTTCGGTGAGGCCACGGAGCACGAGGTTTTGGCGTGCCGTAATACGAACGTCGAGGTTGAAATCGCGCTGGATGCTGGCCAACGCAAGGAATTGCGCCGTCGTGATATCCCCAAGTTCACAGAACGCGTACGCGCTGACAGTGCCGTTGGCGACGCCGCGGACAACGTTGGCTTCTTGCCACCGCTCGAATGGATCGGAGCGAAGCAATGTGATCGGCGTCGCGCCAGGCGCGCCGCTGATCGGACCAAGGCCGGTACCGGCAGGAACGTCGCCGCGTTCTTTGACCAAACCAGGAATTCCACCGGGCCAGCTCACCGAACCCCGCAAGAACTTGCGTTCCTTGATAATCCGTTCGCGCAGTTCATCGATGCCCATCGTGTCGACGAGCCATTTCATGCGCGCGCGCAACTTGTTGTCGCGGTTACCGTAGTGGTCGAAGGTACGTAGCAGGGCTTCGATCGTCGGGAGTAGGTCTTCTCTGCTGGTGAATTCTTCGAGCGCCTGTGCGGGATGCGGGTTGGCGCCAAGACCGCCGGCGAACACCATTTTGAATCCCGGCTCGAGTGTGCCGTCTTCACGCGGGAGGTTTACGGCGATGACGCCGACATCGTTGAACATCGCCTGACCGCAATCGGTCGCACAACCGCTGAAATTGATCTTGAATTTGCGCGGCAGTCGCTGCGCGTAGGGGTGACGCAATAAGTAGTGCGCCGTGGCGTCGGCCCATGCCGAAATGTCGAGCACTTCATACGGGCACGCTCCGGCAAGATGACAACCCATCACGTTGCGCACTGTGTCGCCGCAGGCCTCACGGCTCGTTAACCCGCACGCGGCTAGGAGTCGCAGCACCTCAGTCGACTGCTCGAGCTGCACGAAATGGAATTGCACGTTCTGGCGCGTCGTGAGATGACCCCAACCACGGCTATACGTCTCGCTGATGTGGGCTAAGACCTCGAGCTGTTCCGCGGTGACCTTGCCGTAGGGGATTTTGACGCGCACCATTTGGTTGTGGCCGCCCTGGCGCTGGCCGTACACACCGTTGTTGAGCCGGTACACCCGAAAGACGTCCTCGTCGATCGTGCCATCGATGTATTCGGCGACGGTCGCTTCGTAGCGGGTGAGTTCGGCTTCGATCTCTGGGTGCAGCGGCAGTGCCTGTAATTCACGCACATCAATGGCCATGCGCGCCTCCTTCATTGGGCGGATGTGTATTGAACGCCGGTGTTGAACGCCTCGGGGGCGGACGATGAGCGCGGACCGGCGGTAAGCGGTGGGCGACTCAGCCAGCGATGACGCAACAGAGTTCGTCGCGCACTTCGTGGGGAGTGCGACCCATGGCGATCGACGGTGCTCCGTCGTGGCGGATCAGCATGCCTGAGAGGCTAAACGACTTTGATTGGAAATACCAGTACCCAGGTCGGGAATTTTTCCGACCTTATAGGTCGGGAATAGGATTTCAACTCCTGCCGGTAACCTCAGCGGCTGTATGAGGATGACGAAGTTGTTTGTGCGGACGTTGCGCGACGATCCGGCCGACGCGGATGTCGACAGCCATCGCCTGCTGGTGCGGGCCGGGTATATCCGCAAAGTTGCCGCTGGGATCTACTCCTGGCTTCCGCTCGGACAGCGGGTGTTGCGCAAGGTCGAGGCCATCGTGCGCCAAGAAATGGACGACGCTGGTGCCCAGGAACTCGTGCTGCCGATCGTGCAACCGTTGGAGTTGTGGGAGAAGTCGGGACGCGACACGACCTACGGACCGCTGATGTTCCGATTCGAAGACCGCAAACAGACCGGCTTCTGCCTGGCGCCCACTGCAGAAGAAGTCATCACCTCGACCGTTGCTAACGAATACAGCAGTTATCGCGACCTTCCCGTCAATCTGTACCAAATTAACTGGAAATACCGCGATGAGCTGCGTCCCCGGTTTGGCCTGCTGCGCGGCCGCGAGTTCCTGATGAAAGACGCTTACAGCTTCCACACCGACGTCGAAGATCTGCGGGTGACCTACCAGCACATGTACGACGCCTACTCCCGAGTGTTCACACGGTGCGGCTTGACGTTCCGCGCTGTCGAGGGAGAAGCCGGTGAGATTGGCGGCGACGTGAACCACGAATTCATGGCTGTGGCCGCGGTCGGCGAAGACGACTTCGTCTGGTGCAAGTCGTGCGACTACGCGGCGAATGTGGAGGTCGCACGCCGCCAACCGCCCGAACATCGCGACCACACCGCAGGAGCGGCAACCGACCCCGACCGAGTTCCACCCGACCGACTTCCACCCGCTCGGCTGCACACTCCGAATATGGCGGGTATCGCGGCGGTGGCAGCTCATCTCGCCACGTCAGACGATCAGGTGCTGAAGAGTTTTGTATTCGATGTTGACGGTGAAATGGGCCTTGCCTTAGTACCGGGCGATCGCGAGGTCAACGAGGTTGCATTGGCGTTGGCCCTCGCGCCTCGCGCGGTCCGGGTCTACGACGACGCGGATTTTCTACGCCATCCAGAACTCCCCAAGGGCTACATCGGACCACATCATCCGAGCGTCACGACCGTCATTGCCGATCCTTCGATCCATGCGGGCCATGGTTGGGTCACCGGCGCGAATGAAATCGATCATCACACGGCGCATATGTGGTTCGATCGCGATTTCCGCGTCGATATTTGGGCGGACATCGCAACGATTGTGTCGGGTGATCGGTGTCCCGAGTGCGGGGAGGAACTGTCGGTCGATCGCGGCATCGAAGTGGGCCAGGTATTCGAGATTGGCACGAAGTACTCAGCGGCCCTCGGTGCTACCTACCTCGACGCCCAAGGCCAAAGCCATCCGATGGTGATGGGGACATACGGCATTGGGATCTCTCGAACAGTCGCTGCAATCACTGAAGAGCACCACGACGACCGGGGGCTGGCCTGGCCGCACAACGTGGCCCCGTTCGACATTCACCTTGTTGCATTGCTGGGAAAAGGCGACGCGGCGGTGCCCGTCCGCGCTGCGGCTGACACGCTCTACGAGGAACTGCGCGCAGCAGGATTCGATGTGCTCTACGACGACCGCGAAGCGAGCCCTGGTGTGAAGTTCGCCGATGCCGATCTCCTCGGCATGCCGATGCAATTGACGGTCGGCGCCAAAGGTCTCGCCCGTGGGGTCGTGGAACGCAAGATGCGGGCGTCGGGCGATCGCGACGAGTTGGAGCTCGCTGCGGTCATCGCGGCGCTGCGGTAACGCCGTTCTCATGTCACTGCCGTTTGGTCCCCCGTTTGCGCCCATGTTGGCGAAGCTCGCGCGCGAGGTGCCTGATCGCAGCGATTGTTTATTCGAACCGAAGTGGGACGGATTTCGATGTGTTGTATTTCGCGACGGCGACGACCTTGATTTGCAGAGTCGAAACTCCAAACCGCTGCTGCGCTACTTCCCTGAGTTACGTGAACCGTTGTTGCATGCATTGCCTCAACAATGCATTGTCGACGGTGAGATTGTGATCGTGGGAGCGACAGGACTCGATTTTGATTCCCTCCAGCTCCGCCAGCACCCAGCGGAATCGCGTGTCCGCAAGCTGAGTGCGGAAATCCCTGCGACATTTGTTGCTTTCGATTTGCTTGCCGTCGGCGAAACGTCGTTGTTGCAAACGCCGCTGCGCGAGCGGCGTGCACAACTCGCAGCGATCCTCGCGACGCCGACCCCCGGCGTCGTATTGACTCCAGCGACTACTGATCCCGCGACTGCACGCGACTGGTTCAGTCGATTCGAGGGCGCGGGGTTCGACGGGGTGATCGCCAAACCGCTGAACGACCCGTACGCGTCTGGCCAACGGACGCTGATCAAGGTCAAGCACGAACGCACATGTGACTGCGCAATCGGTGGCTTTCGCATTCACAAAGATGGCAACGGCGTCGGGTCGTTGCTGCTCGGTTTACACGACGACGAAGGTCGGCTGCATCACGTTGGCGTGGCCGCGGGCATCGACGCAGCGACGCGTGCTCGCCTGCTCGATGAATTCGCGCCGTATCGGGTTGGTGCACTTGAGAACCACCCGTGGCGAGAGTGGGCCGATCATGTCACGCAGGCGAAAGACGACGGAGCGCGTCTGCCTGGCGGTCCGAGCCGTTGGAATGCAACCAAAGATTTGTCGTGGGAACCTCTGCGAGTCGAACTCGTCGCAGAAGTCGCGTATGAGGGCCTGTTGAACGGCCGGTTCCGTCACAATGCTCGATATCGCCACGTGCGTGCCGATCGAGACCCCGTGAGTTGTCGCTTTGATCAGCTCGAAGTTGTCGCGGCTGCGGAACTTCACGACCTGTTCGCATCGGATTCTGCCTCGTGACACCGAACCCTGTTCCAGCCGGTCACATCGGGCCAGTATTTGTGGTCGGGCCGAGCCGAAGTGGCACGACGCTGATGAGTCGCGTGGTCTCGCGCACCGAGCGGGTGCGTTCCCTTTCCGAAGTTCATTTCTTCGAACGCCTCTGGCAACCAACATCCGGCAACGGTGAGTTGTCTGAATCCGAGTCACTTGCGCTCGCTGCTCGGTTAGTGCATACACAACATCGAGGCTTGTTTTACAAACAAGGTTCAGCCACCGATCATCAAGACGAGGCGCTCGAGATCGTGCACGCGCTCGGAGACGGTCGAACACCACTTGGCATCTACGGCGAATTCCTCAACTTTGAAGGCCGCAAACGTGGTGGTTCAACTGGCTGCGACCAAACGCCGAGAAACGTCTTTTACCTCAAGGAAATACTCGCCGAATTCCCAGATGCCAGAGTGATCATGATGGTTCGCGATCCGCGTGCCGTGATGTTGTCACAAAAGAACAAGTGGCGGCGGCGGTCGCTCGGTGAAGCTGCGTTGCCGCGTCGTGAAGTCGTGCGGGCGTGGTCGAACTATCACCCGCTCGTGACCGCGCGGCTCTGGAAGGGCGCAGTTGAGGCAGGCGAGCGTGTGGCTGACGACCCGCGAGTGCTGGTCGTGCGGTTCGAAGACCTTTTGCGCGACGCAGAGACAACTGTCCGTCGAGTGGCGGAACACTGTGGTGGCGACTTCCGTCCCGAAATGCTGGACGTTCCACAGGTCAGCTCGTCGTTGGCCAACGACAGCAGCGACGAACTTGGTCTACGGGTCGAGATGGCCGACGCATGGCGTCGCCACGGCGGGCTGTCGGCGACAGAGATCAGCTTGTGCGAAAAAGTTGCGGGCTCGGCGATGCGCCGTTACGACTACGCCCTCGACAACCTCAAAGTATCGAAGGTCGTCCTCGCCGGTTGGTATGCGATGCTGCCAGTGAAACTCGGGGTCGCTGCGGTGATGAACGCCCGCCAAATCGGCAACCCCATCGCCGCCGTCCGTCGTCGACTCAGCTGATCGATCGGCCCACCCGAATTGTGGGCAGTTCGCGGCTATTTGTCGAGGCGTTGAACCCGTTGTGGAGGCCGGTTATCTGGTAACTTTGCGAGGTTCGAGTCCCTAGGAGCGGGTTCCACCCGTACATGGACGTGGGCTTAGTGCCCACGTTCTTTGTTGTTCTAACCCATTTTCCAACCGAAATTTCAGCCCCAAAAGGAGGTGCGACGACCATGGTTGACCTAGACAAGATTCGTGGTGTGGTCGCGCCAATCCTCGCTGGCCTCGACCTGCACCTCTACGACGTCGAGCTGACTGGGGCTGGGCGCGCCAGGATCTTACGCGTCACCATTGAACGCGACGGCGGCGTGGGGATCGACGAGATTACCGACGCGACGCGTGCGCTTGACCAGGCGGTTGATGCGCTGATCGAGGGCCCGTTCCAACTCGAGGTGTCGAGCCCTGGCCTCGAACGTGCGTTGCGGCGCCCGGAACATTTCGCGACTGCGCTCGGCAAGCGGATCAGTGTCAAATATCGCGATGCTGACGGCGCCTCGCATCGCACGCGGGCCGAACTGCGTTCATTCACCGACACAGACATCACGGTCGTCGCCGACGACGACACGCAGCTCGTGATTCGCCACGATGCGATCACCGCAGCCCACATGGTCTTCGAATGGGGCCCGGCGCCGCGGCCGGGTAAAGGCACCCGGCCTCAAAGCGCTCAGCGCACGAAGGAGACGACGCGTTCATGAAGAACCCCGACATGATGGAAGCGCTGCGTGCGCTCGCGTTGGAACGCGGTATCTCAGAAGAAGACTTGTTGCTCGCGTTAGCGAACGCTCTGGTCACCGCGTATAAGCGCCTGCCGTCTTCGGCGGAAGAAGCTGAGGTCGAAATCGACCCAGATTCTGGTGAGATCCGAGTGATCGCGCTTGAGATCGATGAGGAAGGCACTGTCGTCCGTGAATGGGACGACACGCCGAAGGACTTTGGGCGCATCGCTGCCCAAACCGCGAAGCAGGTCATCACGCAACGTATTCGTGAGGTCGAACGAGACCGCAAATACGAGGAGTTTGCTGGGCGCGAGGGCGAGATAGTGACGGGCATTGTGCAACAGACCGATTCGCGTTACACGCTGCTCGACCTCGGCCGCGTTGAGGCGTTGCTGCCACAAGCTGAGCAAGTTCAAAACGAACGGTACGACCATGGCGGTCGCTGCAAGGCGTACATCGTCGAAGTCCGTCGCACCGCGAAAGGTCCGCAAATCGTTGTGTCGCGTACCCATCCGGGCCTCGTGAAGGGTCTGTTCGAACTCGAAGTTCCCGAGCTCGTCGATGGCGTGATCGAGATCAAGGCGTGCGCCAGAGAACCAGGGCATCGCACCAAGATTGCTGTGGCGTCGAACGACAACAATGTCGATCCGGTCGGGGCTTGTGTGGGAGCACGCGGGATGCGTGTTCGCCAGGTAGTCACCGAGCTCCACGGCGAAAAGGTCGACATCGTTCCTTATACGGATAACGCCGCCGACTTTGTCATGAAGGCACTTGCGCCTGCGAAGGTCAAAGAAGTCAGGATTCACGAAGACACCGGAATTGCCGAAGTCATCGTCCCCGATTTCCAACTCTCTCTCGCCATTGGCAAAGAGGGCCAGAACGCGCGGCTCGCGGCTCGCCTGACCGGGTGGCGTGTCGACATCAAAAGCGAAACGCAACTTGCGGATGAAGAGTCTGGCGAATACGCCGAGGGTGAATGGATCGAAGCGAACGGCGAACTCGTATGGCAGCCAGCAGAAGGCGGCGACACGATTTCTGCCGCTGAGGCTGGTTACGCAGGAGTCGACGCATCGAAGAACAATCCAGGTGCGCCAGTTGCGCCAGCCCCAGCAACCACTGAGGTAGCCCCAGCAGCCGCGCCTGATGCGGTGGCCGAGGTCGCGCCCGACCCAGTGCCCAGTGCGGTAGTGCCCGGTTCAGCAGTGTCCGGTGCGGCAGTGCCCGGTGCGGCAGCACCCGACACCGAATCCGGCGAACTCGCCCCAACCGACGAGCAGGCGGTGACCGGCGACGGCGCATAAGTCGTTGCGCACCTGCGTTGGGTGCCGCACTACGGCGACCCCCACGATGGGGTGGCGCCGGGTGGCAGCCGGAGCGGATGGCGCAATCGGAACTGGCATTCAAGCGCCCGGCCGGGGCGCCTGGTGTTGTTCCGTTGAGTGTTTCGATTCAGCAATAACCCGCCGAGCGTTCGATCGAGCGCTCCGTCGGGCGGTCTCGAACGACGACTTGTCGTCGTTACGCGCGAGACTCTTTGAGTAAGCGACGAAAGTAGCGATTGGTTTGGCAGTCAAGAAGATCCGGGTCTACGAGCTAGCACGTGAGCTCGGCGTGGAGAACCATGTTGTCATGGACCTCGCCTCAGAGCTCAAGCTCGGGGTAAAGAGTCACTCATCGAGCATCGACGACCCGTCGGCCGACCGCGTGCGTCGTCTCGCGGATGCAAAAGGTCTCAAGCGCGTCCCCGAACCCGAAGTGGTGGCAGCGCCCGCGCCCGAGGCAACTCCACCGTTGCCGTCCCGTGAAGCGGCTCCAACGACCGTCGCTGGAGCACCCACCAGCGCGCGCCCGGCCGCGGCGGAAGCTCCAGCCGCCGAGACACCAATCGGCCGAACGACACCAGCGACAGCACCGGCAGTGGCCGCATCCGGCGATGCGCCGCGCCCGAGTGGCGAAACCTCGACCCCACCGCCCGCGCCGGTGCGCAGCGTCCGTTCCGGCGGTGCCGGAGTCGTGCGTTCAACGGGCGGTGTCCCTGTTCCGGCGCCAACCCCCGCGCCAGTTGTCGAACGCC
>JBBRPC010000120.1:0-10616 GCA_038228615.1 Acidimicrobiia bacterium | reverse complement strand
TCGTCGAGACAGATAGCTCGATCCTGGCAATTCCCGCTCGGGTGGTGCGATCGATTCGGGGCCGGACCTATGTCACAGAGATCGCCGGCGCCCTCCCTGGGCCCCATCCCAAGCTCGCCCAAACGCCTCGCCGCTTCTCAGTGGAAGCACTCCAGGATCTCGCGACGTGGGACTCTGCGGTAGCGAGCGCACTCGCACTCATCGACGACAACATCTTGCAGAAGGTGGTACTCGCTCGTGAAGTTCGTGTCACCGCCGATCATCCATTCTGTGTGCCCGAAATCCTTGCCACCTTGCGACGTACGCAGCCAGGCTGTTTCGTCTACGCATACGGAGGCTTCGTCGGCGCGAGCCCGGAACTGCTGGTTCGTCGCAGCGACGATTCGGTGCAATCGTCGCCGATGGCAGGCACTGTCGCTCGCCAAGCATCGATCGCTGCCGACGACGCAGTGATCGCAGCATTGCGGGCATCGATGAAAGACAACGCCGAACATCGCTACGTCGTCGAAGCGGTCGTCGCTGCATTACAGCACCAGTGCGAATCGATCACGGTCAGCGAACCCCGGCCCGTCTTACTGGCGACTGTCACGCATCTCACTACCGAAATCCGAGCGACATTGCGATCGGGAGCAGACGCGACTGCACTCGATCTCGCGCTGGCGTTGCATCCCACCCCGGCGATTGGCGGTACACCGACCTCGGCAGCGCTCCAGGCTATCGATGCCCTCGAACCATTCGAACGCGGTTGTTACGGCGGACCCGTCGGTTGGGTTGACGCCGATGGCGATGGCGAATTCGCGGTCGCGTTGCGTTGCGCTGAGGTCACAGGCAACACGGCGCGACTTCTCGCAGGAGCCGGGATCGTCGACGGCTCCGATCCCGATCTTGAATGGGCAGAAACACAAGCAAAACTCGAACCGATGTTGCGCGCGCTCGTGCGGCCCTAGTGGTCGCCAAACAGCGTCGCCAAATTGCAACGGCGCACCGATTCCCACATCGCACGGTGCCGCACGACTTCTTCTGATCGATCGATCGTCGTCGCGATCAACACACCCACGCCTTCGACGGTCCCAAGCGCATCGCGGAACGCCTGTGGTGTCGCGACTCGATGCGCGTTCAGCCCGAACCCCTCGGCAACCGCGACCAAGTCGACGCTTTGAGGTGTACCAAACAACGTTTCAAATTCGTCGCGATCGCAGTGATCAGCCTGAGGGAGAAACGAAAAGATCCCTCCGCCACGATTGTCGACGACCACTATCGTCAGGTCGATCGAGAGTTCTGCGATGCCCAATAAAGAACCCACGTCGTGAAGAAAGGCAAGATCACCAAGCAGCACGTACGTGGGCGCTCCCGAGCCCTGCGCGATGCCGACCGCTGTCGCGATCAGCCCGTCGATACCGTTCGCACCACGATTCGCATGCACTCGCACGTCGCGACGCACCTCAGCACACCATTCCAGATCGCGCACCGCCATACTGGATGCGACCAGTAGGTGCGCCCCAGTCGGAATCGACGCAAAAAGATCCCGAGCGACCAGCGCGCCGTTGAGATCGTCACGACTGTCGATCACCTTGTTGATCTCAGTGCGCGCGCGTTCGTCGGCCAACCGCCACGTTGTCGACCACGGGTTGTTCGGTGCAGCTCCAAGCGTCGCGACAAGCGCGAGCGCTATCGCTTCATCGGGGCCCACGACCCGAATCGCTGCAGCGCGCAAAGGATCAAGCCACGCATTGTGCGAATCGACGACAATTTGGCGCACCGAGTTGTCGAGCCATTGTGTTGTGATCTTCGAGGTGAGTGGTGCGCCAAAGCGAATCAGTGCATCTGGACGATACGCGACGGCCGCGTCGGGATCGCGGACTATCGCTTCATAGGTCGAAACCGCGCAACCTCCGCTGCGTACATTCTAGATGGCGTGGGCCATCAGTGGCCAACCGGTAGCGAGCGACAGTGCTTCGAGCGTTTCGTAGGACACGCCGCAGCCCCAGCCGGCGACAATCACGCCTCGGGCAACAGCGCTCACCACCTCGGCAACCGCATCGATACTGACGGGAGCAGGCTGTCCCGCAACCGCGACTGTCAGCGGACCCTGTCGGCCGAGCGCACGTCCGGTGCCGACTAACGGCTCCCGAAACGCAACGTTGCAATGCACAGGCCCGGGGGCGTGCGTTCCCATGCCCCGGCTTTCGGTGACACAACGCGCGGCGATCGAGCGCCAAAACTCCGGGCGTTCGGTATCGGGCGGGCCAGGGCTACAGAACCAGCGCACGACACGTCCGTACAGATGCTGCTGATCGATGGTTTGACCTGCGCCCGTTTCATGCAATTCGGGTGGACGATCCGCGGTGCAGACAATCATGGGGATGCGGCTGTGTGACGCTTCGATGATCGCCGGGAAGAGGTGCGCCGCTGCTGTACCTGAGGTGCACAACAACACCGCGGGGCAGTCGAGCACCCGCCCGAGGCCGAGTGCCCGAAAAGCAGCGCCTCGCTCGTCGACGACGACATCGACGTGCACTGAAGGGTGATGGAGTAACGCCAACGCCATCGGCGCGGATCTCGACCCTGGAGCGACGACGGCATGGCTGACCCCTTGCCGAACCCATTCGTCGACGACTGTGGCACAAAAAGTTGCGTTCAAATCGGCTGTGTTCGCGTTCGCGCTGCTCATCGTGGCACCATCAACCTGTGCAGATGCTGTTGGTACCAGGTTTTGCCCAAACTGTCGCGAGCTGGGATGACGTCATCGCGAGCTTGCGCCGCCAGCATCCCGCAATCGCTGCCCCACGAGCCCTCGAGATTCCGCAGGTCGCGTCGTTTGCCGCAACTGCCGACGCCCTGGCCGACATCGGCGGCCCAGGATTGTGGTGCGGATATTCGATGGGCGGACGATTGGCGTTGCAGGTTGCGATCGCTCACCCACACGTCGTACACCACCTCGTGTTGGTGAGTGCGACGGCTGGTCTGGCAAACGAGATCGAACGCCAACATCGCATCGAGTCCGACGATGCATTGGCCCAATCGGCACTGGCCGACGGAGCCGAAATTTTCCTTGACCGTTGGATCGCCCAACCGATGTTCGCCGGCGTTCCAGCTCACGAGGCCGGGACGCAAGAACGTCGATCGCTCAGCGCGTCGCGCCTCTCGCGCGACTTGCGCATTCTTGGAACTGGCGCGATGCCCTCGCTGTGGGACAACCTTCGCGAGCTCACCATGCCGGTGACGATCGTGACTGGTTCGCTCGACTCGAAGTTCACCGCCATCGGAAAGGCAATACACGCTGCAATCGCGGATTCCGTACTTGTGACGGTCGATTGTGGTCATTCGATACCGCTCGAACGACCTGACGAACTTGCAGCAATTCTTCACGACACCCATAGCGCCGCCGCGAGGAATAGCGAAGAGACGATCTGAAACGTGGCGGTTCCTACGAGCGCGCGCACGAGTGATGGCGGATCCGTCGCGGTCAGCATCAACCGAAGCGGTGTCACCACGAACAGCACGCCGACAAGTGCAACGAATGCCATCGGGTACCGCGTGCCGATCGCAATGTCGGCGAGCAACGCGCCACCAATCGATGCGACATAGAGCATCCGAGCGCGCCGGTCGCCGAGCCGAACTGCCAGCGTCTTTTTTCCCGCGACACGATCAGTTGGGATATCGCGCACGTTGTTACACAACAGGATCGCAACAGCAGGTAGTCCGACAACGAGGCATGCTGCCCAGACGGTCCCGTTGACATGACGTGATTGCACGTATGCCGAGCCGGCAGTCGCCGCGAACCCAAAACACAGCAACACCATAAGTTCGCCGAGTCCGAGGTAGCCCAGCGGCTTCGGTCCTCCGGTATACAGCACCGCAGCAGCGATGCAGAGCGCTCCCAGCATGAGCAAACGCCAGTCGACCGCGAGCGACAACCACAGGCCTGCAACCCCCGCGACCGCAAACGCGATCGTTGCGGCTCGTTTGACTGCCGATGGCTTCGCAACGCCACTCGCTGTCAGACGCAACGGACCGCGCCGATTGGCGTCGGTGCCGCGCACACCGTCGGAGTAGTCGTTCGCATAGTTCACGCCGACTTGCAACGAGAGCGACACAACCAACGCACCGAGGAATCGCCAACCGTGGATGAATTCGCCAAACGTTGCTGCGGCAGTGCCCACGACAACGGGCGCAACAGCAGCCCCGAGGGTCCGTGGTCGAGCACCTTGCACCCACTGACTCGGCGTTGCCACAACGACTCTCTTCCCTCGCAGCGCGACACTTGCTTGCCCGCTGCGAAACGACCGAGTGTCACTCCGCCAACAGGCCATACTGTGGGAGTGATCACTCCTACGTTCGAGCGTATCTGAGTCATGGCGAACACCGACGGAACGAATCTCGTCGCGACCCTGCTGACGAACACCGCGCTCGCGCCGGTCGTGTTTGAGTGTTGGGATCGCGGCGATGCGGTATTGCCATTGAATCCCGCCCTGCCGAGGGCGGAACTCGACATGTTGATGGCGCTGACTCGACCCACGCACCTTGTCAGCCCCGATGGTACGACCACGCTTGGCGACGGCATCCCGGTGCCGGTCGACACGGCTGCGATCGTCTGCACATCGGGCACCACAGGCGCGCCAAAGGCCGTCGAGCTCTCGCGCACCGGTCTCGAATCGATGGGGCGCGGAGTATCTGCTGCAATCGGCGCGACTACCGACGATCATTGGCTCGCGTGCCACCCACTATTTTTCGTCGCCGGCCTGGCCATACTGGGACGATCTTGGGTCACGGGCGTGCCCGTCACGGTGCATGATGGCTTCGACCTCGAACGCGTCGCCGCAGCACCGAAACGCGACGGCGTGACGATCGTTTCGCTGGTTCCCACCACCTTGCGGCGCCTCGTCGGGGCTGGGGCAATCGGTGAATTCCGAGCCGCCGTTGTCGGTGGTGCGCCCCTTCCCCCGAAACAGCGCGCCCACGCCATCGATAACGGCGCGCTGATCTTCGACGCGTACGGGCTCACCGAATCTTGGGGCGGCGCGGTCACAAATGGAGTTCCCAACGACGGCGTGGAACTCAAGCTCCTCGACGCCTCCGAAGTTGCGCTCCGAGGCGCGCCGATCACACGCGGTTACCGCAACGACGACGCGTTAACCACAGCGTCGTTTACTGACGACGGGTGGTTCCGCACCGGCGACGTCGGACAGATCGTTGCCGACCGGCTCACGATTATCGACCGGATCAAAGACCTGATCATCACCGGCGGGGTCAACGTGAGTCCGACGGAGGTCGAAGGCGTGCTCGCGCAACACCATGAGGTGGCCGACGTGTGTGTGATCGGCGTCGCAGACGACGACTGGGGTGAGCGCGTCGTGGCCTGCATTGTCCCAGTCGACCCATCGCGGCCGCCAACCCTCGATGCCCTGCGAGGCTTCGTTCGGGAACATTTGGCGCCGGCCAGGGCACCGAAGGAAATACGAATTCTGCGCGAAATTCCACGCTCGCCAGCTGGGAAGCCGTTGCGGCGTGTGCTGTCAGAAGAACATCGCGCATCGAGCGAGTCCAACTGAGCTACTCGCGTTCCAATCCCTGTTGATCCGCAAGCAGCGCGACCTTCCACGCGCGGAAACGATCGTGCATCACGCCATCTGGTCCGAGACCTTCAGCACGCCGATCAGGATGCAAACGCAATTCGAAATGGACAGTGGAATCAGCTGCGACCGCGCAATACCGAGCGTCAGCACCGACCGCTGGTCCGGCACGCCATAACAGATACCGACCGATCCGTCGTTTGTAGGTCACGAGCGACACTCCGAAATCGGCACCGAGCGTGTGGAGCCATTCCGGCGCCTCGACCCATCGATGCGAGTCGATCAGAAAGTCGCGTTGCGGCGTGGCAGGGAGCTCATCGGTATGCCAATCGCGATCGGTTGGAGTTCGATCTTCGGCAGCCACGACCCGAAGCGTGCCATAGTCAAGGCATGGATCTGCAGTCCGAGGTACAAGAGACACTCAGCGGCGTACCGGGCGAATGGGGCGCGTTCGCGCGGAACCTCACGACCGGCGCCACAATCGCCGTCAACGCAGAGAAACCGATGCCGACCGCAAGCGCCGCGAAACAGTTTGTGTTGTTGCGGTACGCCGAACTCTGTGCGCAGGGCGAGCTCGACCCCACCGGGCGCATCGCGCTCCTCGACGAGGATCACGTCCTCGGTAGCGGCGTCGCCCGCTATTTCATGCCAGGACTCAACCTCACATTGGATGATCATGCGTATCTCATGATCATCGTTTCAGACAACCTGTCGACGAACGTTCTGCTGCGGACCGTCGGCGGGCCAGATTCGGTGAACACAATGTTGGATCGTCTCGGCCTCCACGGAGCCAGAGTCAATGGCCCGATTACTTTTCACAAGTACGGCACGCTCGACTTTGCCACCAGCACACCGCACGCGCTGGCTGAGAGTTTTGCGGTAATTGGCGAGCCGCGACTTCATGACTATCCCGAGGAAGCGGCGAAGCGGTGCCTCCGCATTCTGTTTCGCCAGCAACACGGCGAGTCGCTTCCTCGTCACCTTCCGAATCTGCACCATGCCGTCGATTTCGGCTTCGACTTTCCCCTCAAGGTGTACAACAAGACCGGCGGCTATCCAGGCGTCGAAACAGACGGTGGTCTCTTCACGATGCCTGAGCGCCAGTGGGTCGCGGCGGTGATGGCAGACGGTCTCGAAGGTCCAACCCTCGACAGTGCGTGTTTGACGATCGCAGGCGTTGGCAAACGTCTCTACGACGCGTGGGGCGAACAGTGATCGTCGCCGCATTGCACACCCCGGCACTCGTCATCGATGCAACGGCATTTGCAGACAATCTTGCGACCATGGCATCCGCCCGACCTGGCGATCGTCTCCGACCTCACGTCAAAGCACACAAATCGACGGCACTGGCGAGGCGTCAATACTCGATGGGGCATCACACATTTTGCACAGCAACCCCGAAAGAAATCCTCGGAATGGCAGCGGCTGGGCTCGGCGATGATCTGCTTCTCGCCAACGAATGCATCGACGCGCACCGCCTCCGAGCGATGAGTGATCTCGATTGCGAGGTCACCATCGCCGTCGACAGCGATACGACGATCGACGCGGCTGCCGATGCCGGCATCACCGCCGTGCTCATCGACGTGAATGTCGGTCTGCCACGCTGCGGATGTGAGCCGGCCGACGCAGGGAGGTTGGCCGACCGGGCCCGCGCCCGCGGCCTGAACGTGCGCGGCGTCATGGGGTACGAAGGCCATGTCGTTGGCCTCCCAGACCGCGCGCAACGAATCGAACTCTGCAACACGAGCATGGAACATCTCGATCTCGCGCATCAACTCGTCGGCGGCGACATCGTTTCAGCGGGCGGAACTGGTACGTACGATTTGAGCGACGTTCCAACCGAAATTCAAGCTGGCTCGTACGCGCTCATGGACACCGCGTACGCACAACTCGATATTCCGTTCCGCCAAGCGTTGTTCGTGCTCGCCACCGTCGTTTCATCGAACCCTAAATACTCGGTCGCTGATTGCGGACTCAAGGCGCTCGGTATGGACCACGGAAACCCGACGCTCCCGGGAAGCACAGTGTGGTTCTGCTCAGATGAGCACACGACGTTTTCGCCTGCGGTTCCCGTCGGAACAAAAGTGCTGCTCTCGCCGGCTCATGTAGATCCAACGGCGGCGTACCACGCCGCGTTCTACGTCGCCGATGGCCTCAGCCTCGATGCTGCAATCATCGATGAATGGGCGATCGACCTCCGCGGTTGGTAGCGCCGCACACACCCAGCCTTCGCGTTGGATCAGCAATCGCGATCGACCGTTGCGTACATCAATTTGGGCCACTCCAACAACGCGCCGACCCATTCTCCAACTGACGTCCTGTCGGGTTCCGAGGCATAGACGCGCAGTTCACCTTTCAAGCAACGATGGAACAGCGTCCGCGCCCTGCGCAGGTGATAGTTCGACGACACAAGCACCAGACGATTCCAACCGCGCACGCGTGCAATGCGAGAGATGGTGTGGGCTTCGCCTTCAGTGTCGTCGGAGCTGGGTTGAGGACAGATCACTTGATAGCGACGCTTCGAAGCACAAATCGTATTGGCTTCCTTCCAGCCTTTGGCATTTCCGTTGGAAATGATCAATACACCAGCGACCCCTCGATCCGCGAGTTGCACGCCGGTTGCCAATCGAGATCGCTCGCCGGCCAAGACCACGATGGCGTCCATGTTGCGCGCTTTGTCGCGCGGCAACGGCCGGATCATGACGAAATACGTTATTGAAAGCAGAACCGCGATTCCCACCACGGCCCCTTTACACAAGAGCCGGACCACAGCGCCAGTCTCGCACATCGCGCGTTCGCGAGTCCATTGGCCAACAGCTACTCGACAGGCGCACCGAAAGGAGGTGCTCATGCGAGCACGCATCGCGAACGCTACGGTTCGTTGGTTGACACCCAAGGAGGACCACATGCCCCAGGATCTTGCGCGCGACGACCTTGCAACACTCGACGCAACCGCTCAGGCCGATCTTGTGCGAAGCGGCGAGGCATCTCCGCGTGAACTCGTCGAGGCGGCCATCGCGCGAATCGAAGCCCTCAACCCCACACTGAATGCCGTGATCCACGAGCGCTTTGAGGCAGCGCTCACGCAGGCCGACGGCGAACTGCCCGCCGGCGCGTTCCGCGGCGTACCAATCCTCTTCAAAGATCTCATGTGCGCAGTCGCCGGAGATCCTTGTCACCTTGGCTCGAACCTCTTGCGAACGAACGACTATCGATCGTTGCATACCGATCACCTTGCACAACGATTTTTTGAAGCAGGTTTCATTTACCTTGGACGAACCAACACTCCAGAGTTCGGTTTGCTTCCCACCACCGAACCCGACGCGTACGGTGCGAGTCGCAATCCGTGGGATACGGAGCGAACCACCGGTGGATCAAGCGGAGGTTCAGCAGCGGCCGTCGCGAGCGGGATGGTGCCCGTTGCGCACGCGAACGATGGCGGTGGTTCGATCAGAATTCCCGCATCGTGCAACGGCCTTGTGGGTTTGAAACCCAGTAGGGGTCGCACATCATTAGGCCCGGATCACGCGCCACTAAATGATCCATTGACGAGTGAATTGGTGGTGAGTCGCACGGTGCGCGACACCGCTGCCGTACTCGATGCGGTGCACGCGCCGTTTCCTGGCCAGCCAATCATCGCGCCGGGTCCAAGCCGTCCCTACTTGTCCGAGGTTGGCGCCGACCCAGGGAAATTGCGCATAGGAATACTCACGCACAACCCCTTGGGTACTGGCGAGGTCGATCAGCAGGTGGTTCGCGAAACACAAGCCGCAGCTTCACTCCTCGAATCGCTCGGCCACACTGTGATCGCCGACTACCCGAAATCGCTAGAAGATCAATCAATCGTTGGTCATTTTACCGCATTGTGGGATGCTGGTCTCTTGGCGTCGATTACGCGCGCCGAGCGAGCAGTCGGACATTCCGCGCGCGCTGGCGACTTTGAACCACTGACGATGGTGATGGCCGAAGGGGGCCGAGCGCTCTCCGCCCAACAGCTGATGGACGCGATCGACGCCGTCCAACACATCGGCTACGCGACGGCGAAATGGTGGAGCGACGACGGTTTCGACCTTCTGCTCACACCAACACTCGCCGAACCACCGGTACCGCTCGGGACGTTCGTAAATGCAGAGCTACCGATTCTCGGATTTCTGCGCGCCGCGGCGTTCGCTCCGTTCTGTGCAGGGTTCAATATCACCGGCCAACCGGCGATATCGCTGCCGCTCGGAATGAGCGACGACGGCCTACCGATAGGCGTGCACCTTGCTGCGGCGTACGGCCGAGAAGATCTGTTGATTCGGATAGCCGCGCAACTTGAAACAGCTGCGCCTTGGGCGGGTCGCCGCCCACCAAACCACGCTTGACTAGCCCGCGACGGTGAGGAAACCCGCGAGGTTTTCCTGATCTCTACAAACTTCTTCGATCAGCGAATCTTTCGATTCGACAGGCAGATTCAACGCAAGCAGTGCAGCTTCGACATCGCAGTTGCATTCGGTGACTGCATTGAGGAAGCAGGCAATCGCATCAGCCGCAATCACAACACGACCAAGTACCGAATCGACTTGGTCGGGCGGGAGATGGTGGACGCCGACCGCTGTCACGAATTCGGCTGGGAATTTCATGACGCCCAGAGCTGCCGCGCCGACCTCGGCGTGGGTGATCCCAAATTCTTCGCGTTCAGCCTCAATCAACGTGAGACCTTCTTCGAGCGCCAATCGTTCAACGATGGCGTCGTAGCGACGGGGTGCACGGCGGAAGACGAGCGCCGCGCCGATATCGTGCAACAACCCCACCGAGAAGGCATCATTGCCAGGCAGACCAACGCGTCGGGCAACCGCAGAAGCCGCAGCCGCAGTCATCACGCAGTGGGGCCAGAAATCGTCAGGAACCGAACGACCTTTTTCCGAAAACAGATCGAAGGCTGCCGTAGTAGCAAGCGCCCGGACGGTCGCAAGACCAAGAACAGTTACGGCTCGCCATGCACTGGACACCTTGCCCGAAAGACCGTAGAACGCTGTATTCGCAAGCCGAATCACCTGAGTG
>JBBRPC010000119.1:0-10763 GCA_038228615.1 Acidimicrobiia bacterium | reverse complement strand
TGCCTTCTAGCCACTTGCCAAAGCGACCGTGTTTGATGTGGTCCGGGAACCAGTTGATGGTTTCGTTTTCCCGCAGGAGATCGTCGCGGTGTTGTGAGGTCTTGGCGAACCATGTCGGTTTGGCCCAATAGATCAAAGGTTGATCGCATCGCCAGCAGTGCGGATAACTATGCGTGTATTGCTCGACCCGTAGGAGACGACCGTGTTCCCGAAGAAGTTCGATCAATCCCGGATCCGCATCCTTGACAAATTTGGCGCGAAATGGCACAGGAAGTGCGTCGGTGAACCGTGCATTTTCGTCGACGGGATTCAACACGGGAAGGCCAGCAGATTCGCAGGTTTCTCGATCGATTTCGCCGAAGGCCGGTGCGAGATGCACGATGCCAGAACCGTCGTCAACTGTCACGAAATCCGCAAGCAAGATGAAGTTGGCATCGTCGGTGATCGGTACGTAATCGAAGGGCCGCTCGTAGTGCAGGCCTACGAGTTCATCTGTCGCGATATCGGCGATGATCTCGGCGTCGGCACCGAGGATTGCCTCGACGCGGGATCGTCCCATGACAAGGTCGCGTCCGCGTTCAGGATCGCGGACGCGCACGTATGCGACGTCGGGCCCGACCGCTGCTGCAACGTTCGACGGCAATGTCCATGGTGTCGTTGTCCACACGACAAGGTCGAAATCGCGGTCGCGTACCGGAAATCGCACGTAGACCGACGGCTCAGTGACGTCTTGGTAGGCCCCGGGTTGCGCGAGTTCGTGACTCGAGAGCGCTGTGCCACAGCGACCGCAATATGGAACCACTTTGAAACCTTCGTAGATATCGCCGTTGCCCCACATTTGGGAAAACGTCCACCACACCGTCTCGATGTAGTCATTCGACAGTGTCCAGTACGCGTTCTTGGTATCGATCCACATGCCGATACGCGAGGTCAGGGACTCCCAATCTTCGACGTATCGCTGGACCGAGGCGCGACAGCGGTCGTTGAACGCTTCGATTCCATATTCCACGATCTGGGGTTTGCCTGAGAATCCAAGTTCCTTTTCGACCTGCACTTCGACGGGGAGTCCGTGGCAATCCCATCCGCCTTTACGCACAACGCGTTCACCGCGCATGGTGTGAAAACGTGGGTAAATGTCTTTGAAAAGTCGTGCCCACACATGATGGATCCCTGGCTTGCCGTTGGCGGTGGGTGGTCCTTCGTAAAACACCCAGTCGGGACACCCTTCGCGTTGCGCCAAGCTTTGGCCAAAGACATCCTCAGCGCGCCACCGTTGCAGCACGGCCGATTCGAGGGCAAGGAGATCGACTGGTGCGGCAACCGGCGAGAACATGGTCGCCAACGATAGTGGTGCCCCTCGAACGAACTTCAGCAATTGCATGTTCTGGCGCTTGGAATCGAGCGTCGCGACTGGAGACGGGCTGGCAACTGTCATTAGCATCCGGAGTCGGCGCGTGGGGCTAACACCGAGGTTGCAATGTTGTCACAACAAAATCGTCGCGGCACCAAGGGCATTGGATTGCTCTGCACGTTGGCGATCGCGACCGGACTCGTGGCCGGTGTCGTTCCCCGCGCAGTTGCAAGCGCGACACCGTTCGCCGTTGCTCCGCGGAGCGATGGCATCGTGGCAGCGTCGGGTGTTGCGACATTTGCCGGTTCGCCGGGAGCGCATGCCCGCGCCCCACTCGTAGGTATCGCTGGTATCTCTACCGGCCGTGGGTATTGGGTGGCTCGCGCCGACGGCGGCGTGTACCACTTCGGCACGGCGGGTTTCTTTGGTTCGGTCAACCCAGCCTCGCTCGCGAGTCCGGTGATTGGTATCGCGGCACATCCCAGTGGCCGCGGCTACTGGCTCGTCACCTCGGCGGGCAGGATCTACCCGTTCGGCGCGGCACACAGCTACGGGCAACCGTTCCTCGGGGCTTCGCCAGTCGTTGCGATCGCGGCCACACCAACCGGTCGGGGCTACTGGGTTGCGCTCGCCGACGGCGGCGTCTTCGCGTTTGGTGATGCACCATTTCGTGGTTCGGCATTCGGCGGAATCGCAGTGCACGGTGGCGCGGTGGCGTTCGCAGCCACGCCTTCCGGCAATGGCTATTGGATCGTGGCGCGCAACGGCGGTTTGTTTCCATATGGCGACGCTGCAAATTTGGGAAGCCCGTGGCCCTCTGCAACTCCGATGGCAGGCATCGCTCCGACCCGAAGCGGCGCGGGATATGTCATCGTCGACGTGAACGGGCGGACACACGCCTATGGCGACGCTGGCAGCTCAACTCGCGTGATGGCGACAGGCGCGGCGATCGTCGGTCCCGAGGGCCGAGTGCAATATCGCCCACCGAGTTCGAACAGAACGGATACGTCGGCGAGCGTCCTATCGGTTCCGGTCACCGTCGACCGTCGCACGGTGAGTATCTCGGCCGCGTTCGGATTCCACAGCTTCTGGACATTGAATACTCCGCTTGCCGACAGCGCGGTGATCGCTGCGCCTGGCGCACGCGGCTCGGTAGTGAGTTCGGTGCAGCGAAACCTTCTTGCTCGCGGCTATTGGTTGCTGCCAACAGGCGTGTACGACTCCGTGACGCTGCAGGCGGTGTGGGCATTTCAAAAGGCCAACCTGCGCTCGCGCACCGGTGTGATCACGGCCGGCGACTACCGCGCGCTGCTCACCTCGGGGCGCCCGAGACCGAGGACCAGTTCTGGCTATGTCGCCGAACTCGACAAAACGCGCCAGATTTTGATCCTGGCACGCAACGGCCGCGCCGACTGGGTGTTCAATACCTCTACTGGCACTGAAAAACCCTACGTCTTCGCTGGCGTGACGTCGATCGCCCACACGCCGACAGGGCATTTTTCGATCATTCGCCAAGTCGATGGTCTTCGCGTCGGCCGACTCGGATCGCTGTGGCGTCCGAAGTACTTCACGCCCGATGGAGTCGCGTTCCACGGCAGCGCGTCGATCCCGCCGTACCCGGCGTCTCATGGGTGTTCGCGCCTGTCGAATCAGGCAATCGACTACATCTGGGCGGCCAATGCATTGCCGCTCGGGACTGCCGTGTGGGTCTACTGAACCTCTGCTTCGCAGCGGGGAGTGGGTTGAGAACGAGCTATACTCCGCCGCTTCCTGCAGGCTGTCCCTGTGCGGATGCCCATACGGATGCCCACGTGGGTCCATGTGGAGGTACCTGACTGCAGACCACCAACCGTGGGGTCTGAGGCCAATTGAAGGTCACGGAGAGGCACATGCCGACGAACAAAGCCAAGACCGGCGCGAACGCGACGAGCAAGAAAGTTGTGGCGAAACAAGCCGCGCGCGTGGCGAAGGTCGCTCCTCGCAAAGCTGTGAAGCCAGCAGTGCAAAAGCCGCCAGCAAAAAAGGCGCTTGGAACGAAGGTTCCGGCGAAAAAGGTTCCGGCGAAGAAGGCGCTTGGAACGAAAGTTCCGGCGAAAAAGGCTCCGGCGAAGAAGGCGCTTGGAACGAAAGTTCCGGCGAAAAAGGTGCCAGCAAAAAAGGTGCCAGCAAAAAAGGTGCCAGCAAAAAAGGTGCTCGCGAAGCAGGTACCAGTCAAGCAAACATCGAAATTGCCGACGAAGAAGGCCGCAGTCACAAAATCTGCCGTCAAGGTGACCGTGCCCGTGGCGTCCAAACAAACTCAGGCAGCGTCCGCAAAAGTCGCTCCCGCCAAGAAGGCAGCACAACCGACGATCGCGCCAAAGGCGACTCAGAAAACCGGGCAAGCCACGCCCACGATTACGGCCGCGGTCAAAACAACGCCGTCAAAGAAAGCGACACCTGACAACAAGATGCCAGAAAAAAAGATCTCAGAAAAAAAGACTGGCGCGAAGAAGGTCGCGTTGGTGAAGACGGCACCGATCGAAGTCGCGCAACCTGTGGTGAAAAAACCACCGGTCGAGACCGTCGCTGCGCCCGTTCGTCTCGTGGAATTTGCCGATCCGGCGAAGCACCATGGGCCCGCGCTCGCCTCGAGCACGCTCGAAAAACTCAAAGCGCAGCTGTTGGAAGAACGCGATCACCACAATCGTCAGGCCGAGGAACTCCAAGCAGAAGCCGAAGAGCTCGCGATCGACCGCGAGCCCGGTGATACTCAGTTCGACGAAGAAAGTGGCGAGGGCGATTCGCTGACTGTCGAACGCGAGCGCGACTTGGCGTTGTCGGCAACTGCACGCGCGACCGTCGACGAAATCGAAAAGGCGCTGACGCGAATCGCTGCTGGAAACTATGGATATTGCGAAATGTGCGGTGATCGCGTTCCGGTCGCTCGACTCGAAGCGATTCCGTGGGCAGATTTGTGCGTGAAATGTAAGTCTCGCGGTGAACGGCGGCGCTGAGGCGGCGATTCGGTCACGGGCAACGCGCGTTGGCGTGTGGTTGGCGGTGATTGTCGCCGTCGACCAAATTACGAAGTCGTGGGTTGTGCACGCGCTCGCCGACGGACCAAAGGATCTGATTGGCTCGACCATTGCGCTGCAACTTGCGCGCAATTCGGGCGCGGCGTTCAGTCGCTTTCAGGGATTCACTCCTGTCTTGGCCGTCGGTGCTATCGCGATCGCCGTGTTATTGACGCGGACGTTGCGCCGAACAACCGACACGCTCACGGTGATCGGCCTCGTGATGGTGTTGGGCGGCGCGCTCGGCAACCTGTCAGATCGAATGTTTCGGTCGCCTGGCGTGTTTCGCGGCGAGGTCGTCGACTTTGTCAAAGTCGGGTCGTTCCCGCTGTTCAATGTGGCAGACAGCTGTGTCACCGTCGGCGCCGTGCTGATAGCGGTGCGCAGCTTGCGCCACGAGCAGTCACAAGTGCCAGCAACACATGCGGAGGGCGAGGATCCAACGTGAACGACAATTCGTTCGTCGTTCCGGCGAGCTTGGTAGGGGATCGTGTCGATCGCGCCGTGGCATTTCACACCGGATGGACGCGAGCCGAAGTCCAGACGATAATCGACGATCGCGGCGTGCGCGTCGACGATCGGGAGGTCGCGAAGAGTTACCGACTTCACGAGGGTGAGACGGTGGTGATTGTCGGTGCTCCTGCCGTCGAGGCGATGCCGGTCGGCGAGCCAATGGATCTCGACATCGTTTACGAAGACCCACATGTGGTGGTGGTGATGAAGCCGCCGGGATTGGTTGTGCACCCAGGGAACGGCAATGAAACCGCGACCTTGGTCAACGGGCTTCTCGACCGGTACCCCGAGATCGTCGACGTCGGTGATCGCACCCGTCCTGGGATTGTGCACAGACTCGACCGTGAAACGAGTGGGCTACTAGTTGTTGCGCGGTCGCAGCTCGCCTTCGACTCGTTGATTGCACAAATGGCTGAGCGCCGCGTCGAACGGCGTTACGACGCGCTGTGTTGGGGGCAGCTCACATCGCCGCGCGGTGTCATCGACGCGCCGATCGGTCGATCGCAAACTCGTCGCACTCGAATGGCAATTCGCGACGATGGTCGCGATGCGCGTACGCACTATGAGGTGATCTCGTATTGGAGAATGCCGGGCGTTTCGTATCTTGAGTGTGTCTTGGAAACGGGTCGAACGCACCAGATCCGCGTGCACCTCAACGCAATCGGGCATCCGATTGTTGGGGATGCAACCTATCGGGGTTATCGGGAATCAATTTCGTTGAAACGACCCTTCCTGCACGCGCGCGTCCTAGGTTTCGAACATCCGCTGACAGGCGAAGCGATGCGGTTCGAGCGATCAATTACCCCCGACCTCGAGGCTGTGATTGCGTGGCTGGGCGCTCGCGACGAAACAGGTCTTTAGCCGTGCCCGCGTTGGGTGCGTTCGACCAGCTGTGCGAGAGTGACGTGCCCTAATACCGTGCGCGTCTCATCGTCGAGCTGCACCCATACTTCTTGCAGCACACAATGACCTTCGCAATGATCGTGACCCTGCGCAAGCGCTGGCGCAGGACCCTCGACCGCAGCCACGATGTCGGCCAAGGTAATTTCGCTCGGCGGTCGGGCAAGCACGTAGCCGCCGCCTACCCCACGCTTCGAATGAACCAATCCCGCACCCTTCACAGCGAGCAAAATCTGTTCGAGATATGGCTGCGGAAGCGTCGTGCGTTCGGCAATTTCTTTGACTGATGTGGGTCGTTCCTCGCCGTGCAGAGCGAGCGACAGCAATGCTCGAGCCGCGTAATCACCGCGCGTTGAGACTTTCATCGTGGAAACCCGGGCACGGGCCCATCGTAGGCTCTCGAAGCATCATGGGAAATTCGATCGAACCAGTACTTCCCGCATACGACGCGGGCTGTGTCACCAATATCGTCCCCGCGCTGTTGAGCGCGGTACACGAAACCTGGATGCCAGAAGCGGTTCGCGGGGCCCGATGTGTTGTGCTACTTGTGCTCGACGGACTCGGCGCCGACATCCTGCGGGAGCGGGCGTATGAATTGCCGACGCTGAGCGGGCTCGGAGGAGGGTCGATAACAACTGTCCTTCCGGCGACGACGTCTGCGGCGTTGACGTCGATCACCACCGGCACAGCTCCGGCGCGTCATGGCATCGTGGGCTATCGCACCTTCCTCGATGAGCGCGTGCTCAACGTGTTGCGTTGGCAGTTCGAAGGCGAACGTACGAAGCCACCGATCCCTATCGAAGTTCAACGCCAAAGTGCCTTCCGCGGCCGTGCAATCCCCGTGACCACGAAGTCGGAGTTTCGTAACTCCGGCTTCAGCAATGTGCATCTCGGTGCAGGTCCGTTTCACGGATGGAAGACGACGAGCGCGCTCGTTGAACACTGCCGGCGACTCAGTGTCGAGAGTGATGCGTCACTGATCTATGCCTATTACCCCGGTGTCGACGAGATTGCGCACGAATTTGGTTTGCACGACGGATATTTCGACGCGGAACTGCGCGCAGTCGATCAGCTCGTGCAAAGGTTGTTGGCCGCACTCCCGCACGACTGTGCACTACTTGTCACCGCCGACCACGGACAGATGCACATCGAAGCCGACAACTGGATCGACACGATGGAGATAGCGCCACTCCTGCGCAACCAGTCAGGCGACGCGCGTTTTCGACATCTCCACTCGCGCGCTGGCGCGGCGAAGGAATTGCTCGGCGAATGTGAACGTCGCTATTCCGACGTCGCGTGGATCAAGAGCCGCAAGTCATTGTTGGCAGACGGCTGGCTTGGGCCCGATGCTCCCGGTCTGAGCGCGGCTGGGGCGAGAGTGGGAGATGTGGTGTTGGTTCCGTACGCCCCGATCGGCTTTATCGACCCGGCGCTGCCGAACGAGCGACGGCTTCGGAGCGCACACGGTGCCGCGACTGCAGCAGAAATGATGGTTCCGCTGCGTGCTGGCCGAGGTCAGGCGACAAATCCAGGCTGACTGTTGAGCGCGTCGCTCGTCTCGCCTATCGTCGCGGCACGTGAATCACATCGCTGTGATTCATCCACAGGTTTGCCCACAGGACCTGTGGATAACCCCGAGAAGTGCCGAAACGCTGAGAAATAACAATGGCCGACAGTTTCGTACATCTGCACCTCCATACCGAGTACTCGATGCTCGACGGTGCGTCGCGAATCGATGATGTGGTGAACGCTGCGCTTCGTGACGGGATGCCGGCCGTTGGGATTACCGATCATGGAAATATGTATGGAGTCCTCGAGCTGTACAAATCTGCCAAGGAACAGGGCATCAAGCCGGTTCTCGGTATGGAGGGCTACTTCACCAACCAGTCGCGCTTCGATCGCCCCAAGCGCAGCGAGAACGAAATCTTCCACCTCACGATGTTGGCCGAAAACAACGTCGGCTACCACAACCTGATCAAGGTATCGAGCGCTGCATACCTCGAGGGCTACTACTACAAGCCTCGAACTGACTGGGATCTTCTCGAGCGTTATCACGAGGGAATCATCGCGACGAGTGGCTGCCTCGGCGGTCTCGTCTCGCAATTGATCGTGCACGACGATGTCGATGCTGCGTACAAAGCAGCAGGACGCTTCCAAGACATTTTCGGCAAGGACAGTTTTTTCATTGAGATTCAAGATCACGGTATTGAAGATCAAATCAAAACGATCAAGCCGCTGTTAGAGATTGCGCGCAAACTCGGGGCGCCGCTGCTGGCCACCAACGACTCGCACTACACCGACCGTGACGGCGCCGATGCCCACGACGCGTTGCTCTGCGTGCAAACCGGTGCCTTGAAGAGCGACACGAAACGTTTCAAGTTCGACGGCGAAGACTTCTATATCAAAAGCGCTGTGGAAATGCGCGAGCTGTTCGCGGAGCTCCCAGAGGCATGCGACAACACCCTGTGGGTCGCCGAGCGTGCCGAGGTCGAGATCATGTTCGACAATGCGGTGCTGCCGTCGTTCCCTGTTCCACAAGGCCATGACGAGGATTCGTACCTGCGTGAGCTGGTATTTGCTGGCGCCAAGGATCGCTACGGACCGAGTCCTGCGCTCCACGTACTTGAGCGGCTCGAATTCGAACTCGACGTCATCAAGACGATGGGCTTTTCCGCGTATTTCTTGGTGGTCTGGGATCTCGTGCGTTACGCCAAGTCACACAACATTCGCGTCGGCCCTGGGCGGGGGAGCGCGGCGGGATCGGGCGTCGCGTTTTGCCTGCGCATCGTCGATATCGACCCAATCAAGTACGACTTGCTCTTCGAACGGTTTTTGAATCCAGGTCGTAAACAGATGCCTGATATCGACATGGACTTCGACTCCCGCTACCGCGGTGACATGATCAAGTACGCGGCCCAAAAATATGGCGCTGATCGGGTCGCCCAGATTGTCACGTTCTCCACGATCAAAGCGCGAGCTGCGGTCCGCGATGCCGCTCGCGTGCTTGATTACCCGTACATCGTTGGCGACAAGATCGCCAAGGCGATGCCGCCGCTCATCATGGGTCGCGACACGCCGCTGCAGTATTGCTTCGAAGTGTCGGAGAAATACGCCGACGGTTACAAGATGGCCACAGATTTGCGCCAGATGTACGGCGAAGATCCCGACGTGAAGCGCATCGTTGATGTTGCCATGGGCCTCGAGGGATTGCGACGTCAAGATGGGATCCACGCCGCGGCCGTAGTGATCACGCGAGATTCACTCACGGACTACCTGCCGATTCAACGTAAACCTGGGCCAGGCGGCGACATCACCGACGCTCCAGTCGTGACGCAATACGAGATGCATGGTGTCGAAGAACTCGGCCTGCTGAAAATGGATTTCCTCGGGTTGCGGAACCTCGACGTGATGGAAATTGCGCTTGAGCTGATTGAAGACTCAACGGGTACACGCCCTGATATCGACAACCCTCCTCTCGACGACGCGCCCACGTTTGCGTTGTTGCAGCGGGCCGACACCATCGGCGTTTTCCAACTCGAAGGTGGGCCGATGCGTGCCCTCATTCAACGACTTGCACCAACATCATTTGAGGATGTTGCCGCGCTCGTCGCGCTCTACCGCCCCGGGCCGATGGCCCAGAATTGGCACAACGAATACGCCGATCGCAAAAACGGGCGCAAACCGGTCACATTCGACCACGAATCGCTTTCCGAGATCCTCGGACCAACGTACGGCCTCATGATTTATCAAGAGCAGCTGATGCGCGTCTCGCAGAAGTTGGCCGGATATACCCTTGAAGAGGCCGACAACCTGCGCAAGGCCACAGGGAAAAAAATCCGTGAGATGATCGCGAAAGAACGCACCAAGTTCGTCGCAGGTTGCATCACGAATGGTCACACGAAGGAATTTGCGGAGAGTTACTTCGACACGATCGAACCGTTCGCCGATTACTCCTTCAACAAATCTCACAGCGTCGGATACGGGTTCGTGTCGTATCAAACCGCGTACTTGAAGGCGAACTATCCGGTCCAGTACCTCGCCGCGCTGCTGACTTCGGTGAAGGCGAGTTTAGAAAAGGCCGCCGTATATATCAACGAGTGCCGGCTCCTTGATATCCCGGTATTGAATCCGTGTGTCAACGACAGCGTCGTGGACTTCACCGTGCAATTCAACGATACCTATCCGAAAGGCGCGATTCGATTTGGCATGAGCGCCGTGCGCAACGTCGGCGAAGGGGTTGCCGAACAAATCGTCGCGGCCCGAACTGAGGGCGGGCCGTTCATCGACTTCCATGATTTCTGTGAGCGCGTCGATACGAGTGCGCTGAACAAGCGCACCGTGGAGTCGCTCATCAAAGCAGGCGGATTCGACAATCTCGGACATCCGCGTCGTGGTCTCGTCGCCGTATTCGAACCGCTGATTGAACAGGCCCTGAAACGTCGTCGTGAACGCGAACAAGGAACGATGAGTTTCTTCGATCTTGATCTCGGCGGAAACGATGGAATGGGCGGCGGCGCCGATGGCAGAACTTCGGGTGGCGGTGGCTTCGAGCAGCGCATGCCGATTCCGGATCTCGAGTTCGAAAAAATGCAGCGACTCGCGCTGGAAAAGGAGATGCTCGGACTTTACGTGAGCGATCATCCGCTCGCCGGGGCCCGTCGGCAATTGCAGCGACTCGCAGAATGTTCGGTCGCGGAATTCTGCGAATTCGACGATGGCACCATGCGAAACGTCGCAGGGATCGTCACGGGACTCAACCGGAAATACACCAAACGCGGCGATCTGATGGCAACGTTTATTTTCGAAGATCTCTCTGGCGCCGTCGAAGCGATGGTTTTTCCGAAGACGATGCTTGCCATCGGTCCCAAACTTGCCGACGACACAATCGTTGTGATGAAGGCGCGTCTCGATCGCCGCGACGACGCGCCCAAGCTGATCGTGAT
>JBBRPC010000118.1:0-10785 GCA_038228615.1 Acidimicrobiia bacterium | reverse complement strand
GCAACGTTTGCAGCGATGCACCGAGCCCGACCGCTCGACATCCCAACAGCAGGTTTTGCACTGCGGGATACACCGAACCGTAAAACGACGACACTGCGATCTGCGGACGTCCGACCGGGCGGTGCTTGATCCCGCGGCGATAGCAAGGAATGACCAAGACCGGAATGTCTTCGAAGTGTTCTGCTTGCCACTGGCCAGGTCGCATGTTGCGAAGCTCCTGTTCGTTGCCGCGGGCTTGGCGTTCGACGATCGGATTGAAGGTCCGATACAGAATTCGATACAACCTGGCGAGACGCGCCTTTTGCGCAGGATCCTCAACTACGAGATACGACCAATCTTGGGTATTCGAACTGGTTGGCGCTTTCAACGACAGTTCCAAGAGGGGAAGGAGCACCTCGTGAGCAACCGGATCGGTTTTGAGACGCCGCACGGCCCTTTGGGTTTGCATGGCCTCGATCATTGGCATTGTGAGCTGTGTCAACGCTGCGTCGGCATCGGGCGCGACGAAGGTATTGGACGCGTTCGACGCAGCGACTGGTTCTCGGAAATCCTTCGGCTCTGTCATGCGGTCGATACTAGGGAAGGCGTGGAAACTAGAAGTGGGTGGAACAATGCGGAGTGGTACCGGTGCGCAACAACGCGTCGAGCTTGTCGATCGATCCGCTGCGGTGTTCGTCGACAACGTGAGCGGCGGCGAGAACCCGTGGAGATTCGGTTCCGAGGAACATCGTTGCGAACGTGCGCGTATCGACTGTGAGGTCGGCTGACGAACCGTGGACGCGTTGCACGGCGCCAGCTTCGACGCGCACAACGCCGTTTGCGAACCCTGTTGGGTCGACAATCTCGAGTGTTACCGATCCATCGCCGAGCGAGCGCTGCGACAGCATCGCGACTGGGTCGAGCGGGCGCAGCCAGAGCCCGTCGGCCATGATTTCGGCCACGAGTGCACGGCCGTCTTCCAGCATCCAAGGCAGCGGGTCGTCGAGCGCGATGTCGTTCGCTTTGATGGTTGCAATGAGATCGATGTTGAGCAAGAAGCGCCATAGCCGTTCGTGCGCTTCGGGCGTCGACGCGACTATCGCATCGACGTACAGCGTGCTGTTCGGAACGCCATGTGCCCAAACCGAATCGACGTGGTATTTCGCGACGCCGTCGACATCGCCGTGCGCATCTGAGCTGACGACCTGCCAACCATTCCATGGATGATCTGGCCACGGCGTGACGTTCGATTCGATCCGCCACTTCAGCTCGTCGCGTGCGAGCTCACCGATTCGTTGCGAACGCACACGATGAAAGGGAGCTGGTGCCAGCGCACACAGTTCATCAACAGTGACGTAGCGGATATTGCCGCGACATGCCCCATCGCTTGGTGTGTCACGCAACGTCGCGCGGCGCACATCGATCGTGAGGTTCGCCGCGCGCGTCGCGACTCCGAATCCGAAACGACCGTATATCGGAAACTCGGCCGACCACAGAATGGCTGCAGCCTGTCCACGTTCGACCGCCTCCGGGAGCTCTGCGCGCATCATCTCGGTCAGAACACCGCGGCGCCGGTGGGTCGACTGCACAGTGATTCCAGTTATCGCGTCGACGTCGAGCTCACCTCCACCCGGCATCGTGAGCCTCGTGTCGAACGATCGAAACGTTCCAGCGAGTATGCCGTCTGCTGTGGCAATTGTCGAGCGTGCACCTTCGTCGTGTATCTGTCGGTTCAGAGCGATGAGATCATCGAGGGAGCCCGTGAAATGAAAGGTTCGTGCAATTGCCGCGGTCCAAATGTCGATGTCTGCGACGGAAATGGCGCGGTCCAGTTCGAGCTTCATGCACGCAAACTACCGACTGCCGCGATTTCGGACGCGCCTATTTCGAGGTGCAAGAGGGCCAAATGCCGCTCAGCTGTAGCATCGCAAGATGCGTGTTGCATTGGGAGATTGCCGACTGTTTGTTGATATTGAAGGCCTCGGTTTGGTTCCAGATGGTGACACCATGCGTGAACGGCCGGTGATGATCACGCTGCACGGAGGTCCTGGCTTCGACCATTCGTCATTCAAGCCGGCGTTCGGTGAGCTGAGTGACGTTGCGCAGATCGTCTACTACGACCATCGCGGTCAAGGCCGTTCCGACCGTCGTAGCGCAGCGGAGTGGAACCTCGCTCGGTGGGCAGACGACATCGTTGCGCTCTGTGAGGTACTCGGTATCGTCGAGCCGATCGTGTATGGAGTGTCGTTCGGTGGAATGGTTGCCTTGCAATACGCGATTCGACACCCGCGTCATCCGTCGAAGGTGATTCTCGATTCGACCACTGCGATCAATGATCTCGAGATCATGGTGCCGGTCTTCGAGCGGCTTGGCGGGCCCGAAGTTGGTGAGTTGGCTCGAAATTTCTGGAGTGGGCCAACCCCGGAACTCATGGGCCGCTACCTCAGCGAATGTATGCCGCTCTACAACCGACGAAGCCGTCCAGATTCGAAGGCAGCCCAGAGGCGAACGATGGAAACCGCGAACTGGGAACTTTTTGAACATTGGTCGAAGGGCGACGAAACCAGCTATGACCTGACGGGTGAACTGCACAAGATCGAACGGCCCGTGTTGCTACTTGCGGGCGAAGATGATCCGGTGTGTCCGGTTGCAGGTGCGCAACGAATTGCGGCCGGTATCGCCGAAGGTTTGTGCACCTTCGAACGATTCAATGACTGTGGTCACGGCGTGTGGCGGGACCAGCCTGAGCTGGGATTCGCAGCCATCCGCCGCTTTGTGAACGGCGGTGGTTTCGGCGGCGCAGATCGATGACGACGATTGCCCCGATGATGAGTCCCTCGACGACCATGCTTTGGGCAAGGTCGCTGACGTTGGCGATACTCAAACCGTGGTTGCCTCGATTACTGCGACCAGCATTCTGTACGTCTGGTAGCGGTGGTGTGTTTGGTTGAACCTGAACGTTGGTGATCCCAACGCGTTGGTCATTACCGCGACCGTCCGCGACAAGACTTGCGAGTGGCGAGTGTTTCCAAACGAACCCCAACCCAATGATGACGGCGGCGACCGCGAACACGGCGAGAAGTTGGCGGAGGAATTTCATGCGTCGGCGTTCTTCGTTCGTGTGGGCAGTGACAGAATCCTGCGACCCACCGTGAGAATCCACCGCCAACTCAACGCGACGTGCACTGCGACGAGCGCGACGCAAATGTCGGCCGAAGTGGTGTGCAGCCCCGTCCAGAAGGAATCCCGATTGGTATGCCAACCGAGCACGGCCATTGCCGAGCGCGAAATCAATACGCCGGATGCGACGCACAATGTCATCGCCCCGATCAGAAGGAGATCAGTGGCCCAACGGATTCGTTCTCGTCCTGCGCGAGTGCCGAACAGCTTGGTTGTCGTGCGAACGACCCAATCCCAATGAAGCGCCACGTGTGCGAGGAGCGCGACGCCGAGAACTATTCCCGTCCATTCGTGAATTGTGAGTCCAGTGAAATTGAAGCTGTAGTCGACAGTGAACGCCACGAAGAGTGCAATATCAAGCCAAAAATCGACTCGGGTTCGACCTGGTATCCGGCGTTTGGCTGCGGGCACCGGGCGAGCCACGCTGAGCGACGATGTCATGCCCCATCATCGGCGATAAAGGTAAGAATTGAATAACGCCCAGGACTACGCGTAGTCGCTCGACTCGGCAAGTTCGGCGGCGCGGGCCATCAAATCCAGCACAATCGGACCGAACGCTTGCAGCTTCACGTCGTCGCCGGCGCGCTGAAATCCCTGTTCGAGCACGACGGCAAGTTTCCAGCGAGCCAACACGATGTAGTAGTCCATGTCATCGACTTGACGCCCGGCCACCTCACCCCAGTGTTGCATCAATTCGGCGCGGCCAGGCATATCGGTGATATCGACGTATCCCTTTCCGTTTTCGTCATGCGTATCTTCAGGCCAACCTTGCAGCACCCATGCAAGGTCGAGCTTCGGGTCGCCGACGGTGCCCATTTCCCAGTCGACGATTGCCGCGAGGCGCGCCGGCGCGCCGTGTTCGAACATGACGTTCGCGAATTGGTAATCGCCGTGCATGATGCCTGGTACGAAGTCGATTGGTTGATGAGAACGCAGCCAGGCGGATGCTTCAGTGAAGCCAGGGAGTTCGCGACCTTTGATGCGTTCAAGGAACGCAGTCCAACGATCGACTTGGCGCGCGTGGAAACCGTCGGGTCGCCCGAGATCGTGGAGGCCCTTCGCTCGCCAATCGACTTTTGACAACGTTGCGATGCCCTCAACGAGTTGGTATGCCAACGCTGGCCGCAAACTGCGATCAGTGACAAATGGTTCAACCCAACCGGGACCGTCCATCGGCGACCAGCCGTCCACGAATCCCATGAGATAAAACGCGCGACCCAACACGGCCTTGTCGGCGCACACCGCGATGGCTTCGGTATGCGGAACATCGGTGCCGTTGAGCGCTTCGATGATGCGCCACTCGCGCACGATTCCTGCGTCGCGCGACTCGGGGGCCACAAGTGGAGGGATGCGCAACGCTGCACGAAAATCGCCACGGTTGATCTCGTAGATCTCGTTTTGGCTTCCGCCGGAGATGTATCGCTGTGTGATTGGTAGGCCTGCGCCCTGGAGGTTTTGGGAATCCATCCACGCGCCAAGCGCGGTGACATCAATAGTCGGGGTCATGACAGCGAAGTTTACGCACCAGCGCGAATTGCGCACTGGCTGGCTAGCGTGGCGCCATGCTGATTGTGACGGGAAGCGCTGTGGCTCGAGACGACTGCTTCGAAGCGTTGCTGGCCGAGAGCCACGCCCACGTGAATCGGTCTCGTACCGAGCCGGGTTGTATTTCTCATGCGGTGCTGCAGGATCTTGAAGATCCGTCGCGGTTGTTTTTCTTTGAACGTTGGTCTGACCGTGAGGCTCTTGACAAGCATTTTCAACAGCCGGGTTCGACCCTGTTTGTCAAGGCGATCAGGTCACTGGTCAGCGAGTCGGCGACCCTCGAGATCTATGAGACCGTCGAGGCCGAATAGCGCGGCACGCCGGTGATCCTGGCGACGCTGTACGCCATCGTTGTCGGCAACCTGATCGCGCTCGTAGTCGGCGCTGTCGAAAAATCGCGTGAGCCTGATTTGCTCGCCGAGGCGCTGCATTCCGTCGGTCTTCGGGGCGGACGGCTGCTGGTTCGTTTGGTCGTGTTCGTTGAGATTGCAACGGTGCTTGCAGCGCTCTTCGGGAGTTGGGTCGGTGTCGGAGCGCTTGGCTTGCTCGACGTTGCGATGGTTGCATTGTTGGTCGTGTTGCACGCGCGCAAAACCAACTCATCATGTGGCTGCTTTGGAGCGCGTTCTGCTCCGATTAGCACCCAACACATCGCCACGAACGTTGTGTTTGCAATCACCGCACTGACCGTCGCGAGCATCGGCGCGCATGCGCGTGTCTCACCGCACCCTTCTATCGCTGAGCGACGATTCGATGTAATCGGCTACCTGTTGCGTTCCGCACACGGATTCGATTGGGTGGTCTGGACGGTGACGATCATTGGGTCGGGGATCGGATGCCTACTGCTGCTCACGAAATCATTCGCGGTCATCGACGGCGCTGCACCAAACGCGCCGCAACTCCGACTTCCGGACGGTTCCCCGTTTGCGAAATCCGCAATCGATATTCACGGCGTCGATTTGCACTCCGGAGCATCGATTGAGGTCGTCGCGTCGGAGGCGACACGCACGATGCTCGCGTTTCTCTCGTCGAATTGTCTGACGTGCAGAGGGTATTGGGAACTGTTACGTGACGAACATCCTGTGGGTCTGCCCCCTGATGCACGACTGGTCGTGGTCGCGCGCGACGCTGCGGTCGAAGATGTGCCGATGCTTCGCGCGTTGGCCGGGCCGAACCTCGGTGTCGTGCTGTCAAGCGCGGCGTGGAGCGACTACGACGTTCCGGGTTCTCCATTCTTTGTGTTGTTGGCGTCGGCTCAAAAATGAACGGAAATACCGAGGTCTTTCGCGAGCTGTACGAGCTCCTGGCGGACGGCGAAACTGAAGAAACGATTGTGGCTCACAGTCTCGGTGAGCATGCGTTTCGCTCCTGCTAGGTCTCCGTTGGCTTTCGCGATAGCTGCCGCGTGAAAGTGCAGTCCTGCATCGGCGGAACCTAAGCGAAGTGCCTGTGCGTCGATGGTCGCGGCATCCGAGTATCGACCTTGTCTGTAGCGTGCCCACGCGAGCACATCGTCGACGAACACGTTGTTTGGTCGGGCCTTGTATGCGCTTTCGGCCAGCCGTACGCCGTTCGCAACTCGGTGGTGGTCGAGATCGAACTGTGCCATCTCAAGATCGACGACCTGTCCTGCATGGCGTTGCACCGTTTCGATTGCGTCGACGAGCGCGTACGACGCGGATGCGGCGTTCGAATCCCCCGTGAATTGCTCGAGGTCGCCGGTGAACGCTACGGCTGCCGGCAACGGATAACGCTGCGTGAGTTCGTGCAGACTTTTGATGGCTTCGACGACGCGACCCTGCGCGGCATTCACGCGCGCGAGTCCGAGCGTCGCGAGAGGAAGCGTCGGTGCGGAACGAAGCGCTGCGCGGTACGACTGTTCAGCGCCTGCAAGGTCACCACGGCTGAATTCGATGTCACCGAGCAGTGATCTCACCGCTGCAACGTCGGCCGAACCTGGTTGACCGGCGGTGATGGCGAGCTGCATCGCGGTCGCGGCACCGTCGAGATCGCCGTGTAGTTCGCGAAGGTACGAGACGCGGGCGTACGAGGGGAGCGAGGCGCGACGATCGACGAGTTCTTGCAGATATCGTCTGGCATCCGCATAGTTGCCGAGTTCGACGGAAGCATCGACGAGTACTGCGTCGGCATCGTTGAGATAGGGATTGTGGCGGTGGACTCGGGCGCCGAGTTCGAGCGCGCGTGCGAACTGATGGAGGCTCAAGTCGAGAGCGCCGCGTGCTACCGCTGTGGTGTCGTCACCTGGTGCGAGGTGTTCGGCCTTGTTGAGCGCTTGATCTGCGAGTCCGTAGTAGCTCGGATCGCCAATCGCCGCGCGGCGGGTATACGCCACTGCTAGTTGCTGTAGCGAGCGAAGATCATTGGGGTTTCGTTGGACTGCGGCCTCAAGACCAGATACCGAATCCGGGCTCACCGCGACAATTGATTCAGATGTGCGGGTGGATTGCTGTTCCATTGCACCGGATGTCGGCGTTGTCGCGAATCGTCCAGCGGCAAGACCGATCAAGGTGAAGCTCGCGGCTGCGAACGTGACTCGACTGCGAGGGAAAGACTGGCGTGAGCCAGCCTTCCCCTCTGCGCCTTGTGAGTCGGCCAGTTGTTTGGAACCGAATTTCAATCCTGACCGCATCACAGCTCCTCTCCTCGACTACTGGTCGTAGCCGGCGAAGGGCGGAGCCACATACGGGAACGTGGTGAGGAACGGACGGTCGTTGCTATCCACACCATCGGTCAACGCGTTGTTTGGAAACTTGTTGAATGCTGGTGTGAACGGTGTGCCGCCCGCGACCGCGCGGAGTTCGATATCGACAACATCGTCGATCAAACGGCGCCCGTTGGGAAACCCGTCGTTTTGTCCGGCGAGCAAGCCCAAACGGTTTTGTTGCGCCCACGGCGTGGGTGCAATCGACGTGTTGAGCCGGATCATTTCAGCGGGTTTCACGTGCGCTGGTTCGTTCAGACCGGGAATTCCGGTTAAGAAGATCGGCACGAGGTCCGACGTCCGCGGCGCAGGTGGAACGGTCACGCCGGGATACAGCACTGGAATGAGCCGCGCAAGCTCGGGATCGAGTACGCCAGGAGCAAACTGCGCATCGTTCACAGGATCGGACGCATTGAACCGATCCTTCGCGCCGAGTGGGACAACGACCTCGTTCACGAGCGGCATGCCGAGACGCGAGACCTTGACGAACTCGCCATTGTTCGCAACTGAACCATCGTCGGAAAGCACCCGAACTTGGCGGCGGTACGAATCAGACCACACGCCAATCACGGGATCGCCGGCGACAACGCGACCCTTTGGAACTTGCAGCACGATGCTGTGAACGTTTTTGCCAGCAAGGCCATCTCGTCCACCTGCCGCAGGAAGCGGAATCGCGTGAGCGCCGTTCAAGGGACGCAGGCCTCCGAGGTCGAAAATCGCCCCGAGGTCGGCGTAGAACGGGTCGTCACGAGGACCAGCGAAGACCTTGATACCACCAGGCAAGGTATATGTGGCTTGCTTGGCGAGATTCGCCACGTAGTTCGGCGTTGAGCGAGGACCAATCGCCGGCGGAGCAACCTCGAGGTTGTCGGCCAGCAATTTGCGACTCCCGTTCTTCACCTCAGTGACGCTGTAGTACTGGTGAATGTTGAGGTCTGGATCTTTCAACGACGTCACGGGACCCGTGTTGTACAGGTACGTGTTCGGGTTGTTGACGACGGTCCGGAATCGGAAGTCGTATTCGACGTCTTCGACACCATCTCCGTTGTTGTCAACCTCGAAGGTGTAGAGCACGTCATCGCCGAACCGGTAAAAGTTCGGACCCCCCGACGCGCTTTCGAATGGGATCCAGTTTCCGACGAGTGTCACTGCATCTGGCGCGTCGGGCGCGACGAATGCGTATACGTCGGTGTGGTCGGCGACGGGATCCTGGGCGATGAGGGGAGCCTCGCGATGTGACGACGCGCTACCGAGCGACATGCTCGATACCGCGACGACCGTCGCGAGCCCCGCAAATCCCAGAACCCGCGCCCCACGCTTGGGTTTACGTTGCATCTTGTGTGCCTCCTGAGGTTTCGCCGGTGGTATGTGCGCGCCGGGTGAGGGTGTGGCCGCCGGCGCGCCGGCCACACTCCCCGTATGCGCCAAGTCGCCGGTCATCCTTGACCGTTACTTAACGAATGGGACAGCACTCCAATGACGACCCACTGACGGTCGAGGGGTGCGAGTACGAGATCGAAAACTGCAGGTGACGCCACCGGAACGACACGTGCCCACAGGCCGGCTTGAGGACCAAATGCGGCGACGAACGCAGCGGTATCGGTACGACCGGCGAGTTCTTGTCGCGCTCCGACACGAACGGAGCCGCTCAGCCCGCACAAAGCCTGTGCGCGACTGTTCGCGCCTTCGCCGTACAACGTTGTCCGCCACTGGTGAGCCGAACTGCAGTGTTGGCGCGCTTCGACCCAGGAGCTTGCTCCTTGTTCGAGGTTTGCTTCGGAGAGGTATTGAAATGTGATCGCGCTCGCCGTCAGGGAGATTCGCCAGCCGCCATCCTGTTGCACGGTTGCAAATTTCGCCGTTGCATTCGCGGGAATGAGCCCGACGGTTTCATCGAGCGTCGGGCGTAGTTCTAGGTGCGTTTCGACTTCGGTACCCGATCCGTGTTGGGCAAGGTGGCCGATGGAGAAGCCAAGGACGTCAGGAATGAAGCTCGGGCGGGAATGGCGCCAGATTGCTGGGGTGGGTGCGGCCAGTCGGTCTTGCGAACTCAACATTCCGTACGCCGCGGTCTGATCACCGCGGCGTTGTGCTTCGAGAAACGTTGCAACGGCCGAGCGTGCGTTCGGTGCCGGTGGCAGTGTCGGACTTGAGGCGGCGTGCAATCGCGCGGACGCCTCTTCTGGCGATAAGGGGGTTCCTCGTCCGGGCAACCGCAATTTCTGCACCGAGTGATGTGAATCGACGCGGAGGCCAGACCGGGCCTGAGCATGGTCGGCATTCCACAATGCCGGGCCGAACCCAAGGGTCAAGCCGATCAGCAGTGCTGCGACGAGCACCGCAGATGTGCGCACGGCTCGCCTGTGAAAAAAGCTTCGATCTGTTCCGACATCCACGCCCTATTGCTCCCAGCATCTCGTGTGCGCCAATGGCGTCGCGATGAATGCTCGGTGTTCGGAGGCGTCGGTACTGACGGATCAGTAAACGCAGGAGATTGTTTTTTGTCGTTTGCGGTCATCCAACCGCGCTGTTGAATCCGTAGCAGGGCGCGCTACGACGGCTGGCGGTGTTGGAGACCAGCTGCCTCGTAGACGGCATCGATCGCGCGCATGTTTGCGATCGCGTCGTCGATATCGGTGATGTTCCGTGCGCGATCGCCCCCGACAGTCGCGGCGAAGGCATCGAGCTGATGCCAATAGGTCATGCGTTTGTCGCTGCTTTTCACATTGCGCTTGCCGGCCTTCGTGCGTACCGTCGCTCGGTGATAGAGCGCCGGCTGCGTCGGGTTGAAGACGCGCAGTTCACCTTCTGAACCTGTGACGCGTAACCCGATCCGCAACAATTGACCGGACCACAGTGCTGCGGTGATCTTGCCTGTGCGGCCGTTGGCGTACGACAGGTCGGCGGTGACCCAACGATCGATCTGCGGTTCCCGTTTCAGGGTTTTCGCACGCGCACGTACAATCGTTGGCTCAGCGCCAGCGAGGGTGCGATTCATGTGGATTGCGTAGCACCCGACGTCCATCACTGAACCTCCGGCAAGATCCATTCGAAAACGAATGTCGTTGCGGAGTGGAAGCGGAATGCACATCGACGACTCGACGTGGCGAATCTCGCCGAGTTCGCCGCTCGCGACGATCGTCCGCAACACATCGGCCAATGGGTGATAGCGCCAGTGGAATGCTTCCATGACAACAAGCTCGGGGTGTTGCGACGCGACCTTGGCGACGGCTTCTGCCTCTTCGGCATTTGCGGTAAAGGGTTTTTCGCACAGAACGTGCTTGCCGGCCTCAAGTGCCTTGATCGTCCACTTTCCATGTAAGCCGTTTGGCAACGGGTTGTAAATCGCATCGATGTCG
>JBBRPC010000117.1:0-10793 GCA_038228615.1 Acidimicrobiia bacterium | reverse complement strand
TTGCCCGAGCCGGTCGTGACGTAGGTGCCCGCGAAGACGTCGTCGTCGGTTCCGTTGGGCACGGGGACGCTCTCGCCGGTCAGGGTGGACGTGTCCACCGAAAACCCGTCGGCGGTCGTCAACGTCATGTCGGCTGGCACGCGATCGCCGGGCGATAGGACCACGAGATCACCGACCACGATGTCGGATGCATCGACGGAGACCGACCGACCGTCGCGAACGACGACGACCTTCGCGGGGAGGAGTTCTCGGAGTCGTTCGGCCGCCCGTTCCGCACGACCCTCTTGGGCAAACGCGAACAGCCCGTTGATCAGTATGACCACGAAGATTGCGATGCCAAGCTGGGGCATTCCGGCAACAAACGCCAGCCCGCCGGCCACCCAAAGCATCAGGGCGAAAAAGTGTGTGAACTCGGCGAGGAGGCGCCGCCAAGTCTGCACCTTGGGGGGTGGTGCGAGCCGATTCGGTCCGTCGGCGGCTAGCCGCGACGAAGCGTCCGCACTGGTCAACCCAATGTATCCAGCCGGTATTGGCCCGTGGGTTTGTGCTGTCGCGACCATCATGTCGGAGGCCGGCTAGATCGCTGCGAGTAGACCCGTTCTTCCCAGTCGGCGCGCAACGACCGACCGGTAACGGTGAATTGCCCCTGGGCCAGCCACCTGTCCACGACAATGGAGATGCGATCGACCGAACGAGAGCCAAGCCACTGAAGGCAGCGGTCGAGCGAGTGCTCCTCGATTGTCGCGGTCATTCGCCGCGCGCAGCGTCCAGTGCGTCGCTCAAGGTTGCCCGTACCGATCGAATTCCTTCAAGCGCGATACGGCGAACCTCACCGACGTCGCCTTGCAACGATTCGCCGAGGCGCGTCGAGGCGCGGCGTGCTTCGGCCGCAGCGCGTTCAAGCCGTTGCCCGACCGAGTCCCAACGGTCGCGGACGTCCAATGCCGCGAGGTGCGTTTGCACCTCCATATCGTCGGCCCACGAACGTGCCGCGTCGGCAAGTGCCGTCACGGTGAGGTGCAGCTCGTCGGCGCCGCGAGCGTTGTGAGCATTCAACGCTGCACGCGAGAGCAAAAGATCGTATTCCATCATCGCCAACGTGACCACGACATCGCCGCGGTACGACTGTTCTGCTTCAGACAATTGATCGTCAGCGATCGAAGCACTGTCGCGAATCTCTCGTGCATTTTTGATCACTCGATCGAGTTGTTGATCGAGCTCGCTGTCGGTGCGGTTCTTCGACGGGACCGCTGGAACGGTGGGAGTTGCAGTCATGGCACAACCTTCGATTCGCACCCGTCGCGGCGACGGATGACCTCATCGTGCCCGATGAAAACCGCGGGAGCTAGAGGCGAAGGTCACTCGGACTTGCGACCATCGCGACGTGACGCTGGGCCCTATTGCTCGACCGCTGCTGGTGCGAGTGCGGGCATTGTGACAGTGTCATCCAGCCGTGGGTTCGAAGCTGCTACGAGCGGCCGATCGTCGTGGCCAGACCAAGTACCACTACAAGTCCGGCACACGACACGACCGCGACTCGAAATTTCCTGAACCTTGGGGTGTCTGCGTTCCAACCACGAGGCAGTCCAATTGCAAGCAACATGCCGAAGATAACTATGAAACCGACGAGTATCGCCCCTGGAAGTTGAGTTCGGGTCATCTGAGTCCTGGATTCATACGCTCACTGTGCGGCGAGGCGGTCGGGAGGGACAGAGGAAAAGGTCACACACGAACGTACCAGTCATTCGTTCGCAATCGCCCGGAGCACGTTGAGTCGTGAGGCGCGGCGGGCTGGGTACATCGAGGCCGCGACTCCAGCCACCGTGATCGCGAGCGCCGTAATCACCAATGATTGATACGGTAATTCGATGGTATCGATGCCTTCGCGGCGGAGTGTCTTGGTCAAAGCGAAGCCGAGGCCGACACCGAGTAACACGCCGAGGGTTGCGCCGAAGGTGGCGATGATTGCTGCCTCCCAGCGGACCATCGACCGAACGTCGCGCCGGTCCATACCTACTGCGCGCAGCAGCCCGATCTCGTGAGTGCGTTCCAGCACCGAAAGCAACATCGTGATGAGCACGCCGAAGAGCGCGATGACAATCGCGAGTAGCACAAGCGCGGTGATCAGGTTGAGGAGCTGACTCACCTGGGCCCGTATCTGGCCTGCGTATTCTTTGCGATCTTTCACGGTGGCTGCTGGCGCCACCGTTGTGAGCAACGTTGCGACTCGCGCCTTGACCTCAGTGAGACTCGCGTCGGGGGCGAGCCGAACAAAGTCGAACGTATCGTTCGAATCGACATACAGCGCCCGGTGTGTGGTGAGCGAGACCATGTAGTCGCCGAAGGCGTTGATTCGAAAAATGGCAGCGATGGTCTGGCTGTGCTGGCCCGAGGCGAACACCATCGGCACGGTGTCACCGAGCTTCCAACTGTTGTCATCCGCGACCCGTTGGGAGACGGCGACGCATCCCGTATCGAGTGTGCTCATCGATCCTGCGACGATACCGAGATCTAATGACGAAAGCGCGTTGGCGGGGTCGAGCGCCGTGGCGTCCATCGCTGATACCTGTTTGGTTGAACCGTTCAGTTTGAAGGCTCCGTATCGATACGGAGCCACGGCTGCGACCCCGGCCGTTGCCCTTAGCGCGCTCGAAACGCTATTGCCGAGCAGACTTAACCCGTCACTGCGCACGATCAACTCGGCGCGCATTCCTTGGTTCAAAACCTTGTCCGTCGACGCGTTGATAGATCCTGCGAGCACTAACGAAGCTGCGATTAACGAAGTGCCGATCATTAATGCCGCGGCTGTGGTTGCAGTCCTGCGTGCCCCTCGCTCGGCGTTCTCTTCGGCAAGCTGGCCCGACACGCCACGGAAATGTCGAATGGGTGTTGCGAGCACCGATACGAACGGCTTGACGATCGACGGTGCCAACATTGCTACCCCGAGGACTGTGGCCGCAGCGCCAATACCTAGCCAAATCACCGCGACCGAGTATGCGCCGAGGCTCGTCGCGGCCACACCCATCGCGAACAAGGCCCCACCACCGAGCCGCCGAAACCGGCGTTGACCGACCGTGGATATCGTGATCGAACGCACGGCGGCAAGCGGTGGCACTCGCGCGGCTCGGACCGCCGGAGCGATCGCCGAGACGACGGTCACGGTCATTCCGCCGGCGATGCTGACGATGACGGTGCGGGCGAGGATCACGACGCCGCCGGACGGCAACGCAAATCCGATGGCGCTGAGCAGCGATTTCAAGCCAAGCGCGAGGCCGATCCCGCCGAACAAGCCTGCGACCGATGCGAACAGACCGATGATGACCGACTCGATCATTATCGACCCGATGACTTGCTCGCTGTCGGAGCCCAACGCGCGCAGGAGCGCCATTTCGCGTACGCGCTGCGACACGACGATCGCAAAGGTGTTGTACACAATGAATGCACCGACAAAGAGCGAGACCGCGGCGAACGCGAGCAAGAAGGTGGTGAAGAACGACAATCCCGAGTTGATCGCCTTGTTGCTTTCAGAACTCAAGTCGGTGCCGGTGATCGCTTCGTACTTCGTGCCGGTGGCCGCTTGAACCCGATCCTGCAACCCGCCGATCGAGATGCCGTCGTCGGCCACGATCGAGATACTGTCGAAACGCCCAACGCGGTTCGTTTCGCGTTGCGCCGTGGCCAAGTCGAAGAGCACGGCTGTTGCTCCGGCCATGTTCCCGGCGGATCCATACTTCGCGATACCGACGAGACGAAAGGTCTTGATCCCAGTGAGGGTCTGGACCCGCATCGGCGCGCCGATCTGGAGTTTGCCCGCCGTCGCTGCTTGTTGATCGACGACGGCCTCGCCGGCCGCGTTCGGCGCGACGCCGTTCACCAGTTGGAACGAACGCAACTCTGCAGCAGTTGGCCAGCTCACCAGAAACGTGGGGGCGAACTGGTTGCCGACGGCTTTGCCTTTCGTATCGAACACGCGACCGCCGCTAGTAAACACATCGCCTTCAGCCAACCGGACTCCCGGCACCGCACTTACAGTCGTGAGTAGCGAGGCGGGGACCGGCGGGCGCGCCGTCGCCGCGTCGAGCTCGGAACGGGTTCTGATGCTGAGCGGCGTACCTTTGAACGCGTCATCGAACACGTGGGTAAAGACATTTTTGATCGTATCCGTCAACACGTAGGTACCCGCCACGAACGACACGCCGCACGCCACGCACAATGCCAACAGCGCAGAGCGGGTCTTGTGGCGAGACACGCTGCGCCACGCGATCAGGCCCATCACTGGGGAGCTGTCACTCATTCCCCGAAGGCCTTCAGGCGATCGAGAATCGCGCCCGACGTCGGGCGCATCATTTCGTCAGCCACGTGGCCATCGGCAAGAAACACAACACGATCGGCGTACGAAGCCGCGACCGGATCATGGGAGACCATCACGATCGACTGCCCGAATTCATCGACGGCTCGTCGTAAAAAGGAAAGAATCTCCTTGCTCGCTTTCGAGTCAAGGTTGCCGGTCGGCTCATCGGCAAAAATGATCTCGGGTTTGTTCACCAGCGCACGAGCTACTGCCACGCGTTGCTGTTGGCCGCCGGACAGCTCATCCGGCGTGTGCTTCATGCGGTTCTCCAGATGCACCTCACCGACGACCGTGTCGAGCCACGCCGGTTCAACTGTGCGCTTCGCGAGTCGAGCGGGGAGCACGATGTTCTCAATCGCGGTCAAGGTCGGTATGAGGTTGTACGACTGAAAGATGAAGCCGATTCGTTCGCGACGCAGCCGGGTGCGAGCCCTTTCGTTCATCGCAGTCACGTCGTCGGCCCCGATATACGCACTGCCCGACGTCAGGTCGTCGAGACCAGCGAGGCAATGCATGAGCGTCGATTTGCCCGAACCCGATGGGCCCATGATCGCGGTGAATCCACCCGCCGCGAACTCGACAGTCACATCATCAAGCGCACGGACCATGGTTTCGCCTGATCCGTAAACTTTCGAGCCGTTTACCATTCGCGCGGCAGCGATGGGGTTCGAAGGAATCGGCGCTGATGCCCGATCACTCAAGGTGACGGAGCCAGTGGATTCTTCGGAACGCAGCATTCCTCGATCATGAACCCACCGCTTCGAACCATGTAGAGCCGAAGGTCATCACCCGACCTAAGACCTTCGATCCGCCTAATACCGACCAACTTGCGCCGCCTTTTCTGACGTCCCTCGTGGCGTATTGCTCTACCCGATTGCAGGCCTGCGATGGACCGGTCCCTCGTACTGCTCGCAACCGTCTGAGTCTCCGAGGCCGTTCCCAACAAGGACTGCATCATCGGTTGATGCCCCATTCGAACGGGACTGCGCCTGGTTCGGTTGACTTCTATGGGTGAGGATCTGGTCCTCACTGGAAGCAAGTTGTTATGCCGAAGTCATTCCCCTGTTCCACCCGAGACAACTCCACGAGCATGACCGACCTCCAAGCATGAGCGCCGCCCGAAACGGCCGAACACCAAGAAGGTTGACTCCAAAACCCCGGCCAGTTCGAGACCCTGGCCAGTTTATTCGTGTCCGATCAAGCAGTCCGTCGTGACGATCCGTGCGGAGCGCCTGGGCTGTTCCGTATTTGAATCATTTTGGTCCGACGATTCCGGAGAGGTGAAGTGCGGCGAGCATGGCGAGGATAATGATTGCGACGATGATGAGTTTCGCCCGGCTCGGATTCGGCGATTCTGGCGACATGTGATCGTCGTGATCGGGGTGTTTTGACATGCTCATGCTGTTCCTTGATTGTTAGGCGATATCGCGACTGGTGAAGAGCTGTTGCGCCGCGGCACTTATTGTGATGGCGAGCGCGGCGAGTAACGCGCCCGCGACGAGCGGGTTGTTGAGCGTGTTGATGGTCTGGCCTGATATGGCTTGAGCGAGTGACATCGGCGTGTATTTCCCGATGCTCGGCAGACCGACTCGGAGCAGGTTCTCGACGAACAGGATCCAAATCGCGAGCCCGACGAGTACTGGTGCTTGTTTGCGGTTGATCGTGGCGATCGCCACGCCGATGAGCGACCAGAGCGCACATGCGGCTGTGGTGCCGGCGAGGTATTTCGCATAGTCGCCCAGGGTGAGTTGGGTTGCGATGCCGCGGCTGTGCAGGAGAACGTTCCCGAATCCGGCGGCAATGGCGGCGGCGATGAGGCCAATACCGATGCCGATGATGGCTTGGGTGATCACCTTGGCGACGAAGGCGCGCCTGCGGTCTGGTTCGGTGAGCAGCGTCGGCCGAATGGTCCCGTAACGGAACTCACTTGTCATCGCGATGGCCCCGGAGAGTGCTGCGAAAAGTGCGCCGAGGTTGACGCCAACATCGACCATGACGCTTCGTTGTTGGGCGAGTAGCCGTAGTGATGTTTTGGGAAATCCGAGCATGTGGACCGCGATCATCGCGGTGGTGAGGCCTGCCAACGTGAGCCCGATCGACGCTGTGGTTCGCGTCGTTGTGAGCTTTATCGCTTCGGCTCGCAGCGAACGTTTCACGACATCAACCCTGACGTCAGCGCGAGGTACCCATTTTCGAGCGTACCGAAGTCGGCAGTAAGTTCCGCGAGGGTCGTGTCGGCGACGACTCGTCCCTGATCGATGATGACGACGTGGTCGACGCTTTGCGCGACCTCGGCGAGAAGATGGCTTGACAACAGCACGGTGCCACCGCCATCGGCGTAGTCGTGTAATGCACTTCGTAGCCATTGGACTCCCGCTGGGTCGAGACCATTGGCTGGTTCGTCAAGCACGAGGAGATCTGGATTGGCGAGCAGCGCGCCAGCGAGTCCAAGCCTCTGGCGCATACCTAGCGATTACGTATTGACTCGACGACGCGCTGCAGCGGTGAGCCCAACGAGATCGAGCGTCTCATCGATCTTCGGTTCCGGAACGTCAGCGAGGACCGCGAGGATGCGCAGATGATCGCGACCGGTGTGATGATCGTTGCGCACCACGGAGTAGGCGTAACACACCCATCGGGTTCATTGACGCGCCTTGCAGTGCTCTTGATCGCGTGTTCGACACTCCCGTTGGCAGTAGCGCACCGACTGCCGCGTGCCGTATTGATGTCCACTGGGTTGAGTACGATCGCGCTCGCCGCCGCCGGGTTCCCTATCGGCCTTCCTCTCGGTCCTGGTATCGCGATATATCTCGTGGCGTCTCGCCGACAACGCCGCGCCGTGTGGGGCATGCGAACAATGATCGCGATGGCGGTGATACTCGGTGGCTATCTCGTCGCGTCGGCGGCGGTACAGCACGTTTTCCCATGGGTCGAACTCCTTCACGTGACGTTGCTCTGGTCGGCGTTTTGTTTCGCAGGCGAACGCGTGCGGCTGCGACGCGAACAGATCCTGGAACTGAAACTGAGCGCAGTGCGAGAACGAGAACTCGCGACGGCCGAAGAACGAACCAGGATCGCGCGCGATCTTCACGACTCTGCTGGCCACGCGATCAACGTCATCGCAGTCCGCGCCGGCGCCGCCCGGTTACGCCATCATGAAGACCCAGGTCGTTCGCTCCAAGCCCTCATCGAAATTGAAGAACTCGCGAGGCGTACCGCCGGTGAGATTGATCAGTTCGTCGGAGCGCTCCGCCAATCTGGTGAACGCGAGTCGGTCATCGCACCTCCCGGAGTTGGTTCGATCCCAACCTTGATCGAACATCACCGCGCTGCCGGTCTTCACGTGGAGCTGCACATCAAAGGCTTCGAACAACCGTTACCGCCAGCGATCGATTACGCGGCCTACCGGATTATCCAAGAAGCATTGACGAACGTCTCGCGTCACGGTGTAGGAACGGCGACCCTGGAGCTCAACTACCGCGAGTCCGATCTCGAGATTGTCGTTTGCAATCGCGTCGGTGCGAATCGAGCGACGAACCGGGCGGGTCACGGTCTTGTCGGAGCCGAAGAACGAGCGGTGCAGCTCGGCGGCTCGCTTATCGTTGAATGCGACTCGTCGATGCATACGCTGCGGGTCTGCATTCCCTACGGATGGGTTCGTTGATGATTCGTGTTGTCATCGTCGACGACGATCACCTGATGCGCGCCGGGCTCGTGGAACTCCTCGGCGCTGACGCATCCATCGCAGTGGTGGGTGAAGCTGCGACTGGCCGCGAGGCCGTCGAACGATCCAGGCAGCTTCGCCCCGATGTCGTGTTGATGGATGTGCAGATGCCTGATCTCGATGGTATTGAAGCGACGCGCGAGATCACTCGCTCGGCACCCGATTGCAAAGTGATCGTGCTCACGACGTTCGACCAAGACGACTACCTGTTCAATGCGTTGCAGGCCGGCGCCTCAGGATTTCTGCTGAAACGATCGCGTCCCGAGGATCTGATTGCCGCGGTCCATATTGTCGCGACGGGCGACGCGCTGCTGTCGCCTGCTGTCACGCGCCGCGTCATCGATCGCATTACCCGGCGCGCTGATGTTGCCCCACGAAACGGCAAACGCATCGCTACGTTGACTGTACGCGAACGCGAAGTCTTCGACGTGCTCGCCCGCGGTTTGTCGAATCGTGAGATCGCCGCAGCGTTGTTTGTAGAAGAGTCCACGATCCGAACCCATGTCAAGCGCGTCCTCATGAAACTTGAGCTGCGCGACCGGATACAGGCCGTCATCTATGCATACGAAACCGGATTATGCCAACCCGGCGTCGGCACTACTGCTAGATCGCGCGAATAGCGACGAGCCAAATGGCGAAGCTTCGCGTTATTGATGCGCGTGGCGGTGGTGGATATCGGGACGATGCGTGTGTCGATGAATGGTTGACTCGTGGCGGTGTTCGTGGCTGTGCGCGCCGTTCGCGAGCACACTTGCGCTGTGTTCGTGTGCGTGCTGGTCGTCGTCGTGGGTGTGGAGGTGTGCATGGATGAGGGGTTCGTGTTGATGTTGGTGGTCGTGATGTTCGCTCAAATGCAGCCACACGCCGAATGCCATGAGCAGCCCGGCCGGGACCATCCGGGCCATGAGGGGCTCACCGAAGATCGTGATCGCGACGATGACGCCAACGAATGGCGCGACACCGAAATACGCGCCCGTGCGCGCCGAGCCAAGGTGCCGTAATGCGATGACAAACAGCATCAGGCTGAGTCCGTAGCCGAATGCTCCGATGGTCATGGCGCCTATCGACTTGGACCAGCCGGGGAGCGAGCCGCCCACCGCGATACCAATGGCGAGGTTCGCGGAACCTGCGATGAGGCCTTTCAGCGTTGCGATTTGTCGCGGGTCGGCAGAGGAGACCCGTTGGGTAAGGTTGTTGTCGATCGCCCAGCAACCACAGGCGCCCGCAATCGCGAGGGCACCGGTGCTGAAACTGAGTCCGCCGCGTGATTGCCATGACGCGATGATTCCACCGCCAAGAATCGCGCTGAGTCCGATGCCGACTCGCCGATTGAATCCTTCGTGGAAGAAGACCCACGCAACGAGCGCAGTGAGGACAACCTCGAGGTTCAAGAGGAGCGACGCCGTCGCCGCAAGTGTTGTGTGCAGGCCAACGACGAGCAGGAGTGGCCCGAGCCCGCCGCCGAAAAGGATCGCGCCCGCGAGCCATGGCATGTCGCGTCGGACGAGACGGGCTTCGTGACCGAGCGGCCACACCAGCATCGACAGACTCAGCGCCATACCGCTCCCGAGGTACAACAAACCCGCGAGGACCGCAGGTGGAGTGTCGCCCGCGAGCCGACTCGCGAACGGGGTCGCGGCACCGAAAAGTGCGGCAGCGGTGAGTGCCTCTCGAACTCCAGGTTGGCGACGCCGCATGCGCTCACTCTAAGGGTGTGGCTGGTTCCGCATATTCCGACAGGGCGCCGCGGTCGAGCAACGAAGCGTTCTTCTGCGACGCCTCGTCGAGCGAGCTACCGATTGCTATATATCAACGCGCCGCGACTTCGCGTTGATAGCTAGCCGGAGACGAGTTCGAATCCGTATTCACCGGTACCGCCGGAGGCATAGGCCAACGCTTCGGCCGCCGCCTCGCTCCCGCGATCGGCGCCATACGCGGCGACCAAAGCCCTCCGCAGCTGAGGTTCATTCGCTGCCGCGAACTCGATGAACTTCGCATCGCGCTCACGGCCCGACATGCACACCTCCACTGACCAAAACAATTGAGTATCTGGTTTTTACGCCGTGCCAATCAGATTTATCTAGCAGCAGCGCGAAGCGGGCGTTCCAAACCTCGAATCGGTCGTGTCAACGGACGCGTCCAAAGAACGATCCGTCTTGGCGAACGGGTTTTAGCGGTGCGTATGGAGGTCGTGACTGAGTCGCCAAATAGTGACGGTGAGCACGGCGGTTCGTTTACGCGACCAGGGCCCGCGGCGAAACGACTTCGAGACGGAATCAACGGTCAATACAGCGTTCGTCGTGCCCTGGCCGCTTCCGGGACCCGTTTGAACCTGAACGTCGGTCATCGTTCAACATCAGAAGGAGAGTCGCGTCGGCCGAACGCCGCGCCGGTCCAGTCTGGTCGTGCATTCCCCCGAGCCGTAAGGGGCTTTCGGCTCTATCTCACGCGAGGGTGTCCCTGCGACAATCGTAGAAAGGGTTGCACAAAAACGGAGGCGAGCAATGAAGAAAAACCACATGACAATGTGTTTGGTCGGCATCGCAGCGGCGGTCATATTGATCTCGATCGCGGGCGTGAAGTCCTCGACGGTCATCTTCTTGGTGTTCGCGTTGGCGTGTCCAGTCATGATGTTTTTCATGATGAAGATGATGATGGATCCGAACGCACGCATGAGCAGCGGTCATGCTCCGGAATCGAACGACCCGACACCGCTGG
>JBBRPC010000116.1:0-10824 GCA_038228615.1 Acidimicrobiia bacterium | reverse complement strand
TGTCGGTGTCGGCACCGTCGTATGCATACGAATTGCGCGCTTCGCCTGGTGTTCGAGACAAACGGGGCGCCGGCGCGACCTGATAGCTATCGGGATTGGCATCCGGAGTTTCGATAAACAACGACCGCGCGACGTTGTGTGGATGCTGAGGAGCTTCGCTGAAGCTCAATGCGGGGGCGAAACACACGTCGGTACCTTCGAGCTGTGCCTGCCATTCGTCGCGCGTCTTGGTGATCACGACCTCAGCGATTTGGGCGCGCACCTGTGGCCAATGACGTTGGTCGTATTGACCAGGAAGCGTGGCAGGATCAATACCGAGTTGCCCCAAGAGTTGTTCGTAGAAATGTGGCTCGATTGGTGCGAGGGTCACGAACTGAGCATCACTCGTTTCGTACACGTTGTAGAACGGTGCGCCTCCATCGAACAGGTTCGTACCGATCTGTTCGGTGTGCATGCCAGCACGAGCCATGGCATAAAACACCGTGTAGATCGATGCAACCCCGTCGATCATCGCTGCGTCGATCACCTGTCCTTCGCCGGACCGTTGCGCCTCGAACAACGCACAAACAACGCCGTACGCGAGGTGCAAACCTCCTCCTGCGAAGTCGCCGAGTACCTGCAGGAGCGGGACTGGTGGCCCGCCGACCGGACCGATCGAACCGATGGCGCCCGTCATCGCTTCGTAGTTCAACGAGTGAGCTGCGGTGTGCGCGAGTGGGCCATCTTGCCCCCACCCGGTGAGGCGTCCGTAGACCATTTTTGGGTTGCGCCCAATCACAACATCGGGTCCGAGACCGAGGCGCTCGGCGACTCCCGGGCGAAATGCTTCGCAGAACACGTCGGAGTGTTCGGCGAGTTGCAACACCAATTCGATGCCATCTGGGTGCTTCAAGTCGACGGCGATAGAACGGCGCCCGCGGTCGAACTCGCGAAACCTCGCATCCTCGGGTGGGATCGACGGGACATCCGACGTGCGATTGACGCGGATGACGTCGGCGCCCATATCCGCGAGTTTGAGTGTCGCAAAGGGGAGTGCCCCAAGACCAGCGAGCTCGATGACAGTCACGCCAGCAAGAGGACCGCGAAACATCTGTGGCATCGAGGCAAACTAGTGCCGCGTTGCAGAGGCATCTGGTGCTGCGAACATGTTAGTCGGTCGGGTCCCATTGTTGACGTAGCGGGCGCCTCTTGGAGTAGTCGGGAATTGCCTCGACACCTCGACCCTCGTCGATTGAGACGCGGGCTTGTTGCACCGCTTGACGCAGAGTTTCACCGTCGAGACGCGCGCGTTCCAAGATGCGCGATGCTCGAGAGCCGGGCTCGGAGAGCAATGCGACAAGGAGATCGCCAGTATCGACCGCAACACCGCCGCGGTTGGATGTTTCGTGAGCGGCATGCTCTGCGACGGCGCGAGCAGAAGCTTTCCATCGTGGACTTCGTCGCAGGTGCACGAACCGCGGCGATCGAAACATCCCACCGCGCGGTGGGTCCCAGTAGTCAATCGCCGACCACACATTCGTGTCGGATACCTCGTGTTCACGAAGAACGGCTTCTGCGATCGAATCGCCGCTGTGAATGAGCCCAACGAGCAGGTGAAGACTCGTCGTCCGATGTGGGCGACGGATCGCAGCCCAATGCACCGCGTCGTGCACCGCTAACGACGCAGCTGCGGTCATCGTGCTGGACGCGGTTCGGGTTGACTCAGTGTGCATGGCACCCAGATGTTGCCATTTTCTGATGACGGCTCGCAAGACACGGATTCTCAGCTCCTCTCCCGGTGCATCGGGGAGTCGTCAGATGCGCTCCTCGCGCAGGGCGCTTCTTCGTACCTTTCCCGCGTCGTCGCGAAGCGGTGCGTCGACGAACTCAAAGGTCCTGGGAATCTTGTACCGGACGATTCGTTCGGCGAGGTGGGCGCGCAAGTCGTCTGCAGTGACAGTTGTGCTCGAATGTACGAGCGCGTGCGGACGACTCCCGAGGTCGTCATCGGGGAGTCCGACCACAACGGCGCTCTGCACCGAGGGGTGCTCCTCGAGAGCTGCTTCGATCTCAGCCGGGTAGACGTTGGCGCCGCCCACCAACAACATGTCGGCTTTGCGATCAGAGAGGTAGAGGTAGCCATCGGAGTCCATCCAACCCATGTCGCCGAGGGACTCCCATCCGCCATCCATGGTCCGTGCTTCGGCGCCGACGTAACGGTACGTCTTTTTGGCTGGATTTGATCCCCGCATGAAGACCTCGCCGACCGTACCGCTTGGCATCGTCGTGCCATCGTCATCGACGATCTTCATTTCGCCGGCGGTCGGCCGTCCGACCGAACCGCGATGTTCGAGCCATTCCGATCCGGTGATGATCGTCGCGGCTTGGGCTTCGGTACCCGCGTACAGCTCGAAGATGATGTCGGCTCCGAGCCATTCGATGTAGGCGTGCTTGAGCCACGCAGGACACGGCGCGGCGAGATGCCACAGCGCTCGAAGCGAACTGACGTCGAATTGTGTCCGAACATCTTCAGGGAGACGCCAGATACGTTGCATCATGGTGGGCACGAGATATACGACGTCGCACCTATGGAGTTCGATGAGCTTGAGTGTTGATTCAGCATCGAATTTTCCACCCAATACGACGTGTGTACCTGCGAGGAGCGCGGCCGTGCACCACACGAAGGGACCGTTGTGATAGAGGGGGCCGGGCATCATGAGCGCGCCCTCGTTCGACAGCATCAACGTCGGGCGCGCCTCGCTGTCGATGACGCCTGGCTCTCCTGCCAAAATGAGCTTTGGCCGACCAGTGCTGCCGCCGCTGGTCATCGCCTTCCACGGCTCTGTGACGACATCCACAAACGCCTCGCCGTTGTAGTCGGCGTCGTCGGGTACCCACCCGATCGGCACACAAGTTACGGGTCCGAAGGTTTCGGGCGCGGCCCCAACAACGAGTTTCGAACCAGCGAGTTCAATGATTGCCTGCGCTTCTCGTCGCGGGGCGATACATGAGACGGGTTGTGGCGTAGCTCCAATTTTCCAACACGCTGCCACGGCTGCCAGGAACTCAATCGAATTCGGAAGCATGATCGTGACGAAATCACCTTGGTGCACGCCGAGTCGTGTGAATCCACGCGCGGTTGCAGCAGCGAGCGTGTCGAATTCCCGCCAGGTCACGCTGCGGTATGGATCGGTGATGGCCAGCCGGTTGCCGCGTTGGGTTGCGTGATCGGCGAGTCGGCGCGAGTAAGAAATCATCGGCATTGCCGGAAGCTACGCGTTCCCAACGCCCGTCGCGTTTGCCAGTCGCGTTTGCCAGCCGCGTTTGCCGCGTGATCGGTTGCAGCTGGTGCTGGCTTGCCTTGCAGCGGGGCCATGCGGCAGTCTCAACGCCGCGACGCCAGCGAAGGGAAGCACGAATGCCAGATAGCCCGACCGAATCCGGGGTGGGAACGGGAGTGAACCAGCGCTCTCAGATCAAAATGACTCCAGAAGAAATTGATGCGTTCTTGGCTGAACGGCGGGTCGCCACGATGTGCACGCTCAATCGCGATGGCAGCATTCACGCCGTGGCAATGTGGTACGGCTTGATCGATGGCTGTCTGGCATTCGAGACGAAGCTCAAGAGCCAAAAGGTCAAAAATCTGCGACGCGATCCGAACCTCACAATCGCGCTGGAAGATGGCCTCCAATACGAGGAGCTGCGCGGTGTCACGCTGGTCGGGAAGGCCGAATTCATCGAAGGCTTTGAGAACATGTTGCCACTCGGCATTAGCGTGTTTGAGCGCTATCAGGGCGCATACACCGACGAGATGAAGCCCTTTGTCGAGATCATGCTGAACAAGCGCGTGGTGGTGAAACTCAACGCCGAGCGCACCATCAGCTGGGACCATCGCAAGCTCGGAATGGCTCCGACGGCCTAGAAATTGCAGCGCCGAGCAGCATTGCGGCCACTTGGACGGCAAAGCCCGCGATCCCGTGACAAATGGGGTTGCGTCGTGTAGCGTTTTCAACAATCTGACAACCTGAGTTGTCAGTTACCGGAGGGCCGCCCGAATGCGCAAATTTGTTCCCGTCGTCGCTGCGACCGCGGCGGTGTTTTCGGTCGTGCTCGTCGCGACCAGTCCGAGCGACGCGGGAACGCAGAACACAGCCGTCTCCCTGCCGTGCACGGCCTACCCGAACACAAGTTTGGCTGGCCCTACCGGCACCGCTGTCGATTTGGTCTGGCATGCGTCTGCGCCGGATGGCGTTGAGCCAGGAACAACGTTCACGATCGCTGGAACGATCGACCCCGTTCCTGTGCCGACGCAAAGCAGTGGGTACACCGTTAACAACATGAGCGGTGTCACAACAAAAATTCCCGACCCGAGTCACGTCACAGTGAACAGCGTGTCTGTGACTGGCGGTTCACCTGGCTGGTCGTCCAGTCGGACTGCGGGTGTGCTGACGCTCACCAACTCCAACAGTTTCGCTGGTGGCGCGACGATCACGCCGCCGACGATTTCCTACAACGTCACCGCGACTGGATCGATCGGCCAGGTTGTCGAATTTCGTCTCGGCGGTGCGCCCACCTACAACGATTCCAGTAACCCGTCGTTCAACTTCAATGTGAATGTCGCGTCGCCAATCGGGGCGTTGGATGTTGCCGTGAAATGTTATGCACCGGGGAATCCGCCAACATTGCTGCACGCCACGACAATTACGCCGCCAGACACAACCGGTCCGACGATCGCGATCGTGGCACCCGCTGGTGGAGCGACCTATTCGCTAGGCCAGGTTGTCAACGCGAGTTTCAGCTGCGCAGACCCGTCGGGAGTCGCGAGCTGCACCGGGACCGTCGCGAATGGCGTGGCGATCGATACGGCAACGGTTGGAAACAAGACCTTCACGGTGAACGCGACCGACAGCCGCGCGAACTCGAGCACCCAATCCGTGTCGTACTCAGTTGTCAATTTGCCTGTCGCTCGGGTACACGGTGGCACGGCCACCGAAGCGCCCGGCGCCGTTGTTCCGTTTGATGTTTCAATTTCGAAACCACCGGTTTCTGGCACAGTCGTGGTCAACTACACGACCCAAGACGGCTCGGCGCTCGCGGGTTCCGACTACACGGCATCGAGCGGATCACTCACGTTTACGACGACCGGCGCGGTGCGTCAAACAGTGAATGTTCCTGTGGTGAACGACAATGTTGTGGAACCAGATGAGTCATTCGCGCTGCACATCACGAGTGTTGTTGGTGGTGCGTCTGGTACCGAGACGAACGGCCGCATCATCGACGATGAATTCGCTGGCGTGCAATCGTTGTGCGACAGCGCGACCGAAGGTAACCCGATCAGTTGTCGTGTGACACTGCGCAGTCACATTCATCACTCGATCAGTGTGGCGTACAGCACGAGCGATGGCACCGCGACAGCACCGGGCTCCTATGCCGCGGCGTCGGGAACATTGACCTTCACTCCAGGCAGCGTGTTGAGTCAAAGCGTCATCATCCCGACCGTCAACGACAACACGTGGAATGTCGTCGCCACACACGCCTTCAGTTTTTCTGCTGCGGTTGGCAGCGGAACGCCTTCGGTCAGTACTGCAACGATCGCTGAGGCAACTGCGAAACCATTGTCGTTCTCCGTTGGCGACGCGACGATTCGCGAAACGGATGTTGGCGGGCTCACGAATACCTACAAGGTGCGGATACCGATCAGCGTGGATCGTCCGAGCACAACAGGTACGTACGTGTATTACAAAACCGTTGCGGGTACTGCAACGAGTCCTGCTGATTTTGTTGCAATTGCCGGTTCCAAGGCGAACTTCATCGCCGGCCGGACGAGCTTCGAACTCCAGGTGTCGATCAACGCCGACAATCTTGTCGAGGGGAACGAAGCGTTTTCGATTCAGCTCTATAACAACGGGCCGGGCACGCGGCTCGAAAGACCGGTCGGCACCGTCACGATCCTCGACGACGACACGCCAACAGCGGCCCCAGTCCAGATTTCGGTCGGTGACCTCACGGTTGCCGAAGGCGATTCGGGTGTGAACCGCAAAGTCAGCGCTTCGGTGACCCTCAGCCATCCGGCAACAACCAAGGTCGTGCTCCACTACGCGACCGTCAATGGAACTGCTGCTGCCGGAAGCGATTTCGTGGGCGTCCTCACACACGCGATGACGTTCACCCCGGGGCAGCGGATCCACACCATCGCTTTGCAAATTCGCGCCGACACGTTGCGCGAACCGAATAAAAGTTTTTCGGTGCATTTGACGCCTGGCTCGGGTCCAGCAACGATTTCCGACGCCGACGGAACAATCACCATTATCGACGACGGCGATGCGACAACGCCGAACCAACCGACGGCCGTGTCTACGGCGACGGCACCTACGACACTTGGCGGGGTCGATCTGTCGTGGACCGCGCCGAGCGACGACGGTGGACGGCCGATCAATGGCTACGAGTTCCGTTCGTCGTCTGATGGCGGCACGTTCTTTTCTGCGTGGGCTTCCACTGGCGCTGGTACGAACACCCGCATGCTCGACTCGAGCTGTGGGCGCGCGGTCAGTTGCATTTACGAAATCCGCGCGCGCAATGCAATCGGAACAGGTGCGTCCTCAAGCCAGGTCACTGGCGTTGGCGACGACGACACGGCCGCTCCTTCGATTTCGTTGTTAACGCCAGCTACCGGCGGCAACCGCGATTCGCAGACTGCGCCGAGCTTCAGCGGTGATGCAGGAATCGCCGATGGCGACTCCACTGCCATCGCTGTGACTGTCTATGACGGCCCCGACACGACGGGGGCTGTGCATGAGACCATCGCAGCCTCAGGCGTGGGCGGTACGTTCAGCGTGAATGGAGCGGCGACGTACGCCCCAGGCGTGTACACCGCCGTCGCGGCGCAAGCCGACTGGTCAGGGGTGACGACGGTGTCGGGATCGACGACGTTCGAAGTTCGCAACGCTGTGTTCGCCGCACCGACTGGCCTCGACACGAATGCCGGAACGGCTGATGCGCCGAAGCTGACGGTGAACGCGGCCTTGAGCGCGGCGGCTTCGCAGTCACGTCCGCAGGTTGTGCTTGGCGCCGGAACCTTCGGTGCCGGGACAGGTGCCGCGCCGACGGCGGCCGTGAGTGTGCTTGGCGGCTTCGATGAGTACGGCGGTTGGGCGCGTCCTGGCACCGCGGCTTCGCTTGGCACTGCCGACAACACCTTGAGCGCGATCGAAGGCACTCCGCAGGCCGTCACCGTTTCCGGCGTAACGGGGGTGACGTTCGACGGTCTCACGCTTCGTGGCCTGAACGCTGGTCTCGGTGCGGGCGCATCGGTCTACGGGCTGCGAGCAATCAACAACGCCGGGGTCACCCTGACCAACGTCGCCATATCGGCGCAGCCAGGTGTCGCCGGAGTCAACGGGACCAACGGCTCGCCCGGCACGACCGGTTGCGATGGCTCGGCTGGGCTCGGTTCGACTGGGGGCAACGGTACAAGTTGTGGTGGCAGTGGTGTGGCCGCCGGAGGTGTCGGTGGCGGCGGCGGCGCGGCAGGTGGGTTCTTCTCTTCCGGATCGAGCGGCAACAGTGGGGGTACCGGTGGCGGCGTCACACCGGCAGGTGCCGGAGGCGGCGGTGGGTATTGCGTGACGCCCTCGCCTGGCAACGGTGGAGGTGGTTCTGGTGGCGGTGCAGGTAGTGCTGGAGCATCCGGCGCAGCGGGTACTGGCGGCGCCGGCGGCGTCGCACTTGCTGGCGTCGCCTGGCTCGGTCAAAGTGGTGGCAACGGAGTATCCGGCACGTCGGGATTTGGCGGCGGCGGCGCGGGTGGTGGCGGCGGAACGTACTGCTTCGGGGGCACATCCGGCGGACGTGGCAGTGGCGGCGGTGCTGGTGGCACAACTGGGACCGCTGGTACCGGCGGCACGGCGGGTGGCGGTTCGTTCGCGGTGTACAGCTTCAATGCTTCAGTGACCGTGACCGCGAATAGCGGTGTATCGCTCACTGCGAATGCTGGTGGCAATGGTGGCGCAGGCGGGAACGGCGCGACCGGCGGAACCGGCGGAAGCGGCGGAAGCGGCGTGACGCAAAGTAGTGGTGGTAACGGCGGCTCCGGCGGCGGCGCGGGTGGCGGCGGCGGTGGCGGCGGCGGTGGCGGCGGCCAATCCGGACCGTCGGTCGCAGTGTTCCACGTCGGCACCGGAACCTTGACTGTTGGCGCCGGTACGAACCTTGTGCACTCGGGTTCGGCTGCTGGGTTCAACGGCGGTACTGGTGGCGCAGGTGGTCTCGGCGGTATCGGCGGCGCGCCGATATCAACGACCGGCGGAGTCTTTGGTGGCGGCAACGGTGTCGCTGGGCTCGGAGGAGCGAGTGGTGGCAACGGTGTGAGCGGGCTCGCATGTGCCACGCTCAACGGCACGACCTGTACGCCGTAACGCAACATCGTTTGGAGATGTTCTCGCAAGGGCCCTGGACCGATGTCCGGGGCCCTCGTCAGAACCCGGCGTCCATGAGTGCCTGTAACACCTGTCGGGGACCGAGGGGCTGATCGGTGATCGCGATCCCGAGTTGTGCGAGTGCGTCGGCCACGGCATTGCAGACCGCCGCCGGTGCCCCGATCGCGCCGCCCTCTCCAACGCCTTTGTGTCCGCCGGGATTGTGCGCTGGCGTTTCGATGTGTCCGATCTCGATCTCCGGTATTTCGTATGCGGTCGCGATGAGATAATCCATGAACGACGTCGCGAGCGGATTGCCAGCCGCGTCATACGCGGCGTGTTCGTACAGCACGCCGCTGATGCCCTGGACCACGCCGCCAGCGATTTGGCCATCGACGATCGCGGGGTTGATCATGGTCCCGCAGTCTTCAGCGACGACGTAACGAGTGACAGTGACGATGCCGGTGTGTCGGTTGACGTCGACCGTGCACGCATGACACGCATTGGCCCACGTGACCGGCGGCGCCTTATACGTGCGAGTCGCGCCAATACCTGGAGCGATCTCGATCGGCAGGCGAGCTGTCTCCCAATACGCCACCCGCGCGACCTCAGCGAAATCAACTCCACGCGTCGGCGTACCTTTGACGCGCACACGTCCTTCGACAATTTCGAGATCGTGTGGTGAAGCCTCCAGCAGGTGTGCAGCGATCGCCCTGATTTGTTCGTGCACTGCTTGCGCGCTGAGGCGGCATGCATTCGAGCCGATAATCGCCGAGCCCGATCCGCCGGTTCCTCTGCCATACGGCGAGCTGGCCGTATCTCCTTGCACCACATGCACGAGGTCGAAATCGATCCCGAGCGCGTCGGCGACGACTTGTGCCATCGTGGTTTCAAGACCTTGACCGTGCGCACCCGAGCCGAGTGCCACCGTGACTGTGCCCGTGGGTTGCACGGTGATCGCGGCCGTCTCGCTTGCCAGCGGGTCCATCAAACCCATCGCGCACGGTTCGGTGTACAGACTCATCCCGATGCCGAGGAGCCGACCGTGCGTCTCGAACTCGTGACGTTGCAATGCGCGAAATTCGTCGTAGTCGATCATTCGCGCCGCGAGTTCTAGCGTCTCGGCAGGGGTAAGCGTGTCGTCATACGTCATGCCCATCGCGGTTGTATGCGGAAGTTCGTCGTGCTGGATCACGTTGCGACGACGCAGTGCGAGCGGATCCATTCCGATCGCGCGGGCCGTCACGTCGATCATCTGCTCGCGTGCCGTGGTCTCCATCATCCAAGGCCCGCGGTATGCGCCACGCTGGCACGTGTTCGTCCACACGGCTCGCGCACGCCACGACAAGTGCGGTAGACGGTACGGCCCAGGGAAATATGCGCCGACAGCGGGTGCAGCCCCGCCCATTGCGCCGAGCGGCCAGGCGCCCCCGTCTTCGAGCTCATCGACGAATGCGCCGAGGAGCTCACCATCGCTTGCCACTGCGAGTTGCACGGTTGTGCGATCCGCTCGCGCGTGGTTCGAGGCGATGAGATTCTCCCGTCGATCCTCGATCCACTTGATCGGACGCGCTAACGCGACGGCCGCAACGGCAACAGTTTGTTCGTCGCGTTGCAACAGGAACTTCTGACCGAACCCTCCGCCAACGTCCTTGCTGATCACTCGAACGCAATGATCTGGAATGCGCGTGACGCGAGCAAGGACTTGCCGTGCTTCGTGTGGGTTCTGCGACGAGAGGTGACACTCCAGTAGGCCCGACGCTGGGTCGTAGGCGGCGACGATGCCTCTGGTTTCCATGGGAAGATTCGTTTGGCGGTGTTGATTGAACGTTGCCTCGACCAGATGGGCCGAAGCGGTGACGGCCTCATCCCAACCGGGTAGCAATACTGGCATGTCTTGGCCGATGTTCGAGACTTTGTCGCTGTGCACCAGATCGGAGGTTGGATCGAGCGCCGCGTCGAAACCGATAATTGGTGGCAGTGGTTCGATCTCGATCACGACGAGTTCGGCTGCGTCTTCGGCGAGGGCACGTGTCCGAGCCACAATCAGCACGATGGGATCGCCGACAAACTTCACGTCAAGTTCGCAGAGCGGACGGACAGGCACATTGCTTGGATCATCGAACTGAATCGTGGGTTGCATCGACCCGGCGAGCGGATTGAGTTCGGCGCCAGTGAAAATGGCGACGACGCCTTCTGCAGCTCGTGCATCGCCGGTATCGACGCCCAGAATGATCCCGCGCGCGATGTCGCTGCGCACAAACGCCGCGTGTAACAAGCCGGGAAGTATCACGTCATCGACGAAGGTGCCCCGGCCAGTGAGGAGGCGAGGATCTTCTTTGCGACGAACTGTCTGGCCAACAAACCGACCAGCATTTTCGATTGCGGCGATATCGGTCATGACGGTGAATTCGCCTGCAACGCTGCGCGT
>JBBRPC010000115.1:0-11026 GCA_038228615.1 Acidimicrobiia bacterium | reverse complement strand
GATTGCAAAGGGGGCGACGAAACCAAGCTTCCCGCTCTTCGTCGCCGCGCCTGCTGCCATTCCAGTCAGGTAGTCGGTGTCTTCTGCCGCACCGAAATACTCCGCAAGATTCGAGGAGACTTTGAAACCGGTTGCTTGTTCGAAGCAAACGTCGGGATGCTTCTTGGCCGCGGCTTCCATCGAATCCTGATAGCCGAACGAGGTCGCAAACACGATCCGGTTGCCGTCGGCGACGAGCGATTCAATCGCCGCAGCGGAGTCGGGGCCCTCCTTCACGGTCGCTTTGTAGGTCGTCTGCACCTTGCTCCCCAAAGCATTCTGTGCATACACCCGGCCTTTTTCGTGTGCCGTCGTCCAACCACCGTCGTCAATTGGTCCGACGTAGATGAACCCGACTTTGTATGGACCGCTGCCCTTCGGAGCGCCGCACACCGTTGTGGTGGGGCTACCGGATGTCGTAACTGTTGTTGCGGCTTTTTTGTCGCTCCCACACGCGGCGACGCCGAGCGTGAGTGCGAGTGCAGCAGCACCAAACTGTGCTGTACGGATCACTTGCATCCCCCTTCAGGAATGGGCTGGTTCTGTTTCGAGCGGGTCGAGCCCGCGCCCCTTGAACTTCGACCCGAGTTTTACTCGCCCCGAGGACGCAAAAGCGAGTCGAGATTTTCGAGGGTTTATAGGATTCGATTCATGATGCAAAAGTGACTGGCTCGCGGTTGCGCATCGACGGCTCGCGGTTGATGGAGCGAATCTTCGCGTTAGCCGAAATCGGGGCGATCCAGGGCGGCGGGGTGTGCCGCCTAGCCCTCACCGACGATGACAAGGCTGGCCGTGATCTCGTCGTGTCGTGGATGCACGATCTCGGCCTCGATGTCCGTATCGACGCGATTGGCAACGTCATAGCTGTGCGCGCCGGCCTCGACAATTCGTTGCCGCCAGTGATGACGGGATCCCACATCGACACGGTGCGAACCGGCGGCAAGTACGACGGTAACTATGGAGTCATCGCGGGCCTCGAAGTTCTCGAGACGATCGCTCGGAACGAGATCACGACCAGGCATCCCCTTGCAGTCGCGTTCTTCTGCGACGAAGAAGGTGCAAGATTTCATCCTGACATGATGGGCTCACTCGTCTACGCGGGCGGTATGCCGCTCGAAACGGCCTTAGACCTCCCAGGAATCGACGGTGCTCGGCTCGGCGACGAACTTGAGCGCATCGGCTACGCGGGCTCACATCCATGCCCTGGAGTCGTTCCCCATGCGTTTGTCGAGCTCCACGTCGAACAGGGTCCGATCCTCGAGGCCGACGGAATCACCATTGGCGTCGTCGAACGAGTGCAAGGAATTTCATGGCAGGAAATCACAATCGTTGGACAATCGAATCACGCAGGGACGACACCGATGCGATTGCGACACGATGCCGGGCTCGCCGCGGCGCGAATTGCGGTTCGGGTTCACGAGATTGCCACTGAACTCGGGCACGACCAGGTCGCGACAATCGGATCGATTCAGCTACATCCCGACCTCATCAATGTGGTTGCGGCGCGCGCCATCCTCACCGTCGATATGCGAAATACCGACGATGCGCAACTCCAAGCTGCAGAATTGCTGCTCACGACGGAACTGCAACGCATCGAACAACAGCTCGGCGTCACCATCACCCCGAGATCAACAGCACGATTCGAACCTGTTGCATTCGATCCCCGCATCATCGAACTGGTCGAGTCGACGGCGAATGCGCAAGGCAACACGTCGCGGCGAATGCCGTCGGGTGCTGGTCACGACGCACAAATGATCTCACGGGTATGTCCCACCGGGATGATCTTCGTTCCGAGCAAGGGAGGGCTGTCACACAACGTTGACGAGTTCACTGCACCCGACGACTTGGAAGCAGGAGCGAATGTATTGCTCGAAGTGATCTTGACCCTCGCAGAGGGAGGCGGGCTGTGAACGATGAACTGCTCCGTAACCCGCACCGTCGGCACGGCCCCATCTCGTTCGGCTCGACCCGCGCACCGCTCCAATTCCACCGCAAGCTCCCCGGCTACGAAGCGACACCCCTGGTCTCGGTCCCAGCGCTGGCAGATCTGCTCGGCGTGGGTCGGGTACTCATCAAGATCGAGTCGTCGCGGTTCGGGCTTCCCGCGTTCAAGATCCTGGGCGCCAGCTGGGCCACCTACTGCGCGCTGACCGAATCACTCACAACGGTTCCTGAGTGGCACACCATCGACGAACTCGCGACAGCATTCAATCCACTTCGGCCGATTTCACTCGCGGCGGCCACCGATGGCAATCACGGTCGCGCGGTCGCGCGGATGGGCAACATGCTTGGTTTCGACGTCAAGATCTTTGTCCCTGGCGATATGGCCGCGGCACGAATCAATGCCATCGAAAGTGAGGGTGCCGAGATCGTCATCGTCGACGGCACGTACGACGACGCAGTCGAGCAGAGCGGTCGCGAAGCAAGCGAACGCTGCGTGGTGATTTCCGACACCAGTTGGCCTGGCTATGTCGACACGCCGCGCCGCGTCATCGACGGCTATGCCACCATGTTCGTCGAAATTGACGATGAGCTCGAACGACAGGGATGGCCAACACCAGCCGCGATCTTCTTACCATGCGGAGTTGGAGCATTCGCTGCAGCGGGAGTCGCGCATTACCGCAACGGCATCGCCAACACCACACTCATTGCCGTAGAGCCCCTCGACGCCGCGTGCGTGATGGAATCGCTGCGCGCTGGCGAGTTGGTAGAGGTGCCAGGCCCGCATCGTTCGATGATGGTCGGACTCAATTGCGGGACGCCGTCGTTGATCGCGCTGCCGGCGCTCCTTGACGGTCTCGACTTCGCGCTGAAGATTGGCGATAACCGATCATCGCAGGCCATGCGACTTCTTGCCGCGAATTCGATTATCGCAGGTGAAACGGGCTCGGCATCACTCGCCGGAGCACTCGGAGTCTTGGAACTCGGCGGCAACTCACTACTTGGGCTTGATGGGGACGCAACGGTGTTGTGCATCGTGACTGAAGGAGCAACGGATCCAATCGAATACGAACGTATCGTCGCCACGTTTGCGTAAGCCGCGCCCTGTCGACAGCACCGCGCGGACGGATTGTGTCATGCTGCAAAGGTGACACGACCCGGAACGCATCTGACCGCCGTACTCGACGACCAAACGTTCTACGCCGGCGATCCTTTCCCCCACTACGCGCGGCTACGTGGCGAAGCGCCCGTGGCTTGGAACGAACAAATGGGCTACTGGGCGCTGACTCGACACGCCGAAGTCATGGCAGTGTCGCGTGACAGCGAAACGTTTTGTAGTGGTCGAGGAATCCTCACGTTTGAAATCGGGGTCGAATACCCATTTCCACCAACAATGATGCACACCGATGCACCAGCGCACACCCAATTCCGCAAACTTGCACAGCCGGCGTTCAAACCATCAGTCATGGATGCGATGGAAGCGATGGTTCGAGAACGCGTGGACGCACTCTGCGACCGCATCGACGCTGGTGTTCCACTCGATTTCACCACCGAAATCGCGGTGCCCCTTCCGCTGCAGGTCATCGCCGATTTTCTCGGAGTCCCGTCTGGCCGCATGGACGATTTCTTCCTCTGGTCCGAAGCGTCGATACCTGGCGCAACAGATTGGTCAGCGGAGGAGATCGCGCGTCTCCAAACAGAATTTCGTGAATTCATGCTGGCATTTACGCTCTCCAGGCGCGGCCAGACATCCGAAGATCTCACGACGGTATTGGCCAACAGCGTCGTCGACGGCGAATCGCTCTCCGACGACCAAATTCTCACGCTACAAAATCAGCTGTTGCCTGCCGGGAACGAAACCACGCGCAACATGATCTCCGGCGGAATGTGGGCACTCGCCGAACGCCCGGACGAATGGGCCAGACTCGTTGCCGACCGCTCGCTCATCCCAACGGCGGTCGAAGAATGGCTCCGCTGGACGACGCCGGTCATTGCATTTATGCGAACCGCAACGCGTGACACCGAAGTCGGCGGTATTTCGATCGCCGCAGGTGAGCCGTGCCACATGATCTATGCATCAGCGAATCGAGACGAAGCAGAATTCGGGCCCAGCGCGTCGCAGCTCGACGTTGGTCGCACGCCAAACCACCACATGGCATTCGGATTCGGTGCGCATTTTTGCATTGGTGCCGCATTGGCCCGCTTCGAAGGTCGCGCGCTGCTCGAGGCGCTCCTCGCGCGTTTCGCTACCGTCGAGCGTGCGGGCGAGATCGTTAGAACCCAAAGTTCGATCATTGCCGGCGTCAAGTCGGCGCCACTTGTCTTCGGCTAAATGTCTTCGGCTAAATGTCTTCGGCTAACGGGAGCTCGGCAGCGGTGAAATTGCATTGGCAAAAGACTGAGCTCCACGAGCTCTTGCCCGACCCCGAACCTCGTCCTGTTCGTCACACAATCATCTCCGTCGACGATCATCTCGTCGAACCAGCTCACATGTTCGATGGGCGACTCCCGCGTCATCTCCAACACGATGCCCCACGCGTCATCGAAACCGATGAAGGTCACGAAGTCTGGCAATTCGACGGACAGCTGTTCTTCCAGGTCGGGCTGAATGCCGTTTCTGGCCGACCGCGCCAAGACTGGCTGGTCGAGCCCACACGATTTGACGAAATGCGACCAGGTTGTTACGACATCGACGCGCGTATCAACGATCAAAACATCAATGGTATCTGGGCTTCATGTAATTTTCCGTCGCAGGTCACAGGATTCTGTGGTCGGGTATTTTCACAATGCGCGAACCAGGAACTCGGTATCGAGGTCACTCGGGCTTGGAACGATTGGTTCCACGACGAATGGTGGCAGCCCTACCCAACGCGTCAAATTCCGATGGGAATCACCTACCTTGGAGACGCTCAGGAAGGCGCCAAGGAAATCCGTCGGAACGCCGCACGCGGTTTTACGGCCGTGACACTGCCAGAACAGCCACATCGCGTCGGGATGGAGCCGATCTTTTCGCGTTGGTGGGAACCCATCATTCGAGCGTGTGCCGAAACCCAGACCGTGATTTGTTTACATGTAGGGTCGACCGGAATCGCGCCGATGCCGCCGGGAGCGCCGATGGTCGCGCTCGGAGCGACGCTCTTCGGACAGCTTTCCTTGGGCGCGTGCGCCGAATGGTTGTGGTCGCCGTGGCCAATCGAATTTCCGAACCTGAACATCATCATGAGTGAAGGTGGGATCGGCTGGGTAGCGATGTTGATCGATCGACTCGACAACATCGTCGACCGATCGGGATACGGCATCTATTTCCAAAGCGAAATGCGCCCATCCGACGTGCTCCGCCGCAACTTTTGGTTCGCGACGATCGACGACCCGTCCACGATCGCAACGCGACACACGATCGGCGTCGACAACATTTGCTTCGAATCCGACTATCCGCATGGCGACAGCACGTGGCCCGATACGCAGGCAGTGTTCGATCAGTTCTACGGCACGCTCCCGGTCGATGAGCAAGCAAGGATCAGTCACGAAAATGCTGCGAAACTTTTCCGGCACCCGCTCCCATCGCGAGATTCCCCGTTTGGAGCGGGGCTGCGGCCCAGTTAACGCATGGGGAGTTGCAGGATCTCGACCGTTTCGGCGATGGTCGCAGCACGACGACCGCTGCGCTCGATGAGTTCAACCGCAGCACGCACCAATTCGAGGTTCGTCGGCGTCGTGTCGCCGCCGAAGTCTTCGAGACCGACATGCAGGTGACCGCCAGCGTCCAACACCGCAGTGACGAACGACTGGTCGCTACACAAGTCGCCACCGAGCACCGCTACCGACCACGGGGTCGCGCAACCTTCGAGTAACTCGAGGTAGGCATCGAGCGCGCGGCGTGTTGGCGGGAGTCCGAACGGCACACCTCGCCCAGCACCACCCACATAACCCCAGTCGCCGCCGAAATACAGTTTGATCATCCCGCCTGGTGCGCAACTACCGGCAGTAATCCAAGCCAAGACCGAACGCAAGAAACCTGGTTCGAAGATCGCCATCGACGGCCCAATCCCCAACTGCGTGCACAACTCCATTTGATAGCGCGCATCGTCGTGACTGTTGCGGTAGACGAAACCGCCAGCTGGCAAGCCGTCGCTCCCGAATCCACCGAGATTGACAGATCCGGCATCACACAAACCGATCCGCAAGCCTGACTCAGCGACGAGCGGCCCAAGATGAGAAAATGACGTCTCAACATTCGCGCCGAAGTTGACTGTCGGGTACAGCAACGCGTCGGGTCGAGTCGCGAGCACGGGTGCCCACCCTTCGAGATATCGCGCCGCCGCATCCTCACCCGAGAGTCCGAAACGGTCGATGTGATTGTGCACGATCGCCGCGCCCGCTTCGAAGCACGCAATCGCGTCGGCCGCGATCTCCAACGGCGTCACCGGAGCATGTGGATTCTTCGCCTTTGAAGTTGCGCCATTGATCGCCGCCTCGACGATCACAGGTGTTGTCATGAACTCGCCGGCCAGAGCGCGTCAGGAATCTCAAATCCGAGGTCGTTTCCCCACGTATTGCGGTAAGAAACTTCGTGCACAGGTCGACGCGGTGCAACGCCCCACCGGCCCGTTGGGTAGCCAAACGTGACACACGATGAGAACAACCAGCCCTGATCCTTCGGTACACCAAGAATTTCAAGCACTGCGTCCATCTCGAAGAGAAAGACGGTCGTGAGCGCAGTACCAACGCCTTCGGCACGAGCGGCGAGCATTGCCGACCAGGTCGCTGGATAGATCGAACCGCCCGAAGGGTCGTGCTGCACGAAACTGAAGAGCAGCATCGGATAGACCTCGAAGTTATCGGCGAGGTATTGCGCGCTGCGCTGCATAACGAGCGATTGTTTGTTGGCAGGGTCGTCGGGATCGGCAACCGCCGCGGCCATGCGATCTTTATAGATCGTCTCCCACAACAGCGCCAAACACCGGCGGTAGATAGGGCCAAGCTTCGCTCGAACATCAGGGTCGTCAACGACAAGGAAGCGCCAGTTCTGGGTATTGCCCCCGCTCGGTGCGCGCACCGCAGCATCGAGAATGCGGCGTTGCACATCCTCGGGGATTGGGTCGGGCTTGACTCTGCGCATTGCCCGGGTCGTGTAGAGGGCTTCGTAAATATCCATAACGACAGCCTCGCGCTCACGCACCCGGGTTGTCGACTGCGCCCTTGACCATGTCGAGCGCGCTTGACATCTTTTCCCGCACAGAACGCTGGTGCCCTGCCAACGCTTGCAGTTCGCTACCGGCGCGGATCGCAGCGCGGATCCCCATGATTTCCATCGCCCGGTGCACCGAACGCTTGTTGATTTGTTGTAAATCGCTCGCTGTACGCGCAACTCGCGTTGCAATATCTATTACGGCCGCTTCAAGTTGATCTGATGGGTAGGCACGGTTGACGAGCCCTATACGGGCGGCTTCGTCGCCTGTAATCGAATCGCCCGTCAGCAACAACTCCATCGAATGCCGGACACCGACGAAATACGGATGAAACTGCATGTCGGGTGGACTCAACACGCGCGTGACCGGGTAACCGATTTGGGCATCGCTCGCGCAGTATGCGAGATCGCACGCCGCCATAAGTTCAGTTCCACCCGCAAGCGCGTAGCCGTGCACTTGGGCGATCACAGGTTTGGCAAGATCCCACAATCCGAACCAGCCGTCGCTGACGTGTCGTGACCACTTGCCATCGCCGTCGGCAGACCAGTTCGGCTTGTCTCCCCACAGCGGTGAACCAAGGTCATAACCACTTGAGAAGCACGTTCCCGCACCGCGAACGATCGTCACGCGGACCGCGGGATTGTCGTCGTGCTGATGTAACGCCTCGAAAAGTTCACCCCGCAGCCGACCACTGATGGCGTTACGTTTCTCTGGGCGATTCAGCGTGATTCGCGCGACATATTCGACGGGATTGTCGATCAAGATCGTCGTAACATCATCAACGGGGTTCATGCATCTCTCGTTCCTGTGAGATCGGCCATGAGTTCAAGCACATCGTCGGAGCGCGACCCGGTCCGTACCACCAACGTCGTCGCGCCGCACGCAAGCCAGGGATGGAGACGTTCTTTGATCCGTGCTGGCGAACCGAAGAGCCCTCCATCATCGATGAATTCGTCGGGCACCGCCGCAGCCATTTCGTCACGCCGACCTGCGAGAAACAACTCCTGAATCCGCGCCGCGGCTTCGGGAAACCCGACGCGGGCCATCGATTGGTTGTGAAAGTTCATTTCCGGATGTCCCATCCCACCGACGTACAACGCGATGCGCGGTTTCGCGGCGTCGAGCGCCGCCTGCACATCGTCGGTGATTGTGACTGTGACACTCGGCGCAACTTCAAAATCATTCGGTCGACCGCCGGAACGCTTGTTCCAACCCACACCAAGTTGATCCATATAGGTCGACATCATGTGCGGCCGGAATCCCATTGGGATCCAGCCCTCGCAGAGTTCGCCCGCAAGCGCAATGTTGTGTGGGCCACCTGCAGCGATCCAAATCGGAAGGTTGTTGGTATGCAAGATTGAGCGCAACGGCTTTGCCATCTCTGTAGCACCAGGCCCACGATACGGCGCTGAAATCACTTGGCCTTCATACGCAAGCGGCCCGTCGCGGCGCAGCACGTTGCGGATGATCTCGATCGTGTCGCGCAGACGCGCCCCCGGTCGGGCCCACGGAGCGCCGTACCAACCCTCGACGACCTGCGGTCCCGAAAGCCCAAGACCGATGATCGTCCGGTTACCTCCGGCAAGCGCGTCGACCGTCGCCATCGCCATCGCTGTCGCCGTCGGAGTACGCGCGCTGATTTGAATGATCCCAGTCGCGAGCTTGATTCGCTGCGTATGCGCCGCGAGAAAGGCAAGCGGTGAGATTGCGTCCGAACCGTACGCTTCGGCGGTCCATACCGAGTCGTAACCGAGCGCTTCCGCCCGCTGTACTTGCTCGATCGGAACACGCAGCCCAGCGCCAGCCCACAGATCCAAACCCAATCCAAGTTTCATAGAGACCGAAACTACCGATTCGTAGATAGGGTGCGCACTAGTGGCCGACTACACAGCCGATTGGCAGCCGTATCTCGAGGATTTGCGACAACGCCAGCACGATGCACGAGCGATGGGCGGTCCCGACAAGATCGCCAAGCAACACGCGCTCGGCAAGCTCAACGCGCGTGAACGGATCGAGTTGCTGTTCGACGCTGGATCGTTCGTAGAACTCGGAGCACTCGTCGGCACGTCGCCTCGTCCCGACACACCAACGATTCCTGCAGACGGTTTCGTTGCGGGCATGGGTCGCATCAACGGTCGTCCGGCACTGGCGGGCTGTGAAGACTTCACTGTGCTCGGAGGTTCGATCGGCGCTGCCGCAACCGACAAACGCGTTCGGCTGTGTCAACTCGCCGAACAGGAACGCGTCCCGCTCATTTTCATGCTCGATGGCGCAGGCCATCGACTCACCAACAAGTCGAGTGGCCGTCGCCCCAACGATCTGCAAACACTGGCCGCGCTTTCCGGTATCGTTCCCATCGTCACCCTGGTGCTTGGCCCCGCCGCAGGACACAGCGCGTTGTGTGGACCACTCGCCGACTACTGCGTGATGACCAAACAAGCAGCAATGTTCACTGCCGGGCCGCCGTTGGTCAAAGCCGCGACTGGTGAGACCGTGACCAAAGAAGAGCTTGGTGGTCCGCAAATCGCAGTAGATCTCAGCGGCGTCGCACACGACGTCGTCGACACCGACATCGCGGCGATCGCGCTCGCACGAGAATATCTTTCGTACCTGCCATCGAGCGCTTGGGGCTCGCCTCCCGCGCATGCTGGGGCCGATGGGCGCCGAGCGATACCTGAGCTCCTCGCGTTGATTCCACCCGATGATCGCAAGGCATATTCGATGCGCAAGGTCATCGCGCTCACCTTCGATTCGGGATCGGTGTTAGAGCTGCAATCGCGCTTTGGACGTCCGCTTGTCACCGCGTTCGCGCGCCTCGGTGGCAATGTCGTTGCTGTTGTAGCAAACGACCCGGGTGTTCGCACCGGCGCGATCGACAGCGACAGCGCCAACAAAGCTGCCCACTTTCTCGGTGTGTGCGATGCGTTTCATGTTCCGGTGGTGTTCCTCGCGGATAACCCAGGAGTGCTGGCAGGCACCAAGGCAGAGCGCGAAGGCGCGCTGCGCGCCGGAGCGCGAATGTTTGCGGCGCAGCATCGTCTCCAGGTTGCCAAAATTCACGTGACGCTGCGCAAAGCATTTGGATTTGGTTCGTCGGTAATGGCAATGAACCCGTGGGACAATCAAACATTGTTGTACGCGTTCCCTGGCGTGACATTGGGTGCGATGCCGGCAGCATCGGGAGGCCACGCAGCGAAACTCGACGCGCCAACCCAGCAGCGAGTCACCGACGAACAGCGTGGCGGGCCATGGCCGCAAGCACACGGCATGGGCTACGACGACATCATCGACCCGACGCAATTACGCAACACGCTGCTCGACGCAATGTTGTTGCTCGAAGGACGCCGCGCCGCCGCTATCTATGCGCCGACGACGCATCGCGGCGTATTGCCCTAGCTACGGAGGAGACCTCCATGGACGTTGCACCAGCACCTACAGCGGCCGGATCAGTCGCGGCCCTGGATCAGATCGGCTACCTCCTCACCAAAATCGACGCGACGCCGATCGTGGTCTTCGCAGACGATGGCCAACTGTTCGCAATCGAAGACCGCTGCCCGCATATGGGATTCCCGCTCCATCGCGGCACCGTCGAATGTGGGATGGTCACGTGCCATTGGCACCATGCCCGTTTCGATCTCCAGTCCGGCGGAACCCTCGACCCGTGGGCCGACGACACCAAGGCGTTCGATGTGTTTCGGGAGGGCGACGAGGTTTTCGTTGTCGCTCGCGCCGATCACGAAATCGAACGTCTACGACAACGGCTGCGCGAAGGTCTCGAAGACAACATCACCCTGATTATCGCCAAAGCCGTCATCGGGTTATTGGAGGGAGGAGTGCAACCGGCCGACGTGCTGCGT
>JBBRPC010000114.1:0-11217 GCA_038228615.1 Acidimicrobiia bacterium | reverse complement strand
TTCCGAAGAACTGGATTCGTGCAGTACCCAAGCACTGGAATTTTCAGCGAATGGACGCGCTTGCAGGCAAAACACTTGGCCTGTTCGGGCTTGGCGGAATCGGTGAACGCGTCGCTCGATTAGCACTTGCCTTCGACATGCGAGTCGTCGCGGTCCGACGCCGACCGGAACTCGGATCTCCAATCGCTGGATGCGAAGTGGTGGCCACGATCGATGAGGTGTTACCGATCGCCGATCATCTCGTGCTTGCGGCGCCGGGAACCGCGCGTACACGCCACATATTGGATGCCGCGGCATTCGGTCGAGCGAAACCGGGTATGCACATTGTGAATATCGCCAGGGGCACGTTGGTCGATCAAGATGCGCTTCGCGTGGCGTTGGACGCGGGGACCATTGCTCGGGCTTCACTCGACACAGTTGATCCTGAACCGCTTCCCGACGGTCATTGGCTCTATGAACATCCAGGCGTTGTCTTGACTCCACATTCGTCGTGGTCGTCGAACGCCTTTTTTGCTGCCGCGACCGACATATTTTGTGAGAATCTGCGCCGATATCTTGGCGGAGAACCTCTCCTGGACCTTATCGATCGCAACGAAGGTTATTGACGTCTCGGCGAGCTACCAGTCTTGTCCGTAGCGTTCCCGATGGGTGTGGCGTTCGAATGGTTCGCGCTTCGAAGCTCCGAGCGAACGCGCTGGCCAACCGACCGGGACGATCGCGACGACGCGCACTGTCTCGGGAAGCGCGAGCATCGTCCGCAACTCGGCGTCGAACGCGATCGCGATCGTTGTGAGCGCGCTGCCGAGCCCAAGCGCAGTCGCGCCGAGCAGCAAGTTCTGCACGGCGGGGAACAGCGACGCTCCGATTGTGATCTCCATGCCTCGTTCGAGATCAGCACACACAACAATATGGACGGGAGCGCGTGCGAACCCGCCTGTCATGGCGGCGTCGACGTCGTTGAAGGTGATGGTATCGAGGCGCGGTGCGCTGAAGGCCCTTCCACCGTGTTCCCACGCCCGTTCCATGAGCAAGCCGATATCGCGGCGCATTTCGGCATCACGAACGACGATGAACTCCCACGGCTGACGATTCTCGGCGCTGGGTGCGCGCGTCGCGATAGCAAGTAGTTGCGCGATGAGTTCGTCATCGACTGGTTTGTCAAGGAATTGGCGATGGGCGCGCTGTTGGGCTGCGACCGCGAAGAATTCTGTCATCGTGCGACGGTCCCGATGCGAACAAACGTATTTACGTACATGATCCGCAGACTCGGGCCGTGCGCCCAATCGCGCCAGCGTTCGGTATCCGGACCTCCGATTCGGTTGGTGACTAACGGCGTCATGGCCTTGAATGCCCGTTCTGGATCTTCGCAATCCATCTCATAGAAGTGCATGAATCGTGGGTGGCCACCGTTGCGCGCGTTCACATACGGCGTGATCATCGTGTACCCGGGCACTGCGGCCTCGGCGATGTGGCGGATATGGACAAAATCGGCCCAGTCTCGGAGCTCCTGTTCGCGCGATTCGACGCCCGGCGAGATCAACACCAGCGACAAGCCGATTGTGGGACGACCGCTCAGGATTCCTTGCCCCGGACGTCCGGTCGCAATGAAATGGTGTCCGACAATGTCGCTTGGGAGCTCGTTCGGCGGCTGAAAGGCGCTGTCGGTCTCGTACACGCCGAGGTGACTGAATTCGGCAAGCACGCGTGGCAGGTCTTGGCGATCGCGCTGGGTGTTCGCCCACCATGTTGCGCCGACGACCCCGTCGTAGCGCAGCACCTCGGGCACTCGCTCAACTTCGTACTTGTCGATCGCGCGGTCGGTCATCTCAAGGTACAGGCCAGCTCCGATGCGATCCTCCACACGCTCACCTTTGCACAGCACACCGACGGCCGCCACCCACGCTCTCGACGGGCTCGGATGGGGCGTAATGTGACGCGGATGTCAGTGCGCCAACCGAGCCGCGATGCGCCCGCGCCAGGACAGGCTCCGCTCGTCGCGACGAATGCTGCGGCGCTGCTGCGGCGCAATGCGACGAGCCCGGAGGTTCGAGATCGGATCGCGATCAAATTTGGAGATCGCAGTTGGACACATGCGCAGTTTTACGAGGAGTCGTGCCGGTTCGCGAACGTGTTTCGAGAGCGGCTGCCCGCAGATCGGCCGCGTCATATCGCGGTGCTACTCGACAACACTCCAGACTATTTGTTTGCGTTCGGAGGAGCTGCGCTGATCGGTGGCGCGGTCGTGGGTTTGAATCACACTCGGCGCGACGAACATCTACTCCGTGACGCGCAACATACCGACTGCGCGTTGGTGCTGACAGAACCGCGACACCTCCCGCTGCTCACGGAGATCCGCGATGAATTGCCGGCTGTGCTCACGAGTGACCGCTTCGACGACGCCCGAGTGTCGTTCGGTGAACCGCTGGCGGGTGCGCTTGCCGCAGCCGGTGGCGATGATGAAGGCCTCGAACCCGACGTGGATTCGATCTGGGCATTGATTTTTACTTCTGGCACGAGCAGCGCACCAAAAGCTGTTATCTGTTCCCAACGTCGCTTGCTCGTCACCGGGAATCGCATGTCGATGTTATTGGGGCTCGGGCCGCAGGATTGTGGCTACGTCTGTATGCCGCTGTTTCACTCAAACGCAATTCAAGTCGGTTGGGCTCCCTCGATTGTCGCGGGCTGTGCGGTCGGCCTGGGACGGAAGTTCTCAGCGAGTCGATGGCTTTCGGATGTTCGCCGCTACGGCTCGACGTACTTCAACTACACCGGGAAGCCGCTGGCGTATCTTCTGGCGACGCCGGAACATCCCGACGATGCCGACAACGATCTACGAATTGCATTCGGCAATGAAGGGTCTCCCACGATCGTTCGTTCATTCAGCCGACGATTCGGTATTGAAGTCATCGACGCGTATGGCGCTACAGAAGGTGGCATCGCGGTCAACCGCGACTCGCTGACGCCACCGACCGCACTTGGTCGACCAGCCGACACGGTCAAGATCGTGGAGGCTGATGGAACGTCGCTGCCGGTCGCGGCATTTGATTCGGACGGGCGATTGTCGAATGCCGACGAGTGTGTCGGTGAGATTGTGAACACCGCAGGCGTCGGACCGTTCGAGGGCTACTACAACAACGACGCGGCCACGAACACGACCGCGCGTTTCGGTTGGTACTGGTCGGGTGATCTCGGATATCTCGACGGCGATGGTTATCTCTATTTTGCAGGACGGAACGCCGATTGGATCCGTGTCGACGGTGAGAATTTCCCGGCGGCGCCGATCGAGGAAGCGCTGCGCCATGCACCGGGTGTGATCCTGGCTGTTGTGTACGGCGTCCCTGACGAAGCAGCTGGGGATCAGGCAATGGCTGGGCTGATCATGGCCGACGACGCACCGTTCGACGGCGAAGCGTTCGCGCGCTGGCTGGATGGCGTTGCTGCGATTGGTCCAAAATGGCGGCCGCGCTACGTGCGGATATTGCGCGACCCGCCCACGACAGGAACCAACAAGATCATCAAGCGCACGTTGCAACACCAAAAGTGGCGCGCCGACAGCTGCGGGGGCGATTCGCTGTTCGTGCGCCTTCGCGACGAAACGCAATACCGCCCATTTACGGCTGTTGACGAAGCGTCATTGCTCGAGTCGTTTGTGGGACAGCAGCGCGAACGGTTTTGGGATCTCTGATGGACTTGAGTTTCGGCCCGTCTGAACTCGACTTCGCGAACGAAGTGCGTGAATGGTTTCGGCACAATCTCGATGTTCCGCCGCGGTTCGCAACGCTTGCTGAGGAGATCGCATGGGGACGCTTGTGGCAGGCGAAACTCGCACGCGATCGTTGGATCGGAATTCAATGGCCCCACGAATTCGGCGGCCGCGATGCTTCGCCTGTCCAGGTCGCGATCTTCAACATGGAGTATGCACGATCGCGATCGTTGCAACCCGTGAATCGCGTCGGCATCAATCTTGCTGGCCCAACCCTGTTGGCGTGCGGAACCCGCGAACAACAGCTTCGTTGGCTCGCTCCGATTCTCGATGCGTCCGAGATCTGGTGCCAACTGTTCTCAGAACCGGAAGCCGGATCGGATCTGGCGTCGTTGCGCACTCGCGCCGTAAAGGTCGACGGTGGTTTTCTGGTGAGTGGTCAAAAGGTTTGGACGAGCTACGCCCAGTTTGCGTCATATGGCATTTGCCTCGCGCGAACCGACCCTGACGCTGCGAAACATCGAGGAATTTCGTATCTTGTTGTTCCCATGCACTCAGCCGGTGTCGAAGTTCGCCCGCTAGTTCAAATCACCGGCGAGGCTGAATTCAACGAGGTATTCCTCGACGAGGTGTTTGTCCCCGACGATCATCTTGTGGGCGAACTCCATCATGGCTGGGCGGTAGCGAATACGACGTTGGCGCACGAGCGGGGAACGAACTTCCCGTTCAAGGAGCAGGTCGTGCATGAGGTCTTGCTCGATGAGATCTACGCACTCGCATTACAGCGGGGTGTTCTCGACGACATCGCCGTTGCCGACGAATTGGCGCAACGGTTTGTGGAGCTCCGAGTACTTCGATTGCACAATTGGCGCACGTTGTCGCGCCTCGGTGCCGGGATCGAGCCCGGTCCTGAGTCGAGCGTGGTCAAATTGCAATGGACCGACATGTCGCAACACATGGCGGAAACTGCGATGGCGGTTGTCGGCGAGAGTGCACCCCTGTATTTTGGCGCTGAGACGCCGGGAGATGGTTTCTGGCAGCGCCAATTTCTGTGGAGCAAGGCAGCGTCGATCGCCGGTGGGACAAGCGAGGTGCAAAAGACAATTATCGGTGAGCGAATGCTCGGCCTGCCGCGCGGCTAGGGACGAGTGCGGTCACGCCAACTTGGCGGTCTCACGCCGGCAGCGTGTCACTCCGCACTGCACAAGTTCACGATCGGTCGCAGGTCATCGAAGATGTGGACGTGGTCGACAGGATTCGCGAGCCTTGTGTGGTCGGGTTCATGTGTGGCTCGCCGGACGTACACGGGAGTCATGCCGTGCGCCAGCGGTCCGGCGATGTCGCAATTCCAAGTGTCACCGACGAAGAGGGTCGATTTCGGATCGGCGGCGAGTTCTCGCAGCGTGTGTTCGTAGATTCGCGGATGAGGTTTTCGTGCGCCGATCCATGCGGAGCTCACCACGATGTCGAAATGCTGCGGGAGGTTGCTCGCCGCGATCGCTTCGCGCAGATCCCAACCCCAGTTCGAACAAATTGCCGTCTGCACACCGAGTGATCGCAGTTCGTGTAGCACCCCCGATGCATCGCGGTATGGGGTCATCGAACCTTGCGCCGCCGGTCGCTCCAGCATCACGCACAACTCAGTCGCCAAATCCGTTGGTACCGCACTTCGATCGAGCAACGAGAGCAGTCGCGACCGCTGCCAAGCGGTGTAGTGATCGCGACTTTGCGAAGCTTCGTCGTGCGTCGTGCCGTCGAGACCGTCCTGCCAATATTCGCGCGCGAGATTTGGATCGAGTTGGTAGCCGCGTTCGCGCAACAGTGTCGCGAGGCTGAGCCCGCCACCGTCGTGTTCTGCCAACGTACCGTAAAAGTCGAAGATCACGGTTGTAAACGCCACGTGTCGATCTTGACATAGGGCGACGACATTCACCTACTCTGCGCCCATGACCAGTGTGGTGACACGACCGACTGCCCTTGTGACAGGTGCAAGCCGCGGTATCGGCAAAGCAATTGCAATCGCGCTTGCCGCAGCGGGTCACGATGTTGCGTTCACGGCGCGCACGGTGCATGAAGGTGACGCGGTCGACACCGATACTGACGTCGCGTTGCCGGGAAGCCTCGACACCACCGAACGAGCGGTACGAGATGCGGGTGTCACCGCGCTCCCGGTGGCGATGGACTTGATGGATCCAGCATCAATCGACGCAATGGCGTTGCGTGTTCGCAATGAGAGCGGCATCCCCGACATCATCGTCAACAATGCGATCTATCAAGGGCCGGGACGCACCGCGCGATTTTTGGATACATCGCTCGACGAGCTGCACAAACTGCTCATAGGCAATGTGGTTGCGCAGTGGCAAGTTATTCGGCACTTTCTCCCCGCGATGATCGAACGAGGGCACGGCACGATTATCAATATCACCTCCGCGGCTGGCATGTTCGACCCACCAAAGCCAACTGGTGAAGGTGGATGGAGCCTTGGTTACGGTGCGAGCAAAGGCGCATTTCATCGCACAGCAGGAATCCTTCATGTTGAACACGGAGGCCAGGGAATTCGGGCGTTCAATTTGGAGCCCGGGCTCGTGCACACGGAACGGATGCGAGCCGTGCACGGTGCGCATTTTCAGGAAGTCGCAGGCGCGGGAACGACCCCAGAGGTGATCGGCAAGGTTGCCGTGTATCTCGCGATTGATCCTGAAGCTGACCGTTGGCGCGGCAAGACGTTGCACGCGCAGCCCTTTGCCGAAAAACGGGGTATCCAGCCCTAACTCTGGGTCGCCGGTGGTCGATCAGTACACACGGAGCCTGCTACTGGTCGGTTCCAGTGGACAGGAGTCCTGGAGATGTCGACCGCATGGACGCGGCAGCACTGCGCGTCCATACGTGTGGGTAGCCGCCGCACGCTACGAGTGATGAGTGGCGTTGTGATCGCATCGTTGGCGTTGTCGCGGGGCGCAACAGTTCTGCCAGCGACTGCGGCCGCCGACGTGATGGGCCCAACGTTGATGTCGTTGGCGATGACACCGGCATCGATCAATACCGCCACTGCCGACGCGACCGTCGTGGTCACGGCGCGCCTGACCGATGATCTCGCGGGGCTCTCCACCGGCGGCGCAGTACCGATATCCACGATCGAATTGCGCGGACCGGGTGGTGCTCAATTTGCCCGGGGCTATTTCTCCCAGGCACAGCGAGTCTCCGGCACAGCTCTTGATGGTGTGTACAGAACCTCGTTGGCTGTTGTTCATTCGTCGGAGCCAGGAACATGGCTCGCGACCATCGTGCTCACCGATGCCGCCAACAATGCCACTACCTATTCGCCCGCGAATCTTGCCGCTGCCGGTTTCGCGAACTCTGTGCAACAGGCGGGGGCAGGCGACAACCAGGCGCCGAACGTCGTGTCGATGGCGGTATCGCCGAATGCGATCGACACCTCGTTGAGTGCGGCAACCCTTACCTTTTCCGCTCGAATCGTTGATGGGCTCGCTGGAGTATCGAACGGATCGACCGCTCCGATCAGTCAACTTGTGATGCAAGGACCGACGGGGAGCCATCGCATTTCGGCAAACCTCGCGCAACGTGTGTCGGGCACCGCCCTCGACGGCGTCTATGCGGGCCAGGTCTCTGTGCCGAGGTTTTCAGAACAAGGGCAGTGGAGCATCCTGACCTTTACGGTGTACGACAACGTGGGCAATTCACGAACATTTGGTCCTTCGGATTTCGTCGGCACCGCGTTCGCTGCATCGTTTCAACAATCTGGTGTTGGCGACATCAACGCTCCGAGCGTCGCCGGGTTCACGATCTCTCCGTCGATTGTCGATACCAGTTCGAGCAGCGGTTCGATCACGATGCGCGCTCGCTTGACCGACAATTTCTCCGGTGTCGCGAGCGGCATCACCGACTCGCCGTCACGGTTGACGTTTCGGTCGCCAAGCGGTTCGCAACAACTCGTGGCAACCTTCGGTATCGCGCAGCTTCAGTCGGGGAGCGAACTCGACGGTTGGTACGTGTTTCACGCAACCTTGCCACAAGGGTCCGAACAGGGGACGTGGACGCTCCTCGCAGCGCGTCTCGTCGACGCGGCACACAACGCGGTCGTGCTCGACGCGACCGAGTGGGCGCAGCTCAGCTACCCAGCCGCCTTCGACGTTCGATCTGACGGCACGCCGAGCGCCCCATTGTCGGTACTCGCGTCTCCGACTTCCTCGCCCACCGTCGCGTCGGTGAGCTGGCTCGAACCTGCGATCACCGGCTCAAGTGCCGTGTCGAGCTACACCATCACTGCGTCACCAGGTGGTCTCAACGTTGCGGCACCCGGGACTGCCAACACTGCGAGCGTGGTTGGATTGACCGTTGGCGTCATGTACACATTTACGGTACATGCCACAAACCTGGCAGGTAATGGTGGCGAATCGGCTGAGTCGAATCTCTTCATCGCCGGCGGGGCTCCCGACATCGCCGCACCCTCATTGGTCAATCTTTCGATTGTTCCGATCGCGATCGAGGCGACGAGCGGCCCTGCCAGTATTACCGTCGACCTCTCAGCTACCGACGATGTGAGCGGTCTCGCCGACGGGACCGACCCGTTGGCGTTGTCGCATCTTTCGTTACAACAGCCCGATGGAAGCGCCGGCCCAACGGTGAGCTTCGCTGCGGCGCAACTGATAGCGGGTACCGCCGCAGTCGGTACCTACGAGACGCACCTCACGTTGCCACAAGGTTCGATGGTGGGCACGTGGACAGTCGGCTCGCTCACGCTGGTCGACGGTGTGGGCCACTCGGCCGTGTATCAGAGCAGCGCGTTGTCGGCGCTCGGTGCATCGACCGCGTTTGTCATTACGGATGCTGGCACGCCGGGCCCGCCGCTTGCGGTGAGCGCGACTGCCGGAGATCAGAGCGCCTCGGTGACCTGGGCCAGCCCGGCAAACGACGGCGGCAGCCCGCTCACCGCATATACCGTGATTTCGGTGCCCGGGAATATCACTGTTTCTACGTCGCCGAGCGCGACGACCGTGATGGTGACAGGGCTGCAGAACGGAACGAGCTACTCCTTCGTTGTCCGAGCGACAAACGCAATTGGCACCGGCGTCGCGAGTGCACAATCGAACACCGTGATTCCTGGCAACGTCGACCAAACCGCACCACAATTGCTTGGCATGTCGGTGGCTCCGACCGTGCTCGCCTCGAGCAGCACCACGCAGTCTGTCGTTGTGACGGCCCATATCAGCGACGCAGGCAGTGGCGTTGCCGATGCCGGAACGTATTCGTCGGTGTTGTTCGTCGACCCGATCGGCGCGGATGCCGGGCGAGTTGACTTCGCGCCTTCGTCCCTGGTCTCGGGCACGATGTATGACGGCGACTACAGCGCGACGCTGACCGTTGCCGCTGGCGCGCCCTCGGGAACATATCCAATTTCTGCAGTTGTATTGATCGACCGTGCCGGGAACCAAGTGACCTTGAACTCCGCCCAACTCCTCGCCGCTGGCTTCCCGACGGGATTCTCCATCAGTGATCCGATTCCCACCGACACGCCACCGGATGCTCCGACGGCAGTGAGCGCCGCTGGCGGTGACCAGAGCGCCGATGTTTCGTGGACCGCGCCTGTGGGCCTCGGTACGGGTGGGGCACTGACGAGCTACACAATTGTCGCGTCTCCGGGGGGTGTTGCCACGACAGTGGATGCAGCACTGACATCGGCAACCGTCGGCGGGCTCACCAACGGCGTTTCGTATACCTTCACAGTGACCGCAGCGAACGCGACGATGACGAGCGCAGCGTCGCTCCCATCGAACGCGGTGGTGCCAGGAGGCGCCGACCTTGTCGCTCCCACTCTCGGGACGTTATTCGCAAGCCCAGGCACCGTCGATCCGACCAACGGACCAGTCACCGTGACGGTCAACCTGCATGTAGACGATGACGCAAGCGGGATGAGCGATTCGCCTCCATCATCATTCGTAGTGCGCTCGCCATCAGGAGTGATGACCACGTACACCTTCTCGAGTGCCGACCGGGTTGGGGGTGACGCGATCCACGGCGACTACGCAATACCCATAGTTCTCACGAACGCTGACGAATTCGGAATTTGGTCAATCGATTCAGTGGTGTTGAACGACGTCGCCGGGAACGCCGTCACCCTTGATGCTGCTGCGCTGTCACCGTTTACGGCGCGTACATTCGAAGTGGCAGTCGTTCCAGTGCTGCCACGCGTTCCGACGGCACCAACGAACGTCGTTGTCGCGCAAATCGCTGGTGGCGTCACCGTGTCGTGGGTCGCACCGAGCGACAGTGGCACGTCCGCCGTAACGAAGTACAGCGTGGTCGAAACAAATTCAGGAATCGTGACCGACGTTGTCGATGGAACAACTTCGTTGTTCATCCCCAACGGAGTGCTGCCGCTGAATGTACCGTGGATATTTGAGGTCTCGGCGACGAACGCGGACGGAACGAGCGAACTCTCAATCCCGTCGGACGCGATCGTCACCGCGAACTCGAGTGGCCCCACGCGGTCGTGCCTTGTCGGTATTGCTGCGCAACCAGGAATGTCAGCCGCAAGTTCCGGTACTGTGCATAGATGCGTGCACATCGGATGGTCGCTGCGGCGACGGCCACGTTTCTGGTCGCGACGGGTGCGATAGTCACTGGCGTTGCACATAGCGCACAAGCGAGTACCACCACGCTTGTGCCGACGGCGCTGACCATCGAAGCGGGTGCGGTCGTCGGCGGTGTTGGTGCGATCCAGGCGCTCGACGGCGTTGGGCTGCATCTCGGGCCGGGCAAATCTCGCAGCTACCGCACCTACCAACTCCCGTCGAGTATCGACGCGACGACAATTTGGTCGTTCACCGTCAAGGCGAAGTACTCCGGACCGTCGAAACAACAACAGGTGTGGAAGTGGTACATCCGCGATGTCGTGAGCAATGCATGGTCGCTACTTGGCGACAACACCGAGGTCGTCGACGCGAGCACTCCAGTGACCTTGCGCTTCTATCCACCGGGTCCGTATGCCAGATATGTGTCGGCGAGTCGCGCAATTCAGATCCGTTCCGTTGCGACCAATAAAGCGTTCGCGACGGATCTCGATGCAGAATGGATTGAGTTCACCGCAGGTGCAACGCCAGCATTCACTGGTTGGAAACCGCCGGTTGGAGCACGTTGGCAGTACCAACTACAGCCGCCCGTCGACACGGCGATCACCGCAGTTCCATGGACAGGTGGTTCCGCGGTTGCCCCGCAGGTATTCGATATCGATCTGTATGAGAGCGACGGGAGCACCCCAGCTGCGGTGACCGTCAACGCGATCCACGCCAATGGCGCGCATGCGATCTGTTACGTCGACGCAGGAACCTACGAAAACTGGCGCCCGGACGCTGCGGCATTTCCCGCAAGTGTGCTCGGCGCGCACAACGGCTGGCCAGGCGAACGCTGGCTCGATATCCGTCGCCTCGACATTCTCGGTCCGATCGAGGCTGCGCGAGTGTTGAAATGCGTGAACGCGGGCTTCGATGCCGTCG
>JBBRPC010000113.1:0-11251 GCA_038228615.1 Acidimicrobiia bacterium | reverse complement strand
ATCCAACCGGAGAACTCGGCGCGTCGTCTGGTCCTTCATCGGCCTTCGCTTTGCGGGCCGGCGGTGGAACCGAAGGCTTCAAAAACGGGGCGGGACCGTCGTCGACATCGACCACAACGGGAGCGAGTCCGGCGTCGTGCAGCGCCTCATCGAAGGCATCCTCGGTCGTCATACCCCGATCGGCGCCAGCGTCATTCCAGCTCTTCGGAAGTGTCTCGTCGGCATCGTCGACGAGCGGGTCGGCGTCGCCAACTTCGCCGTCGGGCGAGGATCCAGGTGGTTTTCGATTGCGGTTCTTGCCTCCACGCTTGCCGCGTCGACGTTTCTTGCGGGGAATCGGGAGCCCATCGGGGCCGAGCACGATCGGACGTGGCGCGGTGCCCTGGGCATCCGCGTCGTCCCGGTCGTCGATATCAGGGTCGTCGGTATCGGTGTCGTCGGTATCAGGGTCGTCGAAATCAGGGTCGTCGATATCGATGTCGGCCTCAATCGAGGCGCGGTGCTCCTCGGAATCTGGCTGCGACACACTGAGTTCGTCGTGATCGGTTTCGATCTCGGACATATTTGACCTTTCTCATGACGCACACGCCGTAGCGATATGCGCACGCGCATCGGCGTCGAGCGGACTCAGCCGCGCGCCGTCGCGTTCAATCCATTGAGACATGCGCAGCACACTGCGCTCGACGAGCGGCCCGATCGCAGGGGTGACCTGCATGATCGCGGCCAACACATCGAGCGGCTTGGCGCTGCGCGGTTGGGTACTCACTTCAAGTTCACACACGACAGTTCCCGCCCCAACCTTCGACGTGACGGTGCAATGGCGGATCGCGCCTCGCACATCGTCGTCGACAAGTTTGCCTTTCCGGGAACGTCGAATGGTGATTTCATCGCATGCAAGTGCGGCATCGACTGCGGCAATGAACTCGTCGACATCGATCGCGACATCGTCGTCGCGGCCAACTTCAAAGATCCATTCCACGGCAGTCACCGTTTCTTGCAATGCCGGGACACGGTCATCGAGCAGGACCGCGCAATTCACTGTCATGCCCAGCGGCAAAGCAGTAGTGAGACGTTCCGGCAACGTCTCAAGGTCGATCGGTTTCGCCAACGAAAAGTCGAGGAACTCTTCGTTGCTCTCATATCCGGTTGACAGGGCCAACCCGAAACTTACTTTTGGATGTGGGGAAAAGCCTTCGCTGAATTCCAACGGAAGCTCCAAAATACGAAACGCCCGCTCGAACATCCGAGCGACGTCGCGATGACTCGTCCAGCGCACTTTTCCGAGCTTCGAGAAACGAACCCGCACAGGAAACGTCGAGCCGCCCCTCATGTCACTGCGTGTATCGGCTCGGCAACCTCGTCGGGCAGGGCGTCGGGCTGGGCGGCTGGCAAATGCGACGGCACTGGCTTGCGGCCGAGAAACCGCACCGCAACTTCTGCTTGATTCGACCAATCTTGGTTGGTGCCTTGGCTGCCACCGGCCGGCGCGATGGGCGAGGCCACCACGTGTTCCAGCGCATAATCGGTGCATACACCACAGTCATAACACGGCGTCCAGCGACAATCGGGGAGCCCATGCTCGGCCAGCGCCTCCTGCCAGTCGAGCCACAAGAAATCCTTATGGAGTCCGGCGGTGATGTGATCCCACGGCAATATTTCGTCGACGTGGCGGTGACGCGTCGTGAACCACGCAGGATCGAGGCCCTCTGCGGCACACGCGTCGAGCCAACGGTCTAAATGGAAGTGCTCCGACCATTCCTGGAACGTGCCGCCAGCCCGCCAGACACGTTCGATCACGCGCCCGATGCGGCGGTCACCTCGAGAACACAGCCCTTCGGCAAAGCTCGCCTCAGCATCGTGCCACTTCATGTTCACTTGGTTGCTGAGCTTTTGGTTCTTCACGCCCGATCCCCGCAGCGGACGAAGATTGTCGCGCAGCAGAAAAATCTTGCGGCGCAATTCTTCGACGCCGTTTTGGCCGAACCATTGGAACGGCGTGTGCGCTTTCGGAACGAACCCACCAACGCTGACCGTGACCGATGCTTGCTTGTTGTATTTTCTGCCGATCTCGACACAGTTTCTTGCGAGCTCGGCGATACCGAGTGTGTCTTCGTCGACCTCAGTCGGCAAGCCAGTGAGGAAGTACAGCTTCATCCGACGCCAGCCGCTCGAATACGCGCTCTCGACGGCCGAATACAGGTCGTCCTCCAGCACCAGCTTGTTAATGACTTGGCGTAGGCGCCACGATCCGGCCTCTGGAGCGAACGTCAAGCCCGTTCTGCGCACCTTTTGGATCTGGCTCGCCAACCCGACCGTAAACGCGTCGACACGCAAGCTCGGCAAACTCAACGCGACTTGACCCGTACCTGGTTGGTCGTTGACAAGGCCCGCCACGACACCTTCGATGCCTGAAAAATCAGCGGTCGACAGCGACGTGAGCGCGACTTCGTCGTAGCCGGTGCGCCGCAAACCTTCTGCCACCATCGTGCGCACGGATTCCTCGCTGCGTTCTCGTACCGGGCGAGTAATCATGCCTGCTTGGCAAAAACGACAGCCGCGCGTGCAACCCCGAAAGACCTCAACGTTCAAACGATCGTGCACAACCTCGATCAGCGGAACGAGTTGTTGTTTCGGATACGGCCAGTCGTCGAGATCAGCGACCGTGCGCTTGTCGACCTTGGCAGGAACGTCGGAATAGCGCGGCTCAATTGCCGCGATCTGCATGCCGTCGTATTCGACGTGATACATCGACGGGACATAGACACCGGGAATCAAGGCGAGGTCGTGCAGCACTGCTTCCCGACCGGCTCTCCCACCTTTTTTCCACGCGGCCAACACTTCGGTGATTTCGCTGACGACTTCTTCGCCCTCACCGATCACGAACGCATCGACGTACTCGGCCAAGGGTTCAGGATTGAAGGTGCTGTGCCCTCCGGCGATCACGATCGGATGCTCTGGGCGACGGTCCTCGTTGCGCACCGGCACTCCGGCCAAATCGACCATTTCGAGCAAATTGGTAAATACCAGCTCGGCCGAAAGATTGAACGCCAGTACATCGAAGTCGCCAGCGGCTCGGTGGGTATCCACACTGAACAGCGGCAACCGCTTCGCGCGCATCGAGGATGCCATGTCGGTCCATGGCGCGTAAGAGCGCTCGGCGACCGCATCGCCCCGTTCGTTTAAGATTTCATAAAGGATCTGGAGCCCCTGGTTGGGGAGGCCGATCTCGTAAGTGTCGGGGTAGATCAGGAGCCAGGCAACCTTATGTGGCGCCCATTCAGGCTGCCGGCTGCCCCGCTCCATGCCGATGTAGCGAGCGGGCTTCTCCACCTTGGCCAGGAGCGGTTCGATCCGCGGCCAGAGGTCGGACATGTCCACATCACCTTACCCGGCCACCCCCCAGCTCGCCGGTACCCGACCTAGGTACGCCGGAAGTGAATATTGGCGATCAGTCCGATCGCCGCCCAGTACGCAATCATCGCCGAGCCCCCATAGCTCATGAACGGCAACGGAATACCCGTAATGGGCATCATGCCCATTGTCATTCCGATGTTCTCAAAGATCTGAAACGTGAACATGGCGACAAAGCCAATTCCGATGAGCTGTGCGAAGCGATCATCGGCCGTGGCAGCTATTCGCCAGGTTCGCCACACCATCAACGCGAAGAGGGCGAGCAACACCGCGCCTCCAGCGAAGCCAAGCTGTTCACCCACGGCGGTGAAGATGAAATCGGTGCGTTGCGCGGGAACACCATTCGGTGTGTTGGTCAGGACACCCTTATACAGACCTTGGCCTGTCAAGCCGCCGTTGGAATTGGCGGCCAGCGCGCGCTGCAGGCTGAACTCCGCGTTCGTTTGTTTATCTACTGGCTTGGTCTGCGACTGATCAAGAAAACTTGTGAGTCGCTGCAATCGATATGTGGCGAACTTTCCGCTCGCAAGTAGGCCGCCAAAGAGCGACAGCGTGACCAAGAACAGCACCACGAGATGTACCGGCTTCAGCCCCGCAACCACCATGACCGCAATCGCGCACACGGCCATGACGAGCATCGTGCCGAGATCATTTTGGAGCATCACGAGTGCCATCGGGATGCCCGCAAGGGCAAGCACCTGCACCAGTCGCCAGGCGTCGAACTCGCCTTCATGGTGTGAACAAAATCCCGCGAGCGAGACAATGAGCACCAGTTTTGCAAGCTCAGACGGTTGAAACTGGAATGGCCCGACGTTGAACCACGCGGTCGTACCGCCGGTGCCGACACCAACGAAACGAACTGCGAGCAAGAGAGGCAGCGACAAGCCATACGCCAACGGCCAGAGATCGCGCAACTTGCGGTAGTCGATCACCATCGCCAACGCGGCGACGGCAACGCCAATCACGAGCGCTATCCCTTGACGTTCGAGGTAGTACGTCGGCGCGATATGCCCCTTCGATTTGGGGAGCGCGATACGAGTAGTGCTGTAGACCATCGTGAGCCCGAAACCACACGTCGCCCCAACCGCGAACAACAGCAGCCAATCGAATCGCAACAATGGGTTCGCCGTCGGATCAAAATAACGACGCCGCTCTTGAGAAGTGAATACGGCCATCGGATCAGCCCTTTGGTCCGGCACCAGCAGTGAGCTGAGGAATAGGTGTCACAGGGTTGATGCCGTTCATATGTTCAATGATTTGGCGCACGATCGGTGCTGCAATCCTGCCGCCACGACCACCTTGTTCGACCATTGCAAGAATGACGTACCGAGGGTGACTCTGATCAGTTCCTGGCGGCGCATACATGCTCACGAACCATGATGTATCGCCGATGCACTTGTCGAAGTTCAAGGCGCCATTGCCAGTTTGGATACAGGAAGGAATGCTCTGGCCAGGTTTCGGGGACTTCCCCGCAAACTGCGCAGTTCCGGTCTTGCCGCGAACCGTTCCGACGCTCGCGGGCAAGCCTCTGAATGCCTCATATGCCGTGCCGTTCGGATCGGACACGACGCCTGCGAATCCCGCGAGCAGCGTGTCGCGCAACGTGGCGGGGAATTGCACAACACTTCGTGCTTTCGGGCCCACCGCAGCATTGGCGACCGTGTGGCCCGACGCGTCGGTGATCGTATTCACTAGCCGTGGCCGCCACACCGTGCCCCCGTTTGCCAGCGCGCCGTACGCGTCGGCGAGTTGTAACGGAGAGACCAACAGATCTCCTTGGCCAACAGCAAGACCAATGTTGTCACCTGGGTTCCAACCCTTGTTTGCGTTGTATCCCTCTTGGTCGCGTTTGTTGAGGGGATTGGGATACTCGGCCCTTGCAAGGCGATGCTTCCAGGCTTCGTCGGGAACGGTTCCACCCGACTCACCGATGTCTATTCCGGTCTTTGCTCCAAAACCGAACATTCTCGCCTCGTTTTGGATCGCGTAACCGCCCTGCACGTCGCCATTTTTCCATCGCGTCCAGAGCGCGTCGCCCACCTTGTAGAAGTAGATATCGCTCGAGATCGTGATGGCGCGTTGCAAGCTGACGGTCCCACCACCGCCACCCGGTTGACAGATCTTGAAGGTGGTGCCTCGACGCAAACACCCATCGTCTTGGGGCACCGGCGTAAATTCTCCGAACGTTCCGCTTTGTACAGACGCGGTGGAGCTCACGAGCTTGAACGTTGATCCCGGCGCATACAGGCCACGCGTCGCGCGATTGAGCAACGGGATATTGCTCGCTTTCGATGTCAGCGCGGCGAACTGCGCACCGATCGAATTGGAATTTGCATACCCCGGATTCGATGCCATTGCTTTGACGGAACCGTCGCGGGTATCGAGTACCAACACCGCTCCACCCGTCGCCCGATACTTGACCTGATAGCCGCCGTTCTTAAAGAGGTCTTCATCGAACTCGGTCCTGGCGCGGTCGATACCAGCCTGGAGCGCCTTCTGCGCAAACGCCTGCCAATCACCGTTGATTGTGAGATTCACGTTGTAACCGGGACGGCCGGCGTAGGTGTGGATCGGATCGCCCACGACTTGACCTCGAGGGTCGACCGCCACGTCAACTGCCGATGGGGTTCCACGCAACATCGACTCATACACGGCCTCGATGCCGGTGCGGCCGATCATCTCGTTGTTGCCATAGTCGGCGTGTTTCGCGACGTCATCAGGCGTCATCCGCCCGAGATACCCGAGTAACTGCGGCGCGAGCGTCGGGTCTGCGTACCAACGTTGGTCGAGTGCCGCAAGTTCGACGTGCGGGTAAAGTTCGCTGTGCTCAGCAAGCTGCGTCCGCACGACCGGACTCACGTCGGATTGCAGTACTACGAACTCCAGCGGCCCGGCTTGGCGCGAATCGAGCAATTTCGTCAAGACATTCGGATCGGTTTTCAATAGCTGCGCTACCAACGGCACAACTTTTCGTTCCTTTGAAGTATGGGACGCGGCGCGCAACTCCGGATCTGCCGTTACGGCCCACGAGACGCGGTTGCCGACTAACAACCGACCCTCGCTGTCGTAGATCAAGCCGCGGCTCGACGGCGTACGAATCGTGCGCGTCGACTGATTCGAGATCGAAACAGACGTTGGGTTCTCGCGAACTTGCAAGAACCACAACCGTGCCAGCAATGAACAAAACAGTGCCGTGACGACAATGCCCACAATATGAATGCGCACCCGCGAGTCGTTCATATTCGCACCCGGTCGCTCTCGCCGATAACGAAACGGACGAGCCCGAACATTGGAAGCGCAAGGAGCGCGTCGTACAACGCTGCGACGGCCACAATCACAATCGTATGAGTCCGTTGCAGCTGATCGGCACCGGCCAAAATGGAACCGATCACAAAAATCATCCCCGAACACAATCCGGCGACGAGCACCGACCCGGCCACCAACACCGGCACGCGCCGATCAATCACAGAATGCATCGACGATGCCAAGTATGCGGTGAGCGCGTACGCCAAGGCGGTCATCGCGAATGGCGTACTCACGAACAGATCGAGCGCCAGACCGGTCACAAACCCAAACCAGGCACCCGTTTCACCGCCATCACTCCACCCGACCGCTACAGCGGCGATCAACGCAAGATCCGGCACCACACCGAAGAGTCGCACCTGGGGCATGATCGCGACCTGTGTCACCACGACAGCGATTGCGAGCGGCATCAGTCGAAACAGGCGCACCGCTAATGCCCCGGAGTTGAGCTGGTCGTGCTGGCAGTCGTTTGGGACGTGGATTTCGTTGTGGGTTTCGACTTCGTCGTCGCGGTCACCGTGGCGGGGGTCGGATCGCCGCGGCGCCAGGTGATGACCTTCACAAATTCCAAACTCCGGCGGTCGAGATACGTGTGCAAGACGACGTTGACCTCGCTTCGATCTTGGGCGCGGATTGCACTCCGTGCAGTACCAACCGGGATTCCAAGTGGGTAGTCGCTGTTGTCGCAGCCGCAGGTAATGATCGTGTCCTGTTCGTGGAGTTTCACCGCAGACTGCGCCTGCGTTCGGTCGTCTTCAAAGGTCGCTTTGAGCTGGCCGTCGCTCGCGGTGTGCGCAGTCGTCCATTGTGTCGACAGCAGCGGACGCACATCAATACCGAAGTTCGGATCCGACACCAGCAATACGGTCGATCCGCCGTTCCACACCCTGGATATCCGACCGATCATTCCCAATGGGCCTACGACGGCCATACCCGAAGCGATGTGGTGTTCACTCCCGACGTTGAGCGTTACCGCGCCTTCAAAGTTGCCAGCACCGTCGGCCGTCACGCGCGCGTTGACGTTGGGATAATCGGTCTGGAACGGAAATTGGAACAGTCTTGCGTAGACGCGATTCTGTGCAGCTGCGTCGTGGCCTGCCCTCGCATCAGCCTGCGCCTGTTGCAGCTGCTGTTTCAGCGCCCGGTTCTCCTTGACAATGTCGCCGTGATGGGTAAATCCATGCCACCAATCATGAAATGGCGAGAACACCGAACTCGCCGCATCGCTGACGGGCTGCACCACGCGATGAGCGACGCGGCCCGCGGCACCGATCGGGCCTGAGCTGTGCGCGCGTGAGTCGAGGGTGGCGAGCGTGATCGCAGTGAGCACCATGAGGAGCAACACGTAGCGACGGCGGCCACCAAGCGAATTATCAGCCATTACAACAAACCGGTGACTACCCGCCGCCGCTCGTCGACAACACGCCCTTCAGCACTTTACGGTTTTCCAAGCAAAGTCCTGAGCCGATCGCGACCGAAAACAAAGGATTGTCTGCCACCGCTATCGGCATACCGGTTTCGGCGTGCAGCCGTTCGGGCAGCCCATGCAACATCGCCCCTCCACCGGTGAGGACAATGCCACGACCCATAATGTCGGCCGCAAGTTCCGGTGGTGTCTTGTCGAGCGTCACCTTGACGGCATCAACGATCGCGGCCACAGGCTCCTCGATTGCCTCACGAATTTCGACCGTCGAGACGACGACGGTCTTAGGAAGGCCGCTCACAAGATCGCGGCCACGAATCTCTGCATACATTTCTTCTTCGAGTTGAAACGCGCTGCCGAGCGCGATTTTTATCTCCTCGGCCGTGCGTTCTCCAAGAGCAAGGGAGTGCTCACGTTTGACAAACGCAATAATCGCGTCGTCGAGTTCATCGCCTGCGATGCGAATTGATTCGCTCGCCACGATTCCGCCCAATGAGATCACCGCGACCTCAGTCGTTCCGCCACCAATGTCGACAATCATGTTGCCTGCTGGTTCGTGCACGGGCAATCCGGCTCCAATCGCGGCGGCCATTGGCTCTTCGATGATGTCGACGGGACGGCGTGCGCCAGCATTTTCGGCAGCATCTTGGACCGCTCGTTGTTCAACACCAGTGACACCGGATGGCACGCAAATGACCATACGAGGTTTGGCGAAACGACGTTGGTGCACTTTGCCGACGAAGTGGCGAATCATTTTTTCGCAGATATCGAAGTCGTTGATGACGCCATCTTTGAGGGGACGGATCGCTTGGATGTAGCCGGGGGTTCTGCCGATCATTCGCTTTGCTTCGATCCCAACAGCCAACAGCACACCAGTTCGCGCATTTATCGCCACGACCGACGGTTCGTTCAATACGACACCGCGGCCACGCACGTAGACGAGCGTGTTCGCGGTGCCAAGATCGATGGCCATGTCGCGCCCAACGACGGGCGCGTACCAAGGTTCGGACACGATTGAGCCTTTGCAGCAGCAGGCGGACAGGTCCCAGGCTAGATGGAGGGACTCAATTCACGCCATCGCGGGGCCGGAGAGGATCCGGTTACCCTGAATCACGGGGAAAATTCTCGCCGTCAGGCGAGGTGCGGGAAGAAGATCGCGATTTCTCGTTCCGCCGAATCGGCACCATCAGAGCCATGGACGAGATTTTCGCCCATTTCGATGGCGAGATCGCCGCGGATTGTGCCTGGCGCCGCCTCACGAGGATTGGTCGTGCCCATGAGCGTCCTGACGACTTTCCAGGCCTCATTGCCTTCGACCACCATTGCCACAAGTGGACCACCCGTAATGAAGTCGACAAGTTCACCAAAAAACGGCTTGCCATCATGCTCGGCGTAGTGCTGGCGTGCAGTGGAGGCATCAAGCGTGCGGAGCTCCATTGCCGTGATGGTGAGGAACTTGGCCTCGAGTCTGCCAACGATTTCGCCGACGAGACGACGCCGCACGGCATCCGGCTTACACAACACCAAAGTTCGAGTTTCGCTCATGGGCATGGGAGGTTAACGAGCATCTCGGCGTTCGCTCGAAAACGCTTTCGACGACCGGGCGGCGCCGACCAGATACAAACTTCCCGTGACCACCACCTGACCTTCGGGTGGAGTTTCCAGCATCGCGAAACCGATTGCGGCATTCACCGAGTCGCTCACCTCGATGCGATCCTGCGGAAAGCCCATCGATTCAGCCGCGTCGGCGACAACATTCGGGTCGTGTGCACGTGGTGAAGGCGGTGCGCACACAACGAGCAGCCTCGCTTCGTCGAGACCGAGCGCGGCAAGCATTTCATGAGGATCCTTCTCGCGAAGCAATCCCACAACCAACGTGCGCGGTGCAGGGATGAAATCGTCTCGCAACGCGGAGCGAAGCACCTGCGCCCCTGCCACATTGTGAGCCCCGTCGAGAATAACCAACGGGTTCCGACCAACGATTTCCAGCCGCCCCGGTGACGTCACGTTTGCGAATGCATCGCGAACAACATCGTCTGCCAACGCTTCGCCAACGTACGCCTCCGCTGCCGCAAGCGCGCAGGCAGCGTTGTCGCCCTGATGTGCACCGTGCAAGGAGAGGAACACGTCGTCGTACCGCGCGAGCCGCGTCGTGAGGTCGATCAGCCGGCCGCCCACGGCAAGCGTGTTGGCGCGCACCAAAAAGTCGCGGTCGCGTATCACGGAGTGTTGTGGAACCCTATTGAGGAAAATAGGCGCCAGGTCGGGATCTGCTTCACCGAGCACGAGCGTGCTCATCGGCGTAATGATCCCCGCCTTTTCTGCGGCGATGAGTTCGCGAGTGGCACCGAGATACTCAACATGGTCGATCGCGACATTTGTGATCACGGCAACGTCGGCGTCGATCACGTTCGTCGCATCCCACGTGCCACCGAGACCAACTTCAATGATTGCCACGTCGACGGCTTCATCGCTGAACCAGTAGAACGCGGCGGCCGTCAAGATCTCGAAATAGCTCGGTGCTTCGCTGAGGTGTGGCTCGACGAGGCGAATTGTTCGAAGGAGCTCATCGAGCTGCTCATCAGTGACTTCTCGACCCGCCACCGTCATACGGTCGTTCACACGTTCGAGATTCGGACTCGTGTACGTGCCGACCTTATACCCGGCTGCCGTCAGGAGCCCGGCGGTCAAACGTACGGTCGACGTTTTGCCATTCGTCCCCGTGACATGTATGCCATCAAAATCGACTTGAGGCGACCCGAGCATGGCTGTGAGTTCTTGAATCCGTTCGAGCGTCGGCGCCTCAACGCGCGCGACGTGCGCGGGGCGTCCGAGACCGCGTTCGAGGTTGACGTGCGCCTCGAGCCATTGTCGCAGCGCGCGGTCAGCCATTGGTTGCGGCGGTCTCGTCGATCGCAAGCACCACGGTGACCTGTAACGCTTCGCCGATCTCGGTCGTGAACGACTCGATCTTGCCGGCATCGCACACCTCGCGCTGAGCGGCCGTGAGCGCACCAATACGGATCGCGGTATCGGTCACTACTACCGATCGCGCGACCGTTGCAAGCGAACGTTTCTGCTCACTTTTTGCTTTGCGTACTGCGCCCAATACCT
>JBBRPC010000112.1:0-11277 GCA_038228615.1 Acidimicrobiia bacterium | reverse complement strand
TGATGGCGATCGAAGGTGCCAACGCGATGTTGACGAACGCTGACGCACCTGCCGCTGGTGCGTGGCAGCAAGTGTTCTTGAGCCAGTGGTCGATTCGCCTCGGCGGCGGCACCGAACAAGTGCAGCGCAATGTGTTAGGGGAGCGAGTACTCGGCTTACCTGGAGAACCCCGTCCCGATAAAACGCTTCCCTTCAAAGACGTCCCGCGCAACTAGACGTTTTCCGAGTTTGTTGAGGGGCGGGGGTCCCGCAGGGCTTCGATGAGACGGTCGGTTTGTTCGCGTTGTTCGTAGATGTTGCGGATCATCCACCACCGGAGATGGCGTGTGATCGAATTGCGCAACCAAACGAGCGCACCGACGATCGCCACGAGGATGCCAACGCCGCCGAGCACCTGATCTCGATAGATCGTTGCGAAATCGCCGGCGTTCTGTGCACCGCTATACGCCACGATCGCGACGATCGCCCCAACGAGCGCCGCGACGAGCCCGACAATGGCGCCAATGCGTTCCATTTTGGCCACACTCCCGCCGAGTTTAATCGCTTCCACCTCGCTGCGAAACGAGGCCAGCCGGTCGCCCGACATCGTCGAACCGCTCGTCGTGTGTTGATCGCTCATCGCTTGCCTTTCGTAGGAACTAACTATTCGCGGTGCCGAGGTATGCAGCCTGCAACGTCTCGGCGATCTCTGAAGGAGTGCCGCTGCCGACGATTCTTCCATGCAGCATGATGGATGCCACATCGGCGATGCCAAGCAGTTCGTGGACGAACTGTTCGACGATCAGAATTGACAAGCCTGATTCGGCGATACGCCGAACGTGTCCGTAGAGCTCCTCGACGATGATCGGCGCCAACCCCATCGAGAGCTCATCGATGAGCAAAATCGCGGGGTCGGTCGCCAGTGCCCTCGCCATCGCAAGCATCTGCTGTTCACCGCCCGACAACGTTCCGGCGGTCTGTTTGCGTCGTTCACCGAGTCGCGGGAACGTTTCGAAGGCTCGATCGAGCACGACACGGTACGGCGTTCCGGTATAGGTGGCGATTCGAAGGTTTTCCTGCACGGTGAGGTTCGGAAAGATGCCACGCCCTTCAGGGATCAAACACAACCCGGCCCGTGCGATTGCGTCGGGCGCACCGCCGGTGATGTCGCGACCCATGAGCGACAGCGTGCCAGCATGCGGCACTATTTGGCCTGACGCAACCCCCAACGTCGTGGACTTGCCTGCGCCATTCGGGCCGAGCAGTGCATGAACCTGGCCTGCCTCAAGGGTGAGATTGACCGAGTGCAACACATCGATCGTTCCGTAGCCACCGTGAATTCCTCGGAGTTCCAATACCGGCGCGCTCATGGCGCCTCGACATTCGTTCCGAGATACGCCCGTTGCACCTCAGGGTTTCCCTGGATTTCAGCGGGAGTTCCTTTCGCGATGACCTTGCCGAAATCGAGGACATTGATGCGATCGCACACCTCCATGACGAACGGCATGTCGTGCTCGACGAGGAGCACACCAAGACCTTCGCCCGCGAGCTGCGAGAGCAGTCGACCCATCGCGTCGGTTTCTTCTTCGTCGAGGCCAGATGAGGGTTCGTCGAGCAACAGAATTGATGGCGCAATCGCGAGCGCTCGTGCCAGTTCCACAAGGCGGGCGTTGCCAGTGGGAAGCGAAGCCGCTGGCGCGTCGCTCAGGTGGGCAATCCCCACGAGTTCGAGGATGTGATCGGTCGTCGCCGCCGCGTCGTATCGCTCATGGTTCCACCGCTTGCGCATTTCTGCGGCGACGAGCACGTTGTCACGTGCGGTCAAGCTTCCGAAGGCTTCGAGCCGTTGGAACGTGCGAGCGATACCGAGACGCGCTCGCGCGTGTGGCTTCTTCGCCTGCAGACTTTTTCCATCGAGATCGACGCTGCCAGATGACGGTCGTTGCAGCCCCGTGATGACGTTGAACAACGTTGTTTTCCCCGCCCCATTTGGGCCGATCAAGCCGACGATTGCACCGCTTTCCACGTCGAGGGATGCCTGATCAACCGCGAGGAGTCCCCCGAAGCGTACCGATACCGCATTGATGACGAGTCGGGCCATCAGCGTCGCTCCGCCACGAGTTCGCTGCTTGCCCCGAGTGCTCGTTCGACATCGGCAATGACTCGGTCGGTGAGCGGGATACTGAGACCAAGTTCGTTGGATTCCGTCTCGTAGCGATCAGCTGTGCGCTGACGCTTCGCGCCGAGCGCGGCGCGCGCATCGGAACGCCCTGGGAGTAATGGTGCGAAACCTTCCCCGATCGCGACGACGGCACCCTGCGGGTTTTGAATGATGCCGAGTGCAGCGAAACCGGGCGCGATGCTCTCGAGTCCCCGTAGCAGGGCAATATCGGGGAAACGGTTGAGCAGGATCTGAATCGGGAGCTGGAAAACGCCAGCAAACACGGCCCCTGCGACGAGTGCAATTCCGCCGACGACCATCTGCAAGACGAGTCCGAGACCTGCCAGCGCCTCGAACTTTGCAGCTGAAGGTTTGGTATAGAACATCGCGAGGAATGAACCGCCGAGCCCTGCAATCATTGCTGAAAGTGTGAAGACTGCGACCTTGGTCTCCAACAGGTTGATGCCTACTGTTGCCGCAGCCGCCTCGCTGTCGCGCAGTGCAACGAGGCGACGGCCCCAAGGACGGTTCCGCATCAACACGAGGCCCATTGCGACGATTGCGAAGACCACGACGAGCACCGTCAAGTAGGCCTGGTCTCCCTCAAGCGAGATGCCGAACCAATGCGGCCGCGGGGTATTGAGTGTTTGTCCTGCAAACGCGAACGGTTGATCGAGCAGAATTTCGCGTGTAAAGAATGCAAACGCGAACGTGGCAAGACCGAGATACAAGCCTTGCAAACGCACTGCGATCAGACTCAACAACATGCCAGCTGGCGCGGCCGCGACTGCGCCGAGGAGAATCGCCCATGGGTGACCGGCTCCGCCGCCCCACCGCGCAAACGCTGCCGCGCCAATTCCCGCGAAGGCGAGCGGCGCAAACGATACCTGTCCGGCCCAACCCGTGAGCGGTACCAACGAGAGCGCAACGAGCGCGAGCCCCAGCGCTTCGGTGAGATGGCTGAGGTTCGTGGCACTCAGCGATGCACCAATTATTGGAACCACCACGATGAGCGAGGCGAGACCAACGGCGGCGTGGCGCGGACTGGCTGGGCGTGCACGCGCACGCATGGTCGTAATTCTGGCGAAACGCAGCTGTGACGCTGGGAGGAGCAACAACACGACGAACAACATGATTTCAGGGAAGCGGTCGGGGACTTTCGCCCACCGGCCCCCGAACGAAAGAAATAGGTCGGAGAATACCTTCGCTGTAGCGAGAATAATTGCGCCGAGGTACGTCAAGGGCAAGCTCCGCATGCGCCCGAGCGCGGCCGCAGCGAACGCAGGCACCAACGTCACGAGCGTCAGAGAGCCGAGCGAAAACATATCTGTTTCATTGGCGATCAACACTCCTGCGAGCGCAGCCAGCGTGCTCCCGAGCATCCATGCAACCATCGATACTCGTGGTGCGGGAACGCCAGCGAGCGAGGCGAGCCCGCGGTTGTCGACGACCGCTCGCATCGCAATTCCCGTGCGGGTTGCGTACAACAGGAAACGCAATCCGACGACGAGGAGCACGGCCACAACGAGCGCAATCAAGCGATGCCAGGTGAGGATGACGCCAGCGATGGAAAAGCCGTCGATTCCAAAGAAAGTCGGGACGGCACGCCCGACGTTTGGGTCCCAGATCGTGTTCGCAACTCCGACGAGCCCGAGTAACAAGCCCACAGTCACCATCAGTTGTGTCACGATGTCTTTGCCCGCAAGGTGCCGCATAATCAGCCGTTCAAGCACGCAGCCGAGCAGCGGCGCAAACACAAACACGGTGATCACAACGGCTATCCATGTTGGCCAGGCATCGGCGACCTTAAGTTGCCAATACAACAACGCGCCGAGCATGCCGACAGCGCCTTGGGCGAAATTGAACACTCCGGTTGTCGTATACACAACAACCAGGCCCGTCGCGGCGAGCGCGTATATCCCGGCTGTCGGCAGTGCCAACACGAGCATTTGCACGAGGCGCTCACCCGTGATTGGCCGACCCGCCCACGTCGCAACTACGACCGCGAGCATCGCGGTCGTAGTTGCGACGGGTACGACGAAACGCCGCACCGCTATGGCTTGAAGGTAGTGAGCGCGTCGATGCGGATGTTCTCGGTCTTTGCAGCACAGTTGAAGGTGCCAGGCTTCGTCGGTTCAATCCGCACGAATTTGCCGTTCTTGACCTGCATCATGATGTAACACGGTGAGCCCTTTTTCGCCCCAACGTCGGTGGGCGGGATGAATCCGCCAGCATCGAAGTTGTGAAGGTTGCGGGCTGCATCAAGAATCGCAGCGCGAGTGAGACCGTTCGGGCCAGATTTCGCAACGATGCTGTCGACGGCGGCGGCAAACGCCTCCCCAGATGCGAACGCTTGCGCGCCGAATCCATCTGGGTGCGCGTCGTACTGCAAGAGTCCGTCGAGGACGGGGTTTGATCCTTTGTCTTCGAACGGCAGGAACGAAATCCAAACGTATTGTCCCTCAACCGCTGAAAGTCCTTGCGTGATGAGCCGCTGGTCGTAGCACTGCACCGAACAGTCCCACACTTTGACGGTGTCGACACCCTGTGTTGCTGCCTCTTTGCGCAGGAATACGGTGCCGAGGTAGTCGAGGCCGTTGCGCGCATACGTCGACTTGTGGTCTTTGATGGCCTGGACGAATGGGCCGTACGCCGACTGGGTTTGCAAGCCGCTCGCTCCGAATTCTTGATCGAGTTTGATCCCAATCTTTTGGCTATAGCGAAAACCAGGAAGTGATGAACTCCGTGTCGATTCGAGATCGATCGGGATTACCCACACGCCGTGGAGCACGTTGTTGCCGTACTTCGAAAGGTAATACTGAAACGGCCCGTCGGAGACGGCATAGTCGCGTTCGCCTTTCCCGCTAAAGGGACATGCTCCTTGACCTGGAAGGAGCGCGAAATCCCACTGCGAGCATTGCTGCTCGACTGCCGTCTGCAGCACTGCGAAGTCGGTGAGTCCCGTCGCCTTGCCAGCTTGGTCCTTGCACGTTTCGATTGGCTTCATGTCGTCGAGGAACAAGGCCGTGGTTCCGACGAGGGCGTAGGAGGAAGAACACGCGTCGACCATTGCGTTCTTCGCGTCGGTATCCGTGAGTTTTGAGTCGTATTGCTTCACGACGATCTTGCGACATGCGAGCCCGCCGTTGGCGTTCTTCCAATCAGCCCAAGCTTTGACACCATCGATCGAACCCTGAAACAAGCCTTTGCGGAACGGCGACCCAATATCGGCGGTGACCGCAACGGTGATCTCTTTGTCGGTGATACCGATATCCGTTGCCTTGGGTGCCTCGGCTTTGCATTTGTCGGATGTCGTCGAGGCGACGACGCCAGGCTGCGTTGCGCCAGGCGCCCCTTCGTTGATTTTCTTTCCGCTGCTGCAGGCACCCACCACTGCAGAAAGAACCAGAATGGTTGCACCCAATCGACTTCGCTTCACAGGTCCCCCTCGGGATGCCAGCTCATTGGATCTGACGGTCCGTCAGATCTGCACGCACTCTGTCCCATATGCGGGGCGCGATGCAAGGACCTTTGTCAGTCGCGACCTATTTGTCCAGCTTCGACGAGATGCGTTCGAGGACTTCGATGCTGCGGTCCTGCTGATAGCGCTGCTCGAAGATCACCCGCAAGAGCCAGTAGCGCAAATAGCGAGTCATCGAGTAGCGGGCCCAAATGACCACGCCAGCGAGCCCCAACATGGCCGCCCCGATCGCCATGATGATCTTTTCATTTTGGACCGTCACGTCGGAACTCGTGTGTGCCGACTGCAACGCGAAAATGACGCCAACCACACCGAGGATGAACAGGACGACCCCGAAGATGACGAGCACCCGTTCGGGTTCGCTGTCGCGGCCCTTGATCTTGAGGCGATCGAGTTCAGCGTCGAGCGACGGAGCCTCCTGGGATGGTGCGTTGGGCTGATCAGGCATCGGAGATGGTCCTTTATGACAGTGGTGCGGGAAATGAGAGGGGGTACGCGCTAACTGCCAAGGTAGGCCTCGGCGAGTTGTTCGGCGATCGCATTTGGATCACCGATTTCCTGGATGCAACCATGCAACATGATCGCGGCGCGATGCGCGATGTGCAGGACATCATGAGCGAACTGTTCAATGATCAGGATCGTCACGCCAGTCTTGGCAATGTCGGCGACAACCTCGTACAGCTCTTCAACGATCAGGGGTGCCAAACCCATTGAAAGCTCGTCGAGGAGCAGCACCCGTGGACTCGTTGCGAGTGCCCGCGCCATCGCCAGCATCTGTTGTTCTCCGCCCGACATTGTGCCGGCCACCTGTTTCTGTCGTTCTTTGAGGCGTGGAAACTGCGAAAACGCGCGTTCGCTCACCGTCGCAAACGTTCCACCCGTATGGGTCATCATCCGGAGATTCTCGGTGACGGTCAGGTTGGGAAAGATTCCGCGACCTTCGGGAATGGTGCACACGCCTGCGCGGCTCAAGCCATCGGTCGCTGCGCCATTTGCGAGTCGTCCGAAGAGCTCGTACTCACCGGAGGTGGGGATGATCTGACCGCTGAGCACTTTCAAGGTCGTGGATTTCCCAGCCCCGTTTGGCCCGAGGACGGCCACGACCTCGCCGACGCCGAGTGCGAGATCCACACCGTGGAGTACCTGAATGTTTCCGTACCCTGCGCGGATGTCGCGCAGTTCTAGCGCGTTCATCGCGACGTGATTTGTCGTAGCGGTGGGGTGCGCGGCCGCTGGTAGTTCCCGCACCGACGACATTGATCGGTCTGAAGTGTCGCTTGAGCCAAGGTATGCGGCTCGTACCACGTCGCTCGCTTGGATTGATTCGGGTGTGCCCGTCGCGATAATCCGACCGAAATCGAGCACGTGAATTCGCGCGCACGTGTCCATAACAAACGGCATGTCGTGTTCGACCAGCAGCACTGCGAGTCCGTCGTTGACAAGATCGAGCAACAACGCGCTCATCTCGTCGGTCTCTTCTTCGTTCAAGCCCGACGACGGCTCGTCGAGCAGGAGCAGCCGCGGCTTCGCAGCGAGCGCGCGGGCGAGTTCGACGAGTCGAGCGGTTCCGGTGGGCAAGGTATCGACGCGCGCGTCGCGGACGACGTCGAGCTTGATACGTTCGAGGAGCTCATCGGCGACGTTGCTTGGCGAAAACTTTTCGCGAGACCAACCTTGGCGCATTTCGGCGGCAACCAGCACGTTGTCGCGCACCGACAGCGAACCGAACGCTTCCAAACGTTGAAACGTTCGTGCCATTCCGACTCGCGCTCGTTTGTGCGGCTTCAGATCGCTGATGTCGTTGCCGTCGAATACAACGCGTCCACCCGATGGCGGTTGCAGCCCGGTGATCACGTTGAACAATGTTGTTTTTCCGGCCCCGTTGGGGCCGATCAGCCCCGTCACCATTCCCGGCTCGACATCGATCGTGACGTCCGACAAAGCATGGAGACCGCCGAATCGAACAGAAACCTGTTGGATATCGAGCAGCGTCATGTCGACTGCGCCTTTGGTCCGAGCGCGACACCACAACCGGATCCGCCGTGCAACGATGCAACCTCGAGGCGTACAGGAATTGGCACGCCAAGAAAGGCATCCATTGCCGCGATGTCTTCGAGGGTGAATGGACGCGTATGACCGGCACCACTCACATTCGTCGCCTCGACGACGTCACTTGTTTCGTTCCGTCGCCACGGGAGTTTGGAGCCGAGACTGTCGCTGAAAGCACCAGCGATGCCGTCTGGATTCGCAATGATATTCAGCGCCGCGAGTCCGGGCCCTGCAGTATCCAACGTCTTGAACAGCCCAGAGAATGGGCTAGCAGTCATATGCGTCTTGATGAAGTTCAAGAACTCACTGAAGACGCCACCAGCGAACGCGCCGCCGACGAGGCCCACGCCACCGATCACAATGAACAACACCGTGCTGAGGCCGTTGATGGGGTTGAGCACGTCGCTGGTTTGCTGGACGCCACCGAGGTCGATAGCGATCATCGCGCCTGCGATTCCGGCGATCGCGGCAGAGATCATAAACACAATCAGTTTCGTGATCGTGAGGTTGACCCCGAGCGTCGCGCATGCCGCGGGACTGTTTTTCATCGCGACGAGTCGACGACCGAAGCGGCTACGACGTAGCGCGACCAGTGTCATGCCGATGATGCCAAAGACGACGCAACAGAACATCAGATACGAACGCTGGTTTGCGAGATCGATCCACAAGATCTTCGGACGAGCGAAATCGATGGAGCTTTCCATCACGCCATGTTGTGGATAGAAGATCTGAGTTGCGGCGCTCGCAATTGCGAGCGTTCCGAGCGCGAGATAGAGCCCACGCAAACGCAGCGTCGGAAATGCGACGAAAGCGCCCGCGATCGCCGCGACGAGCGCCGCGCGAACGAGTCCGAACAGATTGCCGCCCCCGGCGAGCGCTGTGCCGAAACCCCAACACCCGACGCCCACAAAAAAGGCCTGACCGAGCGACACTTGGCCGGCCCAGCCAGTCAACGGCACGAGCGACATTGCCAGAATCGCGAGAGTCATGACCGCCGTGAGCCTGTTCAGACCGGAGATGTCGCCGAGCAGGTACGACATTCCCAACATGAAGATGGTGATCACTGCGAAACCCACTGCAGCTTCGCGCAGCCGAGGAATCCGAAAGATGCGCCGGCTCGGCGCGAACTGCTGAATTTCGAGTCGGTCTTGTGGCAGAAAGAGCAACGCGACCAGGAGGAACAGTGACGGGAGCGCCCCCGAGAGATTCTGCCACCGACCGGAAAGATCCAAGAATGTTCGCGAGTAGCTCTGTGCCATTCCGAGCAAAATCGCACCTGCGAATGTCAACGGCAAGCTCCGCAGCCTTCCGAGAATCGCGGCTGCGAATGCTTTGATCACAAAGAGTGTGAGGATCGCTTTGTTCAGTGTGGTATCTGGAAGCAGCAGGATTCCAGCGAGCGCCGCGAGTGAGCAGCTCAGCGCCCACGCCAACATGCCCGATCGTGCTGGGCGCGCACCGTTCAACGCGGCCAGTGACCGGTTGTCGACGACGGCGCGCATCGTCACGCCAGTGCGCGTATTGAACAACAACACCCGGAGGCCGAGGGCGAGGGCCGCGGCCACCGCGATGGTGATGGCGTAGTGCCAACTGACGTTGACCCCAAGAAATTTGAAACCAGGAGAACTGCCGAAGAAATACGGAACTGGAGGATCGGACTGAAAATCCCAAAACTGTTTTGCGACAGCGAGAATGACGAAGAGCAACGACACCGTGACAACGAGTTGCGCGACGAGCGGTGCAGTCGTGAGCTTGCGCATCAACACCCGCTCCAGCAATGCACCGAACAATGGCGCCGCGAGCACAACGACCGCGATAAACGCGATCGGTGCAGGAACGTTCCAACCGAAGCGGAGTTGCCAATACAGAAACGCCCCAAGCATGCCAATCGCGCCATGTGCGAAATTGAAGATGCCCGAGGTCGTGTAGGTGACGACGAGCCCCGCGGCCGAGACGGCCAGCCCTGCGCCAATGAAGAGCGCGAACACGGTTGCGGCGATGAATGGTTGAACTCCGAATGTTCCTGGCTTATATGAGCTCACCACGACCACGACGAGTGCAAGGATCGTGACAATGCCAGCGACGCGTTGTCGGAGTCGGCCCGAGGCCATTGCGGTCTCCTGAATTCGAGAGCGAGAGGTCGGGTGCAACTATGCGGGGCCAGGCACTGCGCCGGACCCCGCAGAAGCGTTGTTAGCTGTTGGGCCAGATGTTGGCTTTGAAGGTGGCGAGGTTGGAAGCTGAACAATCGAACTTCCCGACCTCGGTGGGAAGCACGCGAACGAACTTGCCACCTTTGATTTGCATGAGCACCATGCACGCGTTGGGTCTGCGTGCGCCGACGTCGGTCTTGCCGATGAGTCCGTCGGCGTCGAAGTCGTGAATCGTGGCGACTTGTGCGAGTACCGAAGCTCGCGTGAGTCCGTTCACACCCGACTTCGCGACCACTTCTTCGACGGTCCGCTTGAACAACAGTGCCGATGCCCAAGCTTGCAGGCCGAACCCGTTGGCATTGTCCTTGCCGACCGCATCAACGAAGGTCTTCGCTGCGGGAACGGCTTGTTGTTCCGCTGGGTCGAAGAACGGGATGAATGGGGTATTGACGTAGGTGCCTTCGACCAGATCGGCCGACTTCAGAATTCCGGAGTCGTAGCAGGTCAACACGCACGACCATGTCACGCCAGTGACACCGACTTGCTTCGCAGCGGTGCGGAACTTAATAAGTTCCTGGTACGTACCGCCATCCTCTGCGTAGTCGGAGTGCTTGGTCTTGAGCGTTTGTGCAAAGGGCAGGAAGTCGGCAACCGCGGCAAATGCCGACACCGTTTGGCCGCCGCCGTCGTCTTTGACACCGAGAATATTTTGCTCTGCGTAGTACCGGGCAGCGTTGCCATTCTTGGCCGTCTGAGAATCAGCAGAGTTCAAATACATCCCGTGGCTGATGTGGAATTGCTTGATGAGGTACCGCGTTGCTCCGACACGTGGTGAGAATTGTTGAGCATTTTTGACGCTGTAGTCGCGCTCGGGGGGTAGCGCCGAGAATGTGACCGGGGATCCCTGTTGGGCCTTGTCGACCGAGATTGCAGCGAAATCGGGGAGGCCGGTCACTGCGCCGAGTTTGTCTTTGCACTTCAACATCGGGTCGAACGATTGTGCGAGCGCCAATGTTGTTCCGACGATTGCAAAGTCGTTCTTGCATGCTGTTTGTAGGCCTGTCTTGACCTGCGATGCGTCGAGGTGCGTGTCGATGAAATCGACCTTGAGGTTGCGCCCAGCGATGCCGCCATTGGCGTTGATGTATGTCTCGAACGCGAGGACCGCATCTTTGGAACCCTTGAACAAACCATCGAGCAGCGCGTTTTTGACATCGGCGAGTACCGCGATACGAATCTCTGTTGGCGTGATGCCCACCTCTGTGGCAGTTGTGGCTTCATGCGCCTTGGTGGTGGGAGCATTTGCGCCGGTGGTTGGCGGCGTAGTGTTTTTGTCCTTCGAGCCGCACGCGGCTGTGACCATTGCAAGCAGCAAGCTTGCGGCGATGAGACGGCTGGTTCGCTTCAAGGTGGATCCCCCTATTGGATACGACGGGTCGGGACGCTAACAGAGG
>JBBRPC010000111.1:0-11314 GCA_038228615.1 Acidimicrobiia bacterium | reverse complement strand
TTTCGTTCGTTCCTCACTCCTGGGCTGGCTTTGCTCCCGCACTTGGTTGGCTCGACCGCCACCCATTTCGTTCGTTCCTCACTCCTGGGCTGGCTTTGCTCCCGCACTTGGTTGGCTCGCTCGCTGTCGCTCGCCGCCCCGCAGGTGGTTGGCTCGCTGTCCCTCGCTCCTACAAAGTTGGGGTTGAGGGTGCGGCGCGAAGTAGCTTCGGCGCACTGCTCTATTGGCGCCTACACACCGTCGGATGAGGTGACCCCAACGTGATCATCTACCTCCCACTGCTCGTCATGATCGCCTTGGTGTTCGCGTTCGTATTCCTGTCGTTCGTGGCCTCGGAAACGCTCGGACCGAGCAATCCCAATTCGGCGAAACAGACCCCCTACGAATGCGGGATCGTGCCTGAATTCGAGCCCACGGAACGCTTTCCTGTGAAGTTCTATTTGGTCGCGATGAGCTTCATCGTGCTCGACGTTGAAATCGTATTTCTCTATCCATTTGCCACCATCTACAAAGATCTCGGTGGCTACGGTCTCGGGCTGATGGCCGTGTACGTGGCTGGATTACTCGTACCCTTTGGGTATCTGCTGTCAGTTGGTGCCCTGAGCTGGGGTCCGAAACAGGTCGCAGGCGCAATGCGCCAGTTGGCCCCAGTACTGCGCTCCAGCAGTGCGATGTTCGATCCGGCAGAGGCGAAAAAGCTTGAACCTGGAGAGGCCGCCTAATGCCGCCGAATGTGGGTCTTGGCGCGCTGCCGCATGCCTACGGCCTCGGCAAGGTCGAGGATTTGGTCAAATGGGCGCGCCGTAATTCGGTGATGCCATCCACGTTCGGTCTGGCCTGTTGTGCCATTGAAATGATGGCCACCGGTGCGCCGCACTACGACATCGCGCGCTTTGGTATGGAGACGTTTCGCGCCAGCCCACGTCAGGCCGACCTGATGATCGTTGCAGGTCGCGTCAGTCAGAAGATGGCCCCTGTGTTGCGCCAGGTGTACGACCAGATGGTCGAGCCCAAATGGGTGATCGCCATGGGTGTCTGTGCGAGTAGCGGTGGAATGTTCAACAATTACGCGATCGTCCAGGGCGTCGATCAAATCGTACCGGTCGACGTGTATGTGCCTGGATGTCCTCCTGGCCCAGAAACCCTGCTCCATGGCATCATCACGCTCCACGAAATGATCAAGAACGGTGAGCTCATGCGTCGCCGTCACGACAGTCCTACCGGCGGCGCTGGAATCGAACTTCAGCCCGCTGCACCCGTTCCCGCCTGATCATCCGATCGCTGCTTGAAAGCCTTGCCCAGATGACCGACGACGTTCGTGAAGACGATCACGAGCCCGAGACGAATGCTGCGAGTGTGTCCTCCGACGAGGTCGCGGCGAGTCTGTGCGCAGCGTTTCCGGATGCCGTGTTTCATATGAGCCACGGACAACCGGTCGTGTATGTCAACAAAGCCGATTTCGCGGACGTCGCATTGCTCCTGCGCGACCAGGAACAGTTCACGATGTGTATCGATGTATGTGCCGTCGACCACTCAACCGACGCCGTTCGCCAACGGATCGAAGGTGTCGAACCTGAACGATTCGAACTCGTCGCGAACTACCTGAGTCACGTTCGCAATCGCCGTATTCGAATCGTCGCCCAGGTGGCGGCGAGCGATACAACGGTGCCAAGCATCACCGCCGTATATCCGGGCGCGAATTTCCCAGAACGCGAGACGTGGGATCTCTTCGGGATCGAATTTGTTGGTCATCCCGATCTCACTCGGATTCTGATGCCGGACGATTGGGAAGGTCATCCGTTGCGCAAAGACTTCGCTCCGGCGAGGGTTCCGGTCACCTTCAAGGGAGATCCGAGTCCCCGATGAGCGACGTGTTGAACGATCCAGAAACCCAGCGTTTGCAGCAGCAAACGGCTGAGACCTCACAAGAACTACATGCCTCGTCGAAGGAACTCGTGTTGACCGGCGCACCGTGGCCCGACGATGAGCTCGGCGACACGATGATCATCAACATGGGCCCGCAGCACCCGTCGACGCACGGCGTGCTGCGCGTGATGATGGAACTCGATTCCGAAGAGGTCGTGCGCGCGAAGGCTGTCATCGGATATCTGCACACTGGCATGGAAAAGACCGGTGAGGAGCTCACCTACGTTCAGGGCTGCACCAACGTGACACGCATGGATTACGCGTCGCCACTTTCGAACGAGCTCGTCTATTGCCTCGCAGCGGAACAGCTCCTTGAACTCGATGTGCCGGAACGTGCACAATGGATTCGCATGATGCTGGTCGAGCTCAACCGCATCAGTTCGCACTTGTTGTTCCAAGCGACGAATGGCATGGATCTCGGCGCAGTTTCAATGATGTTGTATGGCTGGCGTGAGCGCGAAGAGGCATTGCGTCTCCTTGAGCGAATCACCGGATTGCGTATGAATCACAACTTCATTCGCGTGGGTGGCGTCGCTGCCGACTTGCCCGACGGTTGGCAGGACGAAACGCTGGCAACGCTCGACAAGGTTGCCGTTGGTGTCGATAGCTACGACACGCTGCTCTCCGAAAATCCGATCTGGCGTGAACGTACCGTCGGTATCGGCACCATCACCACCGACGAATGTCTCGCGCGTTCGATCACCGGACCCGTACTGCGCAGCACTGGGTTCGCGTGGGATCTCCGCAAAGCTCAGCCGTATCTGCGCTACGACGACGTCGATTTCGACATCATCTACACCGACAACGGCGACGTGTTTGATCGCTACCAAATCCGTCTCGAAGAAATTCGTGAATCGATCAAGATCGTGAAGCAATGCGTGGCGAAAATGCCGAAGGGCGATTATCGCAGCCAGGACCGCAAGGTCACGCCGCCGCCGCGGGCGCGGATCGACGAGTCAATGGAAGCATTGATTCACCACTTCAAATTGTTCACCGAGGGCTTCAAAGTCCCGGCCGGGGAGACGTATGCGCAGGTTGAGAGCCCGCGCGGTGAGGTCGGTTGCTACATGGTGAGCGACGGCGGGGCGAAACCGGTGCGAATGCACATTCGCGGTCCATCGTTTTACAACCTGCAAGCGATGGACCCGATGGTCAAGAATGCGTTAGTCGCAGACGCGGTAGCGATCGTGTCGTCGATCGATCCGATTATGGGCGAGGTGGATCGCTAGCTCATGTTCACCGATGCCAACAAGAGACGCGCTGTCGAAATAGTGGCGCAATATCCCAACGCTCACTCTGCGATCTTGCCGCTCGCGCACCTTGCGCAGGATCAAGATGGTTGGTTGAGTCTCGAAGCCATGGATGAGATCGCTGAGTACTGTGAAACAACGGGCGCCGATGTCCAGGGTGTGTGTTCTTTCTACACGATGTACAAACGTCGACCGTGTGGAAAATTGGTCGTGTCGGTGTGTACGAACGTGACGTGCCTGGTGGTCGGCGGCCCAGAGGTGTTAGAGCACCTCGAACACAAGTATGCATCCGATGACGAGGTCTTTATCGAGGAAGTGGAGTGTTTGGCCGCGTGTGGAAACGCTCCTTCGATGCAGGTCAACTACGACTACCACGAACACCTCACGGCGAGACGCGCCGAGGAGATTGTGGACGACTACAAGACAGGTCGGCGCACGCCGCGCGGCGTGAGCGGGGGTATCCGTGAGTAAAGAAGTTCGTGAGACGCGCATTGTGTCGCGCCGTGTGCGCGAATTTCCCGACGATTCGCACACCATGTCGCGCGTCCTTGCCGACGGCGGATACGAAATGTGGAAAGAAGTGCTGCGCCGGGCCGATACGCAGTGGATTCATGATGAGGTGAAGGCCTCCGGTCTTCGGGGCAGGGGCGGAGCGAATTTCCCGACGGCAATCAAATGGGAATCTCTTCCTGACAACGGCCTACCGCGGCACCTTGTCATCAATGCCGATGAAGGCGAACCGTCGACGTTCAAAGACCGCCTCTTGCTTGAAGGCGATCCACACGCACTTGTCGAGGGTGTCTGTATCGAAGCATTTCGCATCGGGAGCCATCGTGCCTTCATCTATATGCGGGGCGAGTTCGCGCTTGGCGCGGATCGGGTTACGCAGGCAATCGTTGAAGCCCGAGCCAATGGATTTGTTGGTTCCAACATTCTCGGCTCCGGTTTTGATCTTGAAATTGTTGTACACCGTGGTGCGGGGGCCTATATCTGCGGTGAGGAGTCCGCGCTGATTGAGAGCCTTGAAGGCAAGCGCGGAATGCCCAGGATTAAGCCGCCGCTGCCGATTCACGTTGGGCTCTACTCGCAACCGACAGTGGTGAATAACGTCGAGACGGTCTGCACGATTACGCATATCCTGAAAATGGGCGGGGCCGAGTACGCAAAACTCGGCGTGAATCGGTCGACCGGTACACGTCTTGCGGCAATTAGCGGGCATGTCAAAAAGCCCGGCGTCTACGAACTCGAATTTGGAATGACGCTGCGCGAGATCATTTTTGGCATTGCCGGTGGTATCCGAGACGATAAGCAACTCAAGTTTTTTCTACCAGGCGGTGCGTCATTCCAATGGCTCACAAGCTCCGATGAACACCTCGATCAGGTGTACGACATCGACGATATTTCCGCGAAACTTGGTACGACGCTCGGTTCTGGAGCGATCATGGTCTACGACGAGGACACTGATCCGTTGCTGGTTGCGTGGAGATTGGCGAAGTTTTACGCGCACGAAAGTTGTGGCAAATGCACGCCGTGTCGTGAGGGCTCCGGCTGGCTCGAAAAGATCTTGTATCGGATGAGCCACGGCGAAGGCCGGCCCAACGACATGGACGCGCTCCTCGATATTTCGGCCGGTATTTCTCCCGATGTCTTGAAGGCGCCGTTTACCCAAACGACGATCTGTCCGCTTGGGCCGTCACCGGTGAGCGCAGTCGCGAGTTTGCAGAAATGGTTCCGCCCTGAAGTTGAAGCCGCGTGCGGTGTAGGGGTACTCACATGACCGCGACCGAAGTCGAGCGCGACGAAGAACCCAAGGTCACCGTGAGCGTCACGATCGACGGCACGACGGTTGAGGCCAAGCCGGGCGAGTTGTTGATCAAGGTCGCCCAGGAAAATGGCGTGTACATACCGCGGTTCTGTTGGCACGAGCGCATGAAGCCCGTTGGAATGTGCCGGATGTGTCTTGTCGAAGTCGACGGTATCCGTGGTCTTCCGCCGGCATGCACGATGCCCGTTGCCGATGGCATGGTGTGTCACACTGAAACGCCAGCGGTGAAACAAGCCCAAGACGACGTGCTCGAATTTCTGTTGGTGAATCACCCACTCGACTGTCCCGTCTGTGATCGCGGCGGCGAATGCCCGTTGCAAGACACCACGCTTGCGTTCGGTCCTGGTGAGAGTCGTTTCGTCGAAGAGAAGCGCCATTTTGAAAAGCCAATTCCGATAAGTGACGTCGTGTTGCTCGATCGGGAGCGTTGTATTCAATGTGCGCGATGCACTCGCTTCGCTGATGAAATCGCTGGCGATCCGCTCATTTCTTTCGTTGATCGTGGAGATCGCACCCAGGTCCTGAATCATCCCGACCACCCATTTGCGTCGTATTTCTCTGGCAACGTCGTGCAAATTTGTCCGGTTGGCGCGCTCACGGCGAAGCCGTACCGCTTCCGCGCCCGACCTTGGGACCTTGCAACGGTGGAAACGAGTTGTTCGCAATGCGCGATGCACTGCCGAGGAGCGCTCCAAAGCTCATCGAATCGGATGGTTCGGCTACTCGCTGTCGATTCCGACGCAGTGAATCATGGTTGGCTCTGCGATAAGGGTCGCTATGGCTTCGAATACGTGCATAGCGATGAGCGCGTGCGCGAACCTGAGGTTGACGGCGTCGCTGTGTCGTGGCCGCAAGCTCTCGACGTCGCATCCGAAGCACTGCGTTCCGCACGCGATCTCCACGGCGCAGAATCGATCGCATTTCTTGGTGGCGCACGCGGCACCAACGAAGACGCGTACGCATGGGTTCGCCTCGCAAAGGGCGTGCTCGGCACCGACAACGTCGATTCGCAACTCGGTGACGGACTTCCGGCTGAACTCGTATTGGGAGTGGAGCGCGCGTCGATCTCCGACTGCGACAGCGCGGCAGCGATCGTGCTGCTTGCGCCGGATCTCAAAGAGGCGCTACCGGTACTGCATTTGCGCGTGCGTCGCGCCGCGATCGAGCTGAATGTTCCATTGATCGACCTGTCGAGTGTGCCACACGGACTGAGTCGCAATGTGACGCACGCACTCGCGCCAAAACCTGGCGAACAAGGCAAGCGTGCGGAGCAACTCGTCGCCGCGCTGCAAGGCGACGCGCAGAACGACAACGTCGACCCGGTGCTGCGCGCCGCGGTCGAAGCGATCAGCGGGCGCGACGGCGACATTGTGGTGATTCTCGGGCGTGCGAACCTTGCGGAACGCGCCGACGCAACCATTCAGGCCGCGGCCGCGCTTGCTGGTCTGGCAAATGTGAAATTCCTTTCGGCGCTGCGTCGTGGCAATGTGCATGGCGCGCTCGAAGCTGGTCTTGCGCCAGGAATCCTCCCTGGTCGTGTCACCATCGAACATCGCGATGCGGTCGAACAAGTGTGGGGAGCCGTCCCTGAGACACCTGGCCTCGATGCGGAGGGGATTCTGCGCGCGGCAGTCGCTGGGAGCGTCAAGACGCTCGTGTTGTTAGGCGCCGACCCGGTCGGCGATTTTCCCGATCGTGCGCTTGCGCTTGCTGCCATCAACGCAGTCGGCACGGTAATTGCCGTCGACGGTTTTCGAAACAATTCGACTGCCCGCGCCAACGTGTTGCTGCCGGCGACGATGTTCGGTGAGAAGTCGGGGACAGTCACCAACCTCGAAGGTCGTATCCAGCGAGTCAATCAGAAGGTCTCACCCGACGGTACGGCGATGGACGACTGGAGAATCGCAGGAGAAATCGCGTTTCGCCTGGGCGACGACTTCGACCTCGAATCGGTTGACGAAGTCACTGATGAGTTGGTGCGCGTCTCGCCTGCGTTGCGAGGCGGGAGCTCCAAGCTCTTCGGGACGGCGCGAGACGGGATACGGATTCCCGTGTACGAACATGCGCACGAACTCGTGCTTCGCGACGGCGCGAAGGGCGTACTCGAGGGCGACGGCGTGTCGTGGGAGCCGATCAAGGTGCAAGCCGAGGTCAGCCCGCAAGCCGAGGTCAGCCCGCAAGTAGATGCTTCGGCTGATGTCCCGCCGACGTCGTTGGATGTCCCCGTGCTGCTCACGTGGAATCGCAATGCTCCCAACGTGCAGTTGCCGGGTGCCGATGCGTACTCAGTGCGGTTGGTCAGTGGCGCAGCGCTCTACGACCATGGGAACGCGGTGAACGCGTCTCCGTCGCTCGCCGGTCTGCGCGCAGTGCCGAAATTATTGGTATCAGCGGCGGATCTACAGCGCCTTGGTGTGACGAACGGTACCGAGGTCCACGTCGCCTCGGCGAAGGGTGCGTTCAACGTTGCCGTGCATGCGGTACGTGGCATCGCGCAGGGTGTCGCGCAACTCGCGATGGGCGACGAACACGGCGCCAATGAGCTCATCGATGCCGCATCGCTCGCAACCGACGTGCGCGTGGAGACAATTCGATGAATACCGCGACCGTGATGGCAGTTGCTGCGCAGAAGCATCTCTTCGAAAACGGCGACCTGTTGGTTTCGAGCATCGTGGTCATCATCAAAGTTGTTGTCGCGTTTGTGCTGTTGCTGGTCAGCGTCATGCTCTACATCTGGGGTATGCGCAAGTGGATCGCCGACATGCAAAACCGCATCGGTCCCGCCAAGGCTGGGCCATTCGGAATCCTTCAAACGTTGGCTGATGGAATCAAGCTGTTCTTCAAAGAACAAACGATGCCGAGTAGCGCACATCCTGGTGTGTTCCGCCTCGCCCCCTACCTGTCGATCATGCCTGCCTTTCTTATGTTTTGCGTCGTGCCGATCGGTGGCCAGGTCTCGATCCTTGGCCGCCAGACCACTCTTCAGGTCGTCGATCTTCCCTTCGGTGCGATGTTTGTACTGGCGTGTTCCGGTGTCGGCGTGTATGGCGTGATGCTTGCTGGCTGGTCGAGCGGCTCGAAGTATCCGCTACTTGGTTCGGTGCGTGCATCCGCACAGTTGCTGTCATATGAGGCTGCGTTCGGACTCGGGATGCTGGGTGCGCTGATCCACGCAGGGACGCTGTCGACGAGCGAGATTGTGTTCCAACAACGCTGGTACAACAACTCCCAAGATGGGCTCGTACAACGCCTGGTGACAAGCTTTGGTCATTGGTTTGTGGTACCCGCGTTTTTCGCTTTTGTCATCTTTGTGATTGCGGCACTTGCGGAAACAAACCATCCACCGTTCGATCTTGTCGAGGCTGAACAGGAACTCGTCGGTGGTTTCGTCACGGAATATTCGGGCATTCGCTTTGCGATCTTTTTCCTTGCAGAGTTCATGAACGTCATCACGATGTGCGCGATCGCGGTCACGCTCTTCCTTGGCGGCCCCGGTGGGCCAGGGCTGGGGTTCGTCGACCGCTCTGGCGTTGTCAACGTTTGGTTGATGCCTGTCGTTTGGTTCACTATCAAGGTGGTGGCGCTCACGTACGGAACGGTCTGGTTGCGAGCGGCGACGCCGCGCATGCGCTACGACAAACTGATGGCGTTTTGTTGGAAGTACCTGATTGAAGCAGCGATTTTGTGGGTGCTGATCGAAATCGCCCTTGGGGTCGCGCCCTCCGATTTCGGCCATCGGGTGGTCTATGTGTTTGGCTCCATTTTCGGCGCGCTAGCGCTATACGGGTTGTTGATGCTGTGCGTGCCGAAGCCCGGTGAGACGGTAGAGGAGTTTCACTGATGGGTTTCGTCAAAGGCTTCGGCGTGGTCATCCGCGAGACGGGCAAAAAGAAGCGAGTCACCACCGAATACCCAACGGTGAAGCGACCCAAACCTGAGCGCTTCCATGGGCGTCACGTACTCAATCGCTACGAAGACGGTATGGAGAAATGCATCGGTTGTGAATTGTGCGCGGGGGTTTGTCCTGCGAAATGCATCTATGTGCGCGGCGCGGATAACCCGCCAGACGCGCCGGTGAGTCCTGGCGAGCGATACGGGTTCGTTTACGAGATCAACTATCTCCGTTGCATTCATTGTGATCTCTGCGTGGAGGCGTGCCCGACCCAGGCGATCACCGAGTCGAAGCTGTTCGAATTCAGCTTTACGAACCGCAACGATGCGATCTATACGAAGTCCGAATTGGTCGTTGACGACGATGGCAGGGCCCAGCGTCAGCCTTGGGAACATTGGGCCGGCGGCGAAGACGACCACACCTCGGCGTGGATGAGGGCGACGTCGTCGTCCGGTCAGGCGGCGTACGAAGATCGGGTCAACTGGTCGGGCGAACTCGGATTCGGTGTGCGACCTCCTGAGATCGGCCAGTCCGACGATGCGGATCAAGACTGATGAGCGCATTTGTCGCGGCGGTTTCGCCGATCCATGTGAACGCTGTGCTGTTCTATTCGTTCGCGGCGATCGCTGTGTCTGGCGCGCTCGGTGTTGTGTTGTCGCGCAATCCGGTGCACTCCGCGCTCTTTCTCGTCATGACGATGATCACGATGGCCGTCTTTTTTCTCACACTCGACGCGCCGATGGTGGCGATCGTTCAAGTCGTTGTCTACGCGAGCGCCATCGTGGTGCTGTTCTTGTTTGTGATCATGTTGCTGGGTATTGATCGACACGAGTCGTTGGCCACCGATGCTCGCAAATACCAACGCCCTGCTGGTGCGGCCTTGGGTCTTCTGACGTTCATCGGACTCGTCGGTGTTGCGGTTGGTAATTGGGAGCTTGGCCCCCAAACGCAGAGCGGGCGAGCGATTTCGGCGACTCGGACGAATCCCGTGACCGGAATAACTGAACACGACAATATTCGCCCACTTGCCAGGACCTTGTTCACCCAGTTTGCTTGGCAGTTTCAAGTCACTGCGGTGCTGCTCGTGATCGCGGTGGTTGGCGCCGTGGTGCTTGCACGTCGGAGCGCGCGTCCGACCTCGGCCAGGTCCACCTCAGGGGCAGGGGCACAGTCGTGAATCTTGCAACCTCGGTGACTTCCGTTGGCCCGCAGCACTATTTCATTCTTGGCGCAATGTTGTTCGCGATCGGAGCGACAGGGCTGTTGCTGCGTCGCAACGCGATTGTGATGTTCATGTGTGTTGAGTTGATGCTCAACGCTGTGAACCTCACGTTCGTGACGTTCGCAAAGGCACTCGACGACTCAGCTGGCCAAGCCGCGGTGTTTTTCACGCTCATCGTTGCGGCGGCGGAGGTCGCGGTGGGTCTCGCGATCATTGTGGCGATTTTCCGGCGTCGCCAAGGTGTTACTGCCGACGACATTGATTTGATGAAGGGCTGAGATGCAACGCTTCTTAGACCTTGTGTGGGTCATCCCAGCGTTGCCCGCGCTTGGTGCTGTGATCTTGCTGATATTCGGCAAACGCATTGGCGAACCAAAGGCAGGGTGGATCGCGACTGGCACGGTTGCGATGAGTTTTGTGTGGTCCGTCGCCACGTTCATTGCGTTGCAGTCACAGCACGGCGAGGGACGCCGTCACGTGTACAACCTATGGAAATGGTTTGCAGGCACCGGCGATTTCAAGGTGAGTTTCGGATTCCTTGTCGACCCGCTGTCGGTCACGATGGTGTTGTTTGTGACGGGCATCGGTGCGTTGATCCACTTGTATTCCACCGGTTACATGCATGGCGACCCCCGCTACTCGCGGTTCTTCGCGTACCTCAATTTGTTCGCTGCTTCGATGTTGGTCTTGGTACTTGGATCCAGTTTCTTGATGACGTTCATGGGCTGGGAAGGCGTTGGGCTTTGCTCCTATCTGCTCATTTCGTTTTGGTTTGAGAAGAACTCGGCAGCGGTCGCTGGCAAAAAAGCATTCATCACCAACAGGGTCGGCGATTTCGGATTCATGCTGGCGATGTTCATGATCTTTTCGAAATTTGGGACACTCGATTATGTGAGCTTCGGTTCACATACGGCGCTTGCTGGTGTGTCGCACACGACGATCACTGCGATTGCGTTGTTGCTGTTTCTCGGTGCGATGGGCAAGAGCGCCCAGGTGCCGTTGCACATCTGGTTGCCCGATGCAATGGAAGGACCAACGCCAGTCTCGGCGTTGATCCACGCTGCCACGATGGTCACTGCTGGCGTGTTCCTCGTCAGTCGAGCTCACGCGTTTTTCGATTTTTCGAATATCGGCGGCGGTATCCATGCCGGTTCGGTGGTCGCTTGGATCGGCGCGATCACGGCACTGGGTGCAGCGAC
>JBBRPC010000110.1:0-11426 GCA_038228615.1 Acidimicrobiia bacterium | reverse complement strand
TGCGAGGTTGGCGTCACGACCGAGCTGTTCGAGCCGCAATCGCGTCGCCGGGTCGGCGAGCAGGCGTTCCAACGCGTGCGGATCTGCATGTCCCCCGGGTGTCGTCATCGCGAAGAGCTCAGCATCGATCAGACCGCCACCTGCATGATCACTGATAGCTCGCCACACCGACCAGTCACAGCTGGCCGCAGCACAGACAGCGCCGACCGCTGCGCTCTCCATATCAAGAGCGATGACGCCGGACCGTTCGAGTTCGTCGAGTTGTGCAGCGTTGGTGATGAGATCGTCGCCACACGTGATCGCGCCATGCGGTGAAGACCCTGCAAAACGAGTTGGCACAAACGAGGTCGCATTCGCACGATCAATCACCGACGCGGGAACAACGAGCGAGCCAATCTCCATCGTCGTCGAGACCGCACCCGCGATTCCGACGATCATCACATGATCGACCTCGTGAGCAAGCATGGCAGTCGCAGCCCTTCGAGCGGCTTCCATCCCCATCGTTGTGCAACACGCAACCACCTCGATCGCACCACACTGCCCGCGCCATTCATTTGGCCGCGACTCGACGAGATCCAAGATGCGTACGATCGGCGCCAGTTCGAGTTCCATCGGAGCAAGCATCGCGACGCGCCGGACCGAACCCATGAGTTACCGCTATGCGTTCGTGGCGGTTGCAAGAATTGCAATCGCTTCACGTACACGGTCGCCATGAATGGTCTCTTCGCGACCATTCAGCAGCAACAGGCGTTTGATTTCTTCGTCGGGTTCACTCTTCGCCCATCCCTGATAGCCAGCGTCTCCAGCGAGTTCGGCTGCAACAATCGCTTCGAACAATCCTGGATCGATCGTGCGAGGGAGCGGGACCTCATACAGCTGTTCGAGTTCTGGCGGAGCGACGTAGGACGGTCCGGCTTTCAGATCAATCGCCTTACGGATGCGGCGCGCATGGCCAACTTCTTCGCGACCGTTGCGGCGCAACAGCACTGCCACCTCGTCGTTGCCAATTGCCGAAGCGAGCTTGTCGTAGAACACGTCGCCACTCATCTCGACCCTATAGAGCAATTCCATCGCCGCAACATCGAGATGTTTGATGTCGCCGAGTTGCGCCGCTGCGCTGAAAAAATCGAGTTCACTCATCTTCACACCATAGTTGCGAGGGCACGCTGGCCGCCACGGCGTCGCAGGCGTAAGCGTGTTGTTGCGTTGGCGCCATGGTGCGCCAGCAGGCCTATCGTTCGGCAATGGCGATCAACGTGCTCGGTGGCGACCTCGAACCCTGTAGCTACGACCCTGTGACGGGCTGGTACCGCGACGGCTGTTGCAATACCGGCGGCGACGACCTCGGCGTGCACACCGTGTGCGTGGTGACGACAGCCGAATTCCTGCGCTTCAGTTCGTCAGTCGGCAACGATCTTTCAACGCCGCATCCCGAATACGGGTTCCCTGGGCTGCAACCCGGAGATAACTGGTGTTTGTGCGCGTCGCGTTGGCAGGAGGCGTTTGAGGCTGGGGCTCCTCCAAATGTGCGGCTCAACGCCACCCACGTCGCGACGCTCGAATGGGTACAGCTCGACGATTTACGTGCGCACGCGATCGACGCTTGAACGAACCAATGCCCAACACTTCGATCCCCGGTCCGCACGGAACTGCAGCAAACATCAACGCCGCCAGGCAGATACTGCACGAACCGTGTGGTGCACTCGATCGTTTGGCTGTCGAGCACGGTCTCACGAGCCAGATCTCGATCGGTCCGCTACGTCTCGCCATTATCGGCGATGCAGACCATGCAGCACAGCTGTTCGCGCACGACACTGCTGCGTTTCGTTGGGGACGCGTCGCCCAGTCGCTGACCGTCGTGATCGGCAAAACGTCCATGATCGTTAGTGACGGTGAAGATCATCGACGACGGCGCAGTCTTGTGCAACCAGCGTTTGCGAAGCGACGACTCGACCAGTGGGGCACTCGGATCGTCGCGGAGACCGACCGATTCATCGACGAAACGATCTCGAACACGGCTCCTCAAGCTGTCGATCTCCACGCGTGTCATCGCAAACTCGTTCGTCGCATCTCGGTGCGTGTCCTGTTCGGTGACAACCTCGGCGCACGTGCCGACGAAATCGGCGAGATGATCGAACCAGCGATGCAATACGCGGGCCAGCCAGCCATGCGCCAACTTCCACACCCGTTCCCATTCACGTTCCGCGCCCGCGCCCGTGCGGCGCGCCACAACGTCGACGAGCTCCTCGATGGGATCATTGCCGAACGTCGCGCAGTCGCCTTCGATCCGAACTCCGATTCCTTGGTCGACGCGCTCGTCCACGCCGAACACGAAGGCAAACACCTCAGCAATGCAGAGATCCGCGACCAGATCATTACGTTGATCGGCGCCGGCTACGACACAACGAGCGCAGTACTTTCGTGGACAGTCGCTCGGGCGGCACTCGATCCGCAATGTTGGACGACCTTGCGCACAGAAGCTCAACTGCTGCTCGATCAAGCTGCGCACACCTCCGATCACAAAGCCCTGCGATATGCAACCGCAACCGTTGATGAAGCGCTCCGCCTCCATCCGGCCGGGCCTATTTCGCCGCGCGAGGTGCGGCGCGACATCGCGATTGGGCCGTACACGATCGCCAAGGGCGCTGTCGTTGCCTATAGCCCACATCTCATCGGGCGCGATGCTCGCCATTGGGATGCACCACTCGTGTTTCGCCCCGAACGATTTTTTGCATCACCTCTGGATGGCGTCACACCCGAGAACGACGCCATCCGAATCGACGCGCTGCGACGTCGAGCATGGTTGCCGTTTGGTCGCGGGCCTCGAATGTGCATTGGCTTTGCGCTCGCGCAAATGCAACTCGTGCTGATCACTGCTCGCATGGCGCAGCGGCTCGATATCGAACTCACTCCGCACCGGTTGCCCGACCCGTCGGGAATGATCGTCACCCGACCCTCCGGCGGGCTCCATGCCGTTGTTCGCCGTTTCGAGCCCGACGGCGCGACGCGAGTCAACTGAACGCGTGGCCGACGCAAGCAACACAATTCGCACACCGGGTGCCGGAGTCGTGCTGACGGCAGACGTCTCGGGCCCGCCCGACGGCATGCCAGTGATGCTGCTCCATGGAGGCGGCCAAACCCGCCATTCGTGGCACCACACTGCGACCAGCCTCGGTCGTTCGGGATATCGCGTCTTCAACGTAGATTTGCGAGGACACGGCGATAGCGACTGGGCACCCAACGGCGACTACACCATCGAATCGTTTGGGGGCGACGTACGCACCGTCGCACACGAAATGACCGAGCGCGATCCACTGCACCGGCTCCCGGCGTTAGTCGGAGCATCGCTTGGAGGAATCGCTTCGATGTACGCGATCGCCGAAAGCGCTGAACCCGTCGCATCGGCATTGGTACTCGTTGATGTCGGTCCGAAGATCGAACGCGCCGGTGCAGATCGAATCGGAGCGTTCATGATGCAGAACATGGAACAGGGCTTCGCCAACCTCGACGAGGTCGCCGACTCCATTGGTCAATACAACCCACATCGTCCGCGCCCTTCGAATCTCGACGGCCTCAAAAAGAACCTCAGACAAAAGCCAGATGGTCGCTGGTATTGGCATTGGGACCCAGCGTTCATCAGTGGTCGACGCGGCTCGTCGGATGAAACCAGGTCGCTGACCGACCAAGACCGGTTGAGTGCCGCCGCCCGTGTCATCGCGGCTCGCGAGCTTCCCGTCCTGATGGTCAGGGGCCGACACAGCGACTTACTGAGCGAGGAAGGCGCCCGCGAATACCAGCGCCTTATTCCGCACGGAAAGTACGTCGACGTCGCTGGCGCGGGCCACATGGTCGCAGGCGACCGCAACGACCTGTTCAATGATGCAGTAGTGAATTTTCTCACTGCGTTATAAGGTTCTCCTATTCGCCATACCCGTAGGAGCGCGCCGCATGACCGTCACATCATTTACGCGGATGGATGAATCAACCGCCGAGCAGTGGGGGGAGATCGGCGTCGCGCACGCACGGAACGGCGGTCGCGTCGCCGACAGGGTGCTCATGTTGCTCGAATCACTCGGCGAGATCGTTGACGGATTCGCGACCGATCAACTCACTCATTGTCTGCAGACTGCAACCCTTGCTGAGCGTGCAGGCGCCGACGATGAGATCGTTGTGGCAGCCCTCTGCCACGACATCGGCAAGTCGATTAGCGTCGCGAATCACCCTGCCATTGCTGCGGCAATTCTGCAGCCGTACGTCCGCGCCGACGTGTACGAGATGATTCGTGTACACCAAGATTTTCAAGGTCGCCACTACTACGCCCATTTCGGCGGCGACCCGAATGCCCGCGAACAGCATCGAGACGCCCTCACGCCTGAACAGTTTGAACTCGCAGCGCGGTTCGCCGACGACTGGGACCAGATCGCGTTCGACCCCAACTACGACACGTTGCCACTCGAACACTTCGAACCTAAGGTCCGATCAGTATTTACGTTCAAATCGGCAGTGCCTACCGTCGAAACATAAGGCAATTCCAACCATCGCTCTGCGCAGCCGACACTGACTCCCATTTCGCAAACGCTTGCGTACACGGGCCCAAATTGACGTCGAGCAATCCGCAGAGCACGAGTATGCCTCCGACCTTCGTCGCGCGTCGCAACTCCCCCGCCATTTCGATGAGCGCATTCGCTCCACCGATGTTGGCAACCACAACATCGAATTGCGTTCGCACCGAATCGGGACCGCCGAGGTGAACGACAACGCGGTCGCTCACGTGGTTGCGTTCGACGTTCCAACGCGCGCACTCCACGGCGTCCGCCGACGTATCGAGGGAGTGAACTTCGCGCGCGCCGAGCATCGCGGCCACGACCGAGAGTACGCCGCTGCCGCAACCGACATCGAGCACTACGGCACCTAGATCGACGAAGCGACACAGCGAATCGATACACATCGCAGTGGTGACGTGCATGAGCCCGAACGAATCACGAGGGTCGATAACGACGACCGCGTCGCACGCATCGTGCGGCGTCTCAATCCACGCCGGAACGATCGTGACGCGCTCGCCGACCGAGTAGGCATGTGCGTACCGTTTCCACGAGTCGCCCCATCGTTGCTGAGAGGTGGCGATCACACTGGAGGGAAACATCGCGTGCGCTGTCGCTAACGAGTCTGGATCTACGAAACCTGCGACGAGCAACACCCCATCAGGATGCGGGCGTTCCAGCACCGCCACGGCCCCCAACTCCCAGAGGTGCCACGCACACAGTTCGCCAGCGTCGGCTGCGACAGGAAGTTCCAGCCAATCATCTTGGGGCGTGAGGGTCACCCGCAGATGTTCGCGTCTCGGGTGAGTGCGACGCTGATCGGTTAAATCTGGGGGTCGCCGCCCGGGCCGCCCGTCGCGCCGTGATCGCCACTCCCGGTGCCACCTCCGTGGTCACCACTTCCCGGGCCACCACTTCCCGGGCCACCATCGGAACCTCCGCCCGAACCGCCCGTGCCAGGCTCGCCAGGTGCGTGCACTTCGACTCGGTTGCTGATCCCGACCGGGTGGTGCGCATCGCCGATGAGCACAATCACCATGTAGTGGTACACGGCGCCGGGTTCAAGCATCGTGTCGTCATATGTCGTCGCGCCGTCACCGGGCAGGAACGCACGGCCGCGATGTTCGACAACACCGCCGACACGCAGCAGGACGTAATGGGCCCCATCGGGAAGTGCGTCACCCGACCACGAGCAATGCACCGCCGCTCCCGCAACCGAGCAGGTCAACACGACCGTCTGCGGCGGACGTTGCCCTTCGTTGGGATGTTCGGAGGTTGGAGGCGGCGTGCCATCACCATGATGGTCTCCGCCCCCATGTTGTCCATCGTGTTGACCCGAGCCAGGCTCGGCCGAAGGAACAGTTGTCGATTCACTCGGCCCAGGAGCCACCGTGGTTGGTTCAGGAGCATGCGTTTCGGCCGTGGTGGGTTCTGGCGGTTTCGGTGGCTCGGTCGGCTCGGTCACGTCCGAACTCGTCCCGCTCGAATCTGGAGCCTCGGTCGTGTCGTGCGGATGCGTCGCGGGATCCGCGCTGAGTTTGGGTCGGTCGTTCGTACCCACCACCGCAGAAAAGGCGTGCTGCACGGGCCCGGGGAGCGCACCCGCAGCACCTGCACCTGCAGTGCTTGCAAACGCGACGCCCGCGCCGAGCACGCACTTTCCCGATAGTGACAGACCAGAGATCAACTTTGCGAGCTTCATACCTTGAATAACGACAAATCGTTATCAATATCTGAAGCGATCGAAGATGCGAACTACGCGAAATGCGGAATGACGTGTTTGCCAACCAGTTCGATCGTTTGCATCACCTTGTCGTGCGGCACCTTGTACGGATTGACGAGACACAGCAGCAGGTCAACGCCAGCTGCCTCATATCTCCTACACATCTCGATGGCTTGGTCAGGAGTTCCACAGACCGCGGCGTTCATTGCAAGCAAAATATCCAGCGTTAACAGGTCGAGTGAGCCATCCTCGTCGTGTGCTTGCATCTCCGCCGCGTACTGATAGTTACCCAACGATTGATCGCGCTCTTCCATGTATCCCGCAAGTTTTCCGATCATGCGAGCGCCAGCCTTCGGATACCACTCGAAGCTCTCGCGCGCCACATCTTGAGCCTCTTGTTCGGTTGGTGCCACATTCATCATCGTGAACGTGGCAGCCGAATCATTCACGAACGTTGCCAATGGCTGCTCGCATTTCGCCAGTGCCTCTCGATAGATCGCAATCTTGCGACCGATCTCTTCTGGCGGAACGCCCACCGCGAATGAACACAAGCCAAGCCCAAGCGACCCCACCTCGGCGTGCCCCTCGTCGGAAGTTGTCGCGCCCCATACCGCTGGGTGAGGCTTCTGAAGAGGTTTCGGAAGCACCCGCCGTTTCGGCATGCTCCACGTATCGCCAGCAAATTCATATTCGTCGTTACTCCAGCACCCCACAACATGGCCTATCGCTTCGCGCCACATGGCCCGCGTCTTGCTCGGGTCGATCCCGAAACCCTCGAGTTCGGCACGCGTCGCCGAGCGGCCCGTACCAAAATCGACACGCCCGTTGCTAATGAGATCGAGCACCGCCACAGACTCTGCAGTGCGAACCGGATGGTTATACGGAGCCGGCATCAACCGCACGCCGTAACCGATACGGATGTTCTTCGTGGTGGCCGCGATCGCTCCGTACAACACCTCTGGGTTGGAACAATGCGAGTACTCCTCAAGGAAGTGATGCTCCACGGTCCAAAAAGCATGCCAACCCAATTTGTCGGCGGCGGCGACTTGTTCCAAGGTGTTCTGGTAGGCGTCGATCTCACTGCGTTCGTTCCACGGGCGGGCAACAGGGATCTCGTAGAACAGCGCGAACTTCATACCGACTCCTCGTGGGCCACGGGACGATTCCGTAACGGGACGGGAGACTAGAGGCTCCGGAGCACCGACCCGGTGGCTGGGGCACCGCCGGAGGACGTAGGTGGTGGACGGCCTCCGGGGTGCACCCGCCGGTTTGCGACCGACCCCGAGGGGGAGGTGGCCGGTCGCGCTGCTTCACAATAGCGAACACTTGTTCGTTCGTCAAGTCGTGCGACCCGGGAAAACCTCCCATGTAGTCGGGCCAGGAATGCACCGATAGAACCGAGATGGTTACCGTCCGGAGATCCGCTGTCTCAGAACGCGTGCGTTTGGCGTGTTTCGATGCGGTGAATCGCGCGTTTATGCGCAGCACGCTCATCGGCATTCCTGCCTCCATCGTGCTTGCAATGATCTTGGGTTCGGCCGTTCCCTTCGCCAACCGAGTTGCCTTCGTGCTCGCAGTGTCCGTGGCCGACGTGTTCGCCTTCATCGCCTCGGTGAAATACCTCCACCGCCGCAAGTTCGCCAAAACAGTTCGACACTGGCCGGGCCTCATTTCGGCAACACTTGTCGGTTTCGCGTGGGCGCTGCCAGCGATCATCGCGCTGCCGAGCGAACGTCACGTTGAACTGCGCGCCGTCTATTTGCTGTTTGTCTGCGGTGTCTCTGCCACGTCGGTGGTTGGGTCGGCAGCTCGGCGGAGCTACTTCTACGCAACCCAGATCGCCATGATGGCTCCTGTCGCGGTTGTGCTCCTCCTCTCTGGCGAACGCGTGACCCATCTGCTGGGATTCGCGGTTCCGATCTACTTCGTGACAATGAGTTCGTTGCACCACGATGCACATCGGGTCGTCATCAGCGAACTCACCCTGAGGGAAAGCAACGACATTGCAAACGCAGCACTGCGCGACGCAAACGTGACGTTGACCGAACTCGCGCTGCGAGACGACCTCACCGGCTACGCGAATCGCACCGCGTTCGTCGACCACCTTGATCGCGCAGTCGCCGCAGCTCGTCGCGACGGATCAACGATCGGGTTGCTGTATTTCGATATTGATCGCTTCAAAATCGTCAACGATTCGCTCGGCCACGGCGCAGGCGACCAACTGCTGATTCAGGTAGCCCATCGTGTCCAGACCGTGTTACGAAAGAACGACGTGTTGGCGCGCCTTGGAGGCGACGAATTCACGGTGTTCCTTGATCGCCTCGGCGACGGCTACGAGGCACTCCTCATCGGCCGACGCGTCGCCGACACGTTCGCTGAACCATTCAACGTGCAAGGTCGACGTTTGAACGTCACCGCAAGCCTCGGCGTCGCGACGAATCTCCATGTCAATGACGACGGCGAGACGCTGCTCGCCCATGCAGACGCAGCGCAGTACCGCGCCAAAGAGTCGGGTCGCAATCGAGTCGAGGTGTTCGACATTGCACTACGCGAAGCGATCGAGCGACGACTCGATGATGAACAGGCACTGCGCGACGCACTCGATGCCAACCAAATTGTTGCGTACTATCAACCCCAAATCGACGTCGCGACCGGACGGATTGTGGGGGCCGAAGCTCTCGCTCGGTGGATCCATCCAGAACGCGGCGTACTGGGGGCTCCGTGCTTCGTGCCGCTCGCCGAAGAATCCGGCCTTGTCTTTGCGCTCGATGGCGCCATCGTCCAGCAGTCGATCAGCGCTCGCGTCGCGTTGACTCGCCTTGGGATCCCTCAATCGTTTCGCATTTGGTGCAACGTCTCGGCGCGCCAACTCACGCGGGGCGAACCAGCGGATCAGCTCGCTGCACTCTTGCGTCGGACGGGTTGCGACGCTCGTGGAATCGGCATCGAAATCACTGAAACTGCAGTGCTTCCCGACATCGAGGCCGCCGAACGCCAAATAACGATGGCGCGCCAACTCGGCATCGAATGCGCGCTCGACGACTTCGGAACTGGTCACTCGTCGCTCACGCTGTTGCGTTCGCTATCGATCGACAAAGTCAAAATCGATCGAAGCTTCGTCGCGGATCTCGGGATCGACCCTGCCGATACGGCGATCGTTCGCGGCGTGATCGGACTCGCCGAAGAACTCGGCCTTGACGTCATCGCCGAAGGTGTCGAAACGCCGGAACAGGCAGCAATGCTGGTGAGCATGGGCTGCAAGACCGCCCAGGGTTTTCTGTGGTCGCAAGCTGTGACCTACGAGGAACTCGTCGAACGCCTGCGCCACCAAGGTCTCGTTGCCGCATCACCCAATTCGGCGCTGACCGTCCGGTCGAGCCAGGCGGCGTAGACAGCATTCTCGTTCTGACAAGGTCGAGATATCAGCCAAGCTCGTTGCCATAGATGCCGACGAAGCTCACCATCTCACCCGGATAACCACCGAGATTATGAGTGAGTGCAAGGCCACGGTCGACGGTGCCGATTGTCCGTTCTGGCGGAGCTTCGCCGCGAAGCTGCAACCACGCTTCAAACATCATCCGAAGCCCACTCGCACCGACGGGATGGCCGAAGCTCTTCAACCCACCGTCGGGGTTAATCGGAAAGTCGCCATCGAGGTCGTAGGTACCGCTCAGGACCTGTTTCCACGCATCGCCTCGTTCGGCGAAGCCAAGGTCTTCCATGATCAGCAGTTCTGCTGGCGTGAAGCAATCGTGCACCTCAGCCATCGCGATTTGCTCACGTGGGTTCGTGACGCCAGCTTGTTGGTATGCATCTTCGCCGGCCATGTAGATCTCGGGGAACGACGTGTAGTCGTAGTTCGGATCTGCGTTGCCAGAGCAGCTTCCAGCCACGAACGAAAGCGCCTTGATATACAACGGTTTGTCGGTGTAACGGTGGGCATCTTCAGCTCGACAAATGATCGCAGAAGCAGACCCATCGGCGACGCCTGAGCAGTCGTAGACGCCGAGCGAACCTGCCATGAGCGGAGCATTGCAGATCGTCTCAGTGCTCACTTCTCGACGGAACTGCGCGCGAGAGTTCCGCGCTCCGTTGAAGTGGTTCTTCTGCGCGATGTGGGCCAATACTTCGCGCATTTCTGTGTCGCTGACCCCATAACGCCTGCCGTAGGCCGGCGCACACATTGCGAACATCGCCGCGGCCGTCAGCGTTCTGTTCGTACCGTCGGTCGGCGCGTGCGACGCGCCAACTAAACCTTGATAACCAGAATCCTTGACCTTTTCGACGCCTACCGCCATCGCGACGTCGTACGCGCCACTCGCCACAGCGTACGCTGCATTGCGAAGCGCTTCGGATCCCGTCGCACAATGATTGATCACGTGCGTCACGGGTTTGCCGACAAGCTGCAGCGGGCGCGACAGGGTGAGTCCACTCATTCCCGACATCGCGGTGCCGAGCCAGAATGCATCAATGTCGTCTTTGGTGAGGCCGACGTTTGAAAACGCTTCATTCGTCGACTCGATCATCAAGTCGTCGGCGCCTTTGCTCCAATGCTCGCCGAACGGGGTGCATCCCATCGAGATGATCGCAACCCTGTCTTTGATGCCATGTGAACCCATGCTGCACTCCTTAGCCGCGTAGCGGCCGGGCTTTCCAGAAATAGTTATGAATTCCATCGGCCGTGAAGAGACGCCGAAATGTCATTTCCACACGATCGCCCATCGCCACCACCGACGTATCGAGATCGCAGAGCTCGACGGGTAACCGCGCGCCGTTGTCGAAGTCGACTACTGCGAACGCGATCGGTGGCGACGGCGAGTACGCAATTCTGTCGATTGTAAATGTCGCAATCGTTCCGACGACGTCGCTCATCGGAAGAGGCGACATCTCATCGATGGCTCCACCTTCACGCGAGACGCGCTGAGGGGGCAGATGTGCTGCGCCACTCGAAGCGTCCTGAGAACCAACAAATCCGTACTTGTAATCGTGGGTCCTCGCCGATATCGACGCAGAGATCCGACCAGGCTCGGGACGACGCGGAGGTTCAAGCTTCACCTGGTCACGCCACGAGAGGAACTTGCCATATGGAAGATCTGCGGTGTGGTCAAGTTGTGTAGCAATCGGTCGTGCGGCCCGGTAGTTCGCGATCGACTGCGTGGTAC
>JBBRPC010000109.1:0-11620 GCA_038228615.1 Acidimicrobiia bacterium | reverse complement strand
TCACATCAGCTGGAATCATGGCTCGCAATCGCTCTGCGACACCGAGGTCCTCAGCGAACGTTTGGAGGCTTCGGCTATTGACACCGATAATTCGAGCTCCGACCTGCAACGCGCGCTCAACCTCACGTTCATCGTGAGACTCAACGAGCACTGCAAGCCCGAGTTCGGTCGCAAGGTCGTGCAGGTCGCGCAGCGTGACGTCATCGAGCGCAGCAACGATGAGCAATGCCGCATCGGCCCCGACGGCGCGCGTTTCGTACACCTGAATCTCGTCGACAACGAAATCTTTGCGCAGGGCTGGTAACGCAACCGTTGCACGTGCAACTTCGAGGTCGGCGATGGTACCGCCGAAGTAGTGCGCATCGGTCAGAACACTCAGCGCGCTCGCTCCACCATCGGCGTATTGTTGTGCCATCGCCACAGGATCGAGATCCGCAGCGAGTTCTCCCTTGCTCGGAGAACGCCGTTTGATCTCACCGATGACCGCGAGGCTCCCGTCGGCACGGCGAAGGCCGCCTGCGAAATCTCGAGTGGACCCGGCTTCGAGCGCGTGGCGCCGCAACAGATTGCGGGTATGTGGATGCCGCAATACCGTGACCTCATCACGCTTCGTGGCAAGGATCTCGTCCAAAATGCCCATCCTGGCGAGGCTACCGGCGGCCCGAGTCATCCTCACGAAGGATTCTTTACACACTCCTCACGCGACCATCACCTCTTCGAAGCTCAACGTTTGCGACGATGGATATATATGGAACGCGGCACCAGTCTCATCGTCGACGACGAACCAGCGATCGCCGACCTGGTGGAGCTCTATATCGCCCGTGAAGGCTTTCGCGTACTCAAAGCAGATTGCGGCGAAGCTGCACTCGCCGCCGTGCAACGAGAACGACCACGGTTAGTCATTCTCGACGTCGGACTCCCCGACTTCGATGGGCTGGAGGTGTGCCGACGACTTCGCCAACATTCGCAAATCGCGGTGATCTTTTTGACTGCCCGCGATAGCGAAGTCGACCGCGTCCTCGGACTCGAACTCGGCGCAGACGACTACCTCACCAAACCGTTCTCGCCAGCCGAACTTGTCGCCCGAGTCAAGGCCGTGTTGCGTCGCGTCGACGGACAGGGCTCAGTGGGCAACGCCGAGGTCCGCCATGTCGGTGAGGTCGCCGTCGATATGGGCCGAAGAGAGGTGCGCATTCGCGATGTCGCCGTGCCGTTCACGACGAAGGAATTTGAGTTGTTGCAGTTCCTCGCCGAACGACCCGGCCGGGCATTGTCTCGCCAGCAGCTCCTCGACGGTGTGTGGGGCTTCGACTGGTTCGGCGATCCACGAACTGTTGATGTGCATATAGCGCAGGTTCGCAAGAAAGTGGACGGAGCGGTAGAGATCGCCACCGTGCGCGGCGTCGGGTACCGACTCGAGCATCGCCGATGACGAACACGCGTGGCCCGCGTTCCTTGCAACATCGACTTCTCATTAGCTTCATCGCTATCGCTGCCGGATCGTTGCTCGTCGCCGGCACGGCAACGGTCGTGTTTGTCCGTCGAGGCGCTCAGCATGCTGCAGTGAGCGATGTCCAACACAAGGCGTCGAATATCCAAGCGAACCTGACCAAGCTCCAGGACTTGTTGCCGCGACAAGGCGATGCCACTCCGACCGCGTTGGGGACGCGCCGAGCGACGCGAGCTGCAGCGACGTTGAAAGGTCTCGGCGTGCGCCTCTTTCTGAATGAACTGCGCGCGACCGTACAGGTTTCCGACGCGCGTATCTTGATCTACCGCAACGGTGCAGTGCTCAGCTATGACGAACTGAATTCGACACCGCGTGGTCGCATCCTTGTTGGGAACGACCCGGACGCGCGTCTTCTCGTATCGCTCCCCGCTGGCGTTTCTGCAACAGATCTCCGACTCGCCGAGGTCGCGAACAACGCGACGAGCACATTGCGTCAGCGCGACGCGGTATATCTGGCCACTCAGCTTCATATTGACGGACTCGGAACCGGTCAAGCAATCGTCGTCCTCAGCGAAACCGTCGACACGGCGGGGGTTCGTCGAACGACGTTGGCGTTTCTCTTCTCTGCCGCCGTCGCTTTGATGTTCTGTGTGCTCGTGTCGGTCTGGTTAAGTCGCCGACTCACACGACCACTGCTCGCGATTGAGTCGACGGCACAAGCGATTGCTGGCGGCAATCTTTCCGCACGCATTGTCGTCGACCGCACCACAGACCGCGAGCTCGCCGATGTCGCCAACACGCTGAATCAAATGGCCCACGACCTCGACGCGGCCCGCAACGCTGAACGCATGTTCCTCCAAGCTGTAAGCCATGATTTACGCACCCCACTGACCTCGATCCGCGGCTATTCGGAGGCGCTCGCAGACGGCACGCTCGATGATGCAGACCCGCCCACCCGCGCCCGCGCTGCCAACGTGATCCGAACCGAGGCACAACGACTTGAACGGCTCGTTCGAGACCTCCTCGACTTGTCGAGGTTGGAGAGCAGAGAATTTTCATTGCGGCCGCGGCCCTGCGACGCGATTGAGGTTGTGCGCACGACCACCGACGGCTTTCGACTGCAGGCGGAAGCGGCAGGCATCACAATCGAGTTCGCGCCGGGCGATCGTCGTACGCTCGCCAGCGACCTTGATCCGGAGCGGTTGAGTCAAGCTGTCGCCAACCTCATTGAGAACGCGCTGAAGTTTGCCCACGTTCGAGTCTCCGTCGAGTTATCTGCGACCGACGACGAGATCGCGATCGTGATACACGACGATGGACTTGGCATCCCCGTTGCCGCGCAACACCGCGTGTTCGAACGCCTCTATACGACGCGGGGCACACCTGGACGGGCCGTCGGGACTGGTTTGGGTTTGGCAATTGTCAATGAGCTTGCAACCGCGATGGGCGGGCATTGCCGCCTTCGCGAGTCGAGCGAGCATGGCACAGCCTTCGAGCTCGTGATTCGCCGTGGCGATACAACTGAGCCAAACATCCCAGCATGAAGGTTGGACACCGTCGCTACAAAATTCCGAAACCGTCGTGGGGTTGCGACGCGCCAGGCACGCCCGGCGAATCCAGTGTGATCACGGCTGCTCCCGATGCTGACGGATTCAACCGCGTGCCGTCGCTGTCGAGCACCGTCACCGCGCCAGCGTTGACCAGGGGTCCAACGTCCTCGTAGGGCACACCAACGGCGAGATCATTCGACCCAGTTCCGTGAAAGTCGCCCGCCGCGAGAAACAGCCCGAAGTTGTCACCAGCTTCCGACGCACCCGGGACACCAGCAAAACTCTGCGTGAGCGACTGCGCCCCGACCGACGAGAGGTTGCCGTTGACGCTGCGCACGACGTCGACTGTCCCCACATCAGCGACCAACCTCACACCGGAACCAGCGTCCTCGCTCGATGCCGATATGGCAAGGTCTACGTCGGCGGCATTGCTCGAAAAGTTTGCGGCGTCGAGTGCCTGACCGAACCGATCGCCTGCCTCAGGTCGATCCGGAACCCCGGCGGCACCTTGGTACAGCACGATCGGCGCCGGGGCTGCGATATCCGCAAGACCGTTTGGCGAGCCGCCAAGCACCGTGACAACCCCTGCATCGCTGATCGTGCCGACATCCTCTGCTGGCGCACCGATCGCCAGGTCGTCGTGCACGTCGTTGCCAAGCAATTTGGCGCTCGTGAGGGAAAATCCGAAGCCGTCACCTTTTTCGCTCGACCCTGGAACCCCCGGCGAATTTTGGGTCAAGATCGCCGAGTTTGCAGTGATCAGACCCGAGACGCCATTGCGGAGTACGTATACCGCCCCGGAATCCATCCATCCGTCTGCATTCGTTCCGGGCGCCCCGATCGCAAGCTCTTCGGAAAAATCGCTCACGTCTGCGACCGCAAAATTGCCGAAGCTCAACGCCGCGCCGAAGAAAGCGTTCGTCTCTTGCAGTCCCACCATCCCGTTCAATCCAGGACGAAACCACTGCGCGTTGTAGGAACCGCCGCCGACCGTTCCTGGCGCCGAGATCACCGTCACCGAGCCGGAATTCGTCGTGGTCGAGCCGTCGTCGAGAGGAGCGCCGATGGCGAGATCGTCGATGAAGTCGCCGTTGCTATCGCCCGACGCGAGCACGCTGCCGAACTGCGCGCCAGCCTGATTCGCCGACGGAACCCCCTTTGAACCGCGCGTAATTCGGGCGGTTCGATTCGCAGCGAACCCGGCGCCAGACCCGAAGAAGATGTAGACGGCTCCGGCATCGGACACAGCACCGATGTCGACCCCAGGTGCACCAACGGCCAGATCGTCGCAGGTGTCTCCATCGAAATGCCCGACGCTGATCGCCGCGCCAAACCGATCCCCCGCAGTCGGTAACCCGGTTGCTCCAGCGGTACCGATACTGAGCACAGTTGCATTTGGAGCGAGGCCAGCATCGGATCCGAAGAACACCTCGACGGCGCCGACCCCAGCTGCTTTTCCAGGTACGCCAACCGCGAGATCAGAAAACCCGTCGCAGTTGAAATCCGATCTGGCACCTAACGCGGCCCGTGCAGCCATCGGCGTGGCAATCGTTGCGCCAAGCCCGGCGACAACCGCACCGACGAGTGCGACCACCACAGCCGCTGTCATACTTCGCCGCACTTGATACCCCCGTTGGATGTGGCCGGTGGAGATGGCCATTGCGTCTCGCCATTGCACCTGGCGCTGCACGCGCGCCATGCGTCATTGGTTGTCGGCAGAAATCCAACTAGATCTTGAATACCCCGCTTGCGTGCGGTTGACGTTGCTCTACGACTGCAGTCGTTGCCCCGATCGAAACCTGATCACCGACCTCCACCTCTCGACGGAGCGTCGCGATTGCCCACGGCGACCATGGCGCGACACTCGTCACGGTGCCTACCGTCTTGGCATTGACGTCGACGCTCGCACCGACCGCGACACTTTGGTCGCTCAGTCGCAGACGGCGGACAAAGCGATTGACGTGTCCACGACTGTCGATTCGACACACAAGTTCCTGACCGACGAAACAACCCTTCGTGAAGCTCACCGAATCGTGTTCCAGCTCCGCCTCTTGTGCAATGGTCGCATCGCCGATGTCGCAGCCTTGCACGAGCACACCTTGTTCGACCCGCATGGTTTCGAATGCTTCGTTCGCGACGACGACACCACCAGCTTCGATCAGCGCCGTCAACACCTCAGCCAGCAGACCTCGCGGCCCGATCCAGTCGCAACCTGCAATATTCGGCCAGTCAGCGTGGAGCCAGACGCCGGTCTCAAGCGAGCCAACAGCCTGAGCGGGAAGCTCTGACCATGCCGTCTCGTCGACCCTCGACGCAACCGCGCCTCGCGTCGATGCCAGCACAGCGACACGATGCGCCGACGGGCCTCGAAGAGTTACCGTTGCGAGGTCGTCGCGCCGCTGAAGATCCACTTTCACGCGGATTTTGAATCGCGCCAAACCCTCGTACAACGCAGCGCCTACTCCAGGGTCGCAGTCGAGCAGCCATTGTTCCTCGTGCAGCATTGTGATCCGGAAGGCCGCGACTAGCTTGCCCTGAGGCTGCAGCAGCAACGATTGCCGCTCCTCGAGCGGGACCATTGCTGCGAGATCTTGCGAAACGAGACTTTGCAGAAACGATCGTGCGTCGGTCCCGCTGACGGTCACGACATCGTGATCTGGTCGGCTGAGTAACGCCGCACCGGATCCGAAGATATCGAGATCGGCATGCCGCTGATCGTTTCGCTGCGATGCTGGAATGTTGCTGTTCGGAATATGCGTCATCGTTGCACCGGGAAGAGGGCCTGCGCTGCGGCAGCTGCATTGAGCAACGCTCGAGCCTTGTTGTTACATTCCAGATCTTCGTCGGCGGGATCCGAATCCGCAACGATTCCAGCCCCGGCCGTCACCGACGCACGTGTGCCGTCGAACACCATGGATCGGATCGCGATCGCCGTGTCAAGATTCCCAGAGAAGTCGACGTATCCCACCACGCCAGCGTACGGGCCACGTTTCACCGGTTCGAGGTCGTCGATAATCTGCATCGCACGCACTTTCGGCGCGCCACTCACCGTGCCGGCTGGAAATGTCGCGCGGAGGACGTCGATGGCATTTCTGTCTTCGCGGAGTTCACCGGAGATCTGACTCGTCATGTGCATGACGTGTGAATATTTTTCCAATGTCATCATCTCGTCGACCTGCTCACTTCCGAATCTCACAACGCGCCCCAGGTCGTTGCGCGCAAGATCGACCAACATGACGTGTTCCGCCCGCTCCTTCGGGTGTTCGGTCAATTCCGCAGCAAGGCGCTTGTCGTGTTCATCATCGCGGCCCCGTTTGCGAGTTCCGGCAATTGGACGGCTGATCACTCGCCCGTCGCGAACTTGTACGAGCGCCTCGGGAGAACTCCCGACGATCGTCGTCGCGCCGGTTCGAACGAAGTACATATACGGAGAAGGGTTCACAACTCGAAGCACGCGGTACAAACCGAACGGATCACATGGTTCATCGAGATCGAATCGCTGCGCAAGTACCACCTGGAAGATATCGCCGTCGAGTATGTGCTCCTTCGCAGCTTCGACGCCACGCGCGTATTCGTCGACCGATGTGCGACGCGTAAACGCCGCGACGGCGTCGTCGCGTTCGGGTGGTTCGACGGGTGTACTCGTGCTCGTTGCCACGCTGAGGCGCTTCGCCTGTTCATCGAGTCGCCCGATCGCGACCTGGTAGGCCGCCTCGATGGTCTCTGTCGTCCCCTCGGGGTCGATGTAGACGTTCTCGATCAGGAACAACCGTTGACCAAAGTGATCGAAAGCGGCGACGCTCGCCGTTAAGAACAGCACGGCATCTGCAAAATCGTTGTCGTCGGGTGGTACATCGTGCAGTCGCTCGATCTCCCTGACAATGTCGTAACCCAGGTAGCCAACGATCCCCCCATGGAACGGTGGCAATCCCGCGAGCGTGGGTGCTCGGTATTTCGCCGCCATGGCTTCGAGCGCACCCAACGCGCCGTTATCGAGTGGAACTCCGTCGAGCGTTTGCCCGGAAGTCGCAACGTTTCGGCCGCGAACCGTCAACGTCGAAACTGGATTCCACCCAAGAAACGAATAGCGGCCCCACTGCTGCGCGTGTTCGACCGACTCGAGCAAAAAGCCATCGTCGTCGCCGACGAGCTTGACGAATGCCGACAGCGGGGTCTCGAAATCGGCAAGCACCTCACGCCATACCGGAACCACGGTGTAGTCGCGAGCGAGACTCAGGAATTCAGACAGCTCTGGACGCGCCGTGCGAGCGTTCATACGCGGCCAGGCGCTTCGCCGCCCCCGAACTCGCGAAAGAAACAACTGTGTTGGCCCGTATGACATGCACCGGAACCCGTTTGTTCGACAACGAACAAGATCACGTCCATATCGCAGTCGTACGATGCACGCCGAATGTATTGGCGGTCACCCGAGGTTTCGCCCTTACACCAGTACTCCTGGCGGCTCCGGCTCCAGAACCACGTGCGGCCAGTGGAAAGTGACCGTTCCAATGCATCCCGATTCAACCACGCCATCATCAAGATCACGCCGCTGTCAACTTCTTGCACGATCGCCGGGACAAGCCCATCGCGGTCGTAGCTCACCGCATCGAGTTCCGCTTCGGAAAAAGAAATAGGAGTAATCGTAGGAGTCTGCGTCACGCCATCCATCGTACCGGGAGCGATATCCCCAACAGGGAGCGAATTGAAAATCTCCGCTCCGAACGCGCGCGAGACTCAGACATGTCGTCGCCAGAGCAATCACCAGAACCACCGCGCGCCGAGCGTCGCCCCACCACACTTTCTGCCCACGGTCACGACCGAATCGACGATTGGTATTGGCTACGCGAGCGCGACAATCCGAGCGTACGCGCCTACCTCGCGGACGAAAACGAATTCACGGCGAAGTCGATGGCGCACACCATCGAACTTCAAACAACGCTGTTCGAAGAATTGAAGAGCCACGTCCAAGAAGACGACGCTTCACCACCCGTGTCATGGGGCCCGTGGCAATACTCAACGCGCACGATTGTGGATCAGCAGTACGCGCTCCACGAACGCGCCCCTCGCGGTGGCGGCACCACACAACTTCTGCTCGACGAAAACGAGCTGGCCCAAGGTCACGACTATTTCGCAGTCGGTGACTTTGCCGTCGACCCGTCACATCGACTCATCGCCTACAGCGTCGATACGTCCGGCGCAGAGCTGTACCTCTTGCGCATTCGCAATCTCGATACAGGTCTCGACCTCACAGACACCCTCGAAGGCCTGTACTACTCACTCGCTTGGTCGAGCGATAGCAAGTTTCTGTTCTACACGAAACCCGATGCTGCAATGCGCCCATTCCAGGTATGGCGACACGAGCTTGGTGCGACCCAACACGACGACGTCTGTGTGTTCGAAGAGCCAGACGAACGCTTCGACGTGTGGGTGCGGAGCAGCCGAAGCGACGCGTACATTTTTATCGGGACCGATTCGCGGGTCACAAGCGAGGTGCATTTTGTCGCAGCGGCGGCATGCACCGCACCGCTGAAGTGCATCGCCTCGCGTGAGGAGGGCGTCGAGTATCACGTCGATCACCAAGGCGACCGGTTCGTGATTTGGACCAACGGCAACAACTGCACAAATTTCGAAGTCTATGTAGCACCCACCGATCCAGGACCAAAATCTCGTTGGTCGTTGCTCGTCGCGCACGACCCCGACGTTCGGGTCGCACACGTGAGTGCTTTTGCAGCCTTTTTGTTGTTCTACGAACGGACGAATGGCCTGGAACGATTGCGAGTTCGCGACAATCGCACCGGCGAGTTTCATACAATTGCACTTCCCGACCCCGTGTATACGGTGTGGCCAGGAGGCACACGGGAGTTCGACGTCGCCACGATTCGCTACGAATACTCATCGTTGATTCAACCGCGGGCGACATTCGACTACGAAGTGGCAAGTCAGACGAGCTCCCTTGTCAAGCAGCAGCCTGTTCCGCTCTACCAACAAGACCAATACATCACGAGCCGCGCGTGGGCGACGGCTCCCGACGGAGTGCAAGTTCCGATTTCCGTTGTGCACCATCGATCAACTCCTCTCGATGGCACTGCTCCGCTCCACCTCTACGGCTACGGAAGCTACGAATCCTCAGTCGACCCCACCTTCGATCGCGATGTTCTTCCACTCCTTGATCGCGGCTGGGTGTATGCCATCGCTCATCCTCGCGGCGGAGGTGAAATGGGCAGGGGTTGGTACGAGGATGGGAAGCTCCTCTCGAAAATGAACACCTTCACAGATTTCATCGCCTGTGCCGAACACCTCATCAGCGCGAACCATGCGGACGCGAATCGGATCATCGCGAGGGGTGCAAGTGCGGGAGGACTGCTCATGGGTGCGATCGCGAATCTGCGCCCTGATCTTTGGCAGGGAATTGTGGCTGAGGTGCCCTTTGTCGACGTATTGACGACAATGTCGGATGCGTCGATACCTCTCACCGTCGGAGAGTGGGACGAGTGGGGTAACCCAGACAACGAGAGCGACTACGCGGCCATGTTGGAGTACTCACCGTACGACAATCTTCGCGACTCACAACGGTATCCCCGACTGCTGATAACGGGTGGGCTGAACGACCCTCGTGTGCAATATTGGGAACCTGCCAAATACGTTGCGAAGATGCGCGCGATCTCGCCCGACACCGACATCTTGTTGAAAATGGAAATGGGGGCCGGGCACGGCGGGCCTTCAGGTCGATACGACAGATGGCACGACGAGGCGTTCACGCTGGCATGGATTCTGACTACCAGCGAAGGGTCGCACGTCGCGGATCAGCAGTGACTCGCCTGGTATGCCTCGACTACGGCGTGAACGGCATAGCGACGGCGAGTTGGCGCGACTGAGCGATCAGACGACCATCGCGGCTCCAAATCTCGCCGTCCTCTTCGAGGAACCCTTCCTGCACAACGGTCGTTCGAAACATACAGAGCACCCAGTCATCGCTCGCCGAATCGGCCAGCGGCAGCTGTGAACGGAAATGCACAGTCAGATCAATCGTTGGGACCACCATGGGTTGTGCCACCCGACTAAAAATCGGTGGTAGCCACGCATCGGCGATCGCCGCCGCGGCGCACGCATCGACGAGTTGCGCATCAGCGAAACGAATCCATCCGCCGGCGAGCGCCTCATTGCCAGGCGCGCCAGGTGGTGTTCCAAACGCCCAGAGCATGTCGTAGCGTTCGAGGAGCGCCGGCGGGTTGAAACCTGGCACGGATTCGCCGTTGATCTGCTCAGCGGGCGTTACCCGTTGATTGGGTACACATTCCTCTGGCGGCGGCGCCTGTGGCCGCGATCGATCGTGTACCTCAGGCCCTGGCCAGGCATCCGAGAACGCCCCGACCGCCAACGCGCACGTACGGCCGGCCTGCACGAGGCGCGCCGAAATCGTTGTGACCGAGCGGCCTTGTCGCTCAACGGTCGTGTGTACTTCGGCGGGACCTTCCACCGGCGGTGCAGTGAAGTGCACCGTGAGCGAGCGAGCGTGCCTGGAGGCATCCGCGACCGACTCCTGCATTGCTCGCAAGACAATTGCGGCAACGTATCCCCCATTTGGGCCACGGACAATCCACCAACCACGATCGATCGTCGCACCGTACCGACCGGCCCCAAGAGGAGTGACCCCAAGAGGAGTGACCGCTGTGTCGTTCGCGAACCGACTCACCATCGTTGCGAACCTACTGCGCTTGGCGATCGACTCAAGTTATTAGTCTCGGGAGCATGGCCGCGACTTCGACATTGCAGACGGCCGACGGGGTGATCTTGGAGTGCGAACGGTCTGCGCCGGCGCCATCGACAACGCTGCGCGCTGGTGTGGTGCTCTGTCATCCACATCCCGCGCATGGTGGCTCAATGCGTGCCGTCGTGGTTTCTCCGCTGTTCGGCGCATCGAGCGAACTCGGTATCGATACGCTGCGTTTCAACTTTCGAGGAGTCGAACATTCGCAAGGATCGTTCGACAACGGCAACGACGAGCAACTTGATGTCGATGCTGCCGTTGTGGCGCATCGGGCGAACATCGACCCAGCAGTGCCACTCGTGCTGATGGGCTTTTCGTTCGGGGCAGATCTCGCACTGTCGAGCTCTTCGCCGCTGATCGACGCGTATTGCGCGATCGCTCCGCCGCTTCGTTTCGGCAACCCCGAAATCCTTGCAACGGATTCTCGCGAGAAGCAGTTCGTGTTAGCGGCCAAGGATGAGTTCCGCGATCCGCAGTGGATTCGTGACCGCACATCGGCGTGGCGCAATCTCAGCGTGGCATCGGTCGCCGGAGCGAATCACTTCTTCGTGGCCAAAACCGAACCGTTGCTAGCGCACGTCGCTGCGTTCCTCGATCGTGTCGCCCCGCGGCCGGCGAGTTGATCGCAGCCTTGGCATCTCACGGCAACGGACGGATGATGACACCGCAATCTTCGAGGTAGCTCTTCGCCTCGGCAATTGTGTGCCGGCCAAAATGAAAAATCGCCGCGGCGAGCACGGCCTGGGCGTGTCCGTCCACGATGCCAGCTCTGAGGTGATCGAGCGTTCCCACGCCACCGCTTGCAATCACCGGCACCGGAACTGCATCTCCGAGTTGGCACAAGAGTTCGAT
>JBBRPC010000108.1:0-11666 GCA_038228615.1 Acidimicrobiia bacterium | reverse complement strand
ATGCAGGACCCGACCGGTGTAGAGCATCCCGCTCCCAGCGGGCATCACGGCCTGTGTGATTTCGTCGGGTGTCGCTTCGCGCTCGTAGTCGTCCCAACGGTGACTTCCCGGCACGACTCGTGTCGCGCCGTTCTCGACGGTGAAGTCTTCGATCGCGAACATGCAACTGATCGTGAGTTCCATGCCGTGCGGACTTGTCACGGCCCACCAGTTCTCCGAATCACGATGCAGTTCTTGTTCTCCTTGGCCCGGAGCCAAGATCATCATCTGGCCCGTATTCATCCAGTAGCTCTTGCAATTCGCCAGGAGCAACTCGTCGGCGATCTCCAAGAATCCGGAATGGCCGAGGATGTCGAAAAATGCCTTGCTTCGACTCGCCAGGCGCGTGAAACGCATTGTGCGCTCACCCCAAAAATCTGCGATTTTCGGGTAGGGCGCTGCGGTCCCAACGTTGCGGTCGCGCGCAGCCATTTGCATGTCGCTCCGAAACTCGCGCAAGACATCCGGAGCGACGAAATCGCGAACGATCACTGCACCGTCGGCTTCCAACGCCGACAGCACGCCGGCAGTCCCCTGCGCGAACGTCGTATTCGTCAACTCAATCACCACGACCGCTCGCGATCTACCAAGTGGGGGAGGGCGGCCACTCAGCCGCACAGATTGCTTGTTCCGCACACGTTATGCCCGCGCTGCTAAGGGCGTCGCCCGCGGATTTTGGGTGTGCGTCACGGCAGCTTCCCGGTCGCGCTGTCCGGCAGATCCAGCTCAGCGCGCGAGAATGCCTTGTGGATTACTCGCTGTTCCGCCAGATCAACCACCTCGCTGATCGCACGCATTGGGCGCACTGGTTCTTCATCGATTTCTCGAAGTACGGAATCGTCATGTTTGGTGTGTTGTTGGCGGGAGGTTGGTACCTCGTTCGTCGCGACGCTGATCGGCGTGCGCTTGCCTCGCTGATCTGTGGTGTCATCGGCGTGTTCGTCGGGCTTGGGCTCGCTCAGATCATCGGTGGTGCGGTCGATCGCGCGCGGCCGTTTGCGACACACGCCAACATGCATCTCCTCATCGACCGCACGAGCGACTTCTCGTTTCCATCCGACCATGCCACCGTCGCAGGTGCGTGCACGATGGGCCTCTTCCTGGTGTCGCGGCGCCTCGGAATCGCCAGCGCGTGCTTCGCGCTAGTCATGTCGTTTTCGCGGGTATATGTCGGTACCCATTACCCGGGCGATGTCGTTGCTGGCCTCGCTCTGGGTGCCGCGACCGTAGCGATCGTGGTCCCGCTGCTGCGTCCGCTCATCCTGCGCCTCCTCGGGATGGTTTCGAAGACACCGCTCGCAGCGCTGATCCAGCCAACGCTCAAATGACGGCGCGCTGGCTTCGGGATGTGCGTGACTGACGCGATGGGGCCAGTCGCGGTGCCGTTGTCGTTGGCGCAGGCCGCGTGCCTGGCGCTCATTGCGGAACAGCCGCAGCATGGTTGGGCCATCGCCCGACAGCTTGCACCTGACGGTGCGATTGGGCGCGTCTGGTCGCTGAGTCGTCCGCTGACCTACCGCGCGATCGACGACCTTGTCGCGCTCCGACTTGTCGGCCGCAAGCAACAGGTGCCCGGCGCAGGGCCGAAGCGGCAGTTGTTGGCAGTGACTCCATCGGGACGCCGCGCAGTGTCCCAGTGGTTCGTTACTCCCGTGGAACACCTGCGCGATGTGCGGACCGAACTGTTGTTGAAAATGGCGTTGTGTGAACGTGCCGGTCTGTCAACGGCGACGCTCCTGGGCTCCCAGCGAAGCCATTTCGAGCGGCGTTGGGCCACGCTGACCGAAGCGGGCACTGACGCAGCGGCCGATCACGTCGACCGCTGGCGGTACGAGTCGTCCTTGGCAGTCCAGCGATTCATCGATGAGTCATTGCGGCGAGCCGGAGCAACGTAGTCAATTGTTGACTACAGGTACGACGTCCCGTAGATTGAAGCGACTCGTTTCCAGCCGAAGGATGTTCATCACCATGGCGCGCCAATTTCGCCGTATCAGCATTTGCAGCGTTCTCCTGATTGCGACGCTCGGCGTTGCCTCGTGCTCATCGGATTCGAACCCAGCGGCGAAAGGCGGCTCGACGCAGATGTCGGGGACTCTCACCGTGTTCGGTGCGTCGTCGCTCACGAAAAGTTTCACTGCCCTTCGCGACGAATTTATTGCGGCGTACCCTCACGCGAATATCAAATTCAATTTCGCGGCGTCGTCCGACCTTGTAACACAGATACAGCAGGGCGCCCCCGCCGACGTGTTTGCGTCTGCTGATATGACCAATATGGAAAAGTTGGCGCAAGCAGGAAAGCTTTCCGGCACCGCGTTGGTGTTCGCGAAAAACAAACTTGCCATCGCCGTGGCGCACGGCAATCCCAAACACCTCGCGGCTCTCGCCGATCTCACAACACCTGGTTTGTCGGTGCTGTTGTGCGACGTTGCGGTGCCGTGCGGGCGTCTCGCTGCCCAAGTGCTGCGTAAGGCCAACGTGAAGCTCACGCCGAAGTCGTACGAACCCACGGTCAAGGCTGCGCTCGCCAAGGTTGAACTTGGAGAAGCAGATGCGGCGATTGTCTATGTGAGTGACGTGAAAACGTCGAAGAGAGTCGATTCTGTAGCGATTCCAGATGCGGTCAACGCGACTACGAGCCTACCGATCGGCGTGGTGCGCGGCAGTAAGAACGAAGCTCTGGCGAAGGCATGGGACGCCTTCGTGGTTGCGCACACAAGCGAGTTTGTTGCGAAGTACGGTTTCTTGAATCCGTAGCTTCCACCGGGTTACTACGCTCCATGGCGATGGCCAACATGCCGGAAGCCGAAGTTGAGATCGATGTCGCACTTGTGCGGATGCTGTTGCAGTTGCAACACCCCGACCTCAGCGACCTTCCCTTGCGTCCGCTGTCGCAAGGTTGGGACAACGCGATGTTTCGGCTCGGCGACGACCTGTTGGTTCGGTTGCCGCGACGCCAACTCGGCGCCGCGCTGGTGGAGAATGAACAGCGATGGTTGCCAACACTCGCGTCACGGCTGCCGATCGCGATTCCTGTCCCGGTACGCAGAGGCGTCGCCGCCGAGATATACCCGTGGTCATGGAGCGTCGTGCCGTTCCATGACGGAGTAACTGCTGCTGAATGCGCATTCGATGGTGCTGCCGTGGCCCGCGATCTTGCTGAATTTCTCCGGGCCCTCCATTTCCCATCGCCGCCCGACGCGCCGCACAACCGATACCGCGGCGTGCCGTTACGCGATCGCCATGACGACGTTGTGCGATGGATCGCCGGCCTCGGCGCCGGCGCTGGGCTCGACGCTCCCGCTGCGATGCGCTGTCGGGAACGTGCGGTCGATGTGCCATATTGGGGAAACGCGCCGGTATGGATACACGGCGATCTGCACCCCGCGAATCTCATCACGCGCGACGGCAATATCGTTGCGGTTGTCGACTTTGGCGATATTGCCGGCGGTGATCCTGCAACAGATCTTGCAAGTGCCTGGATGCTCTTCGACGGCACGCTCCGATCAACATTTCGCGCTGCGTACGGCAACGACGACGATGATCTCTGGGCGCGCGCTCGTGGCTGGGCACTGATGCATTCGACGGCATGTCTGGCGAACTCAGCCGACAACCCAAGAATTCACCGAATCGCTGAAATCACGATGGCCGCAGTGTTGAACGACGCCACTTCGTAAGAGTTTGGCGTTCGCGCTGGCGGCTAGGTTCGAACAATGAGTCAACGGCGTCGCGTCGCGATCGTGACCGGTGCAGGATCGCCAACAGGCATCGGCTTCGCGAGCGCACGCGTCCTGCGCGACGCAGGGTTCGCTCTCGTGGTCGCGGCAACCACAGATCGAATCGAGCAGCGAGCCTCGGAGTTACGTGCCGGCGACGCAAGCGTGCGCGGTGTCGTTGCCGATCTTACGATCGAAGCGGGGGCGGATCGCGTTGTGGCTGTTGCTGCTGCACTGGGTGAAATTGCAGTGCTGGTCAACAACGCAGGGATGACATCGTTGTCGGCAGGTGTTGATGTCAATCGCGCAATCGGAGCAGTGACCCTCGACGACTGGAACGCTGGGATAGCGCGCAACATCACGAGTGCATTTTTGATGAGTCGCGCCGTCCTTCCGTATCTCCAAGCAGCGGGTTGGGGTCGGATCATCAACATTGCGTCCACGACGGGCGCGATTGTTGCGATGCCGAACCAGTCGATCTACAGCGCGGCGAAAGCGGCGATGGTCGGTTTCACGCGCTCGCTCGCGTTAGAAACGGCGCGAAGCGGAATCTCAGTGAATGCAATCGCGCCAGGATGGATTGCCACCGGATCGATGACCGAATCGGAACGAGCTGCGGCAACCCGCACACCCCTTGGCCGTCCTGGCACACCAGATGAAGTCGGGTCGCTCGTCGCTTACCTCAGCACGCTGGATGCCAGTTACATCACCGGGCAGACGTTCGTGATCGACGGCGGCAATTCGATCGTAGAAGACGCTTCGCTGTTTTCGTCGTGACAGATCACAGCGCGGCGAAATACAACTCGCGAACTTGATCGCGCGTTGGGTAACGCGGCGTTGTCAAGATGATGAGGTCGCTGAGGCAATCTTGAACGAGGCCGGGAACGTCGTCTGACGAAGCGCCGAGTTCACTTAACAGCTTGTTCGTTCCTACCCGCTGTGAAAGCGCAATCACGGCATCAATGGCCGCGGCGCCATTGTCGGCATCGCTGGCTTTGCTGTCGCCGGCACCTAAGGCAATGGCAAGTTGTGCGTACTTCGCTGCGCTGACCTCCATATTGAACCGCATCACGTGGGGAAGCATCGTGGCAAGAGTTTGACCGTGCGCTTGATGCAGCCGCGCGCTGAGGGGATGACCCATCGCGTGCACGAGACCGAGCAAGGGTCCCGATGAAAATGCCCGGCCTGCCATGTGCGACGCAAGCTGCATCTGCGCTCTGCCTTCGAGGTTGGCAGGGTCGTCGATCACGACGGGAAGCCACTGACCAACCATTCGGATCGCTCCCAACGCGACTGCATCGGCGTACGGAGTCGCGGCCGAGGATGTGAGACATTCGATGGAGTGGACCAATGCATCCATACCGCATGTAGCGGTAGGTACTGGCGGAAGCCCGAGCGTCAGTGTGGGATCGAGAAGTACGACTTTCGGGGTCAGCGAAGGATGAGAAAAGGTGAGTTTCCGATTCGCAGTGGTATCGGTGATGAGCCCGCCACCATTTGTTTCCGACGCGGTTCCCGAAGTGGTCGGGATCGCGATGACGGGGTACCCGTCGCGCTCAGGAAGTTGCGGAGGCATGAGGGTCGCGAAGTCGATGAAATCGTTCTCGTCGATACCAACATGAAACGCGAATCCCAACGAATCATCTCCTCCGTTCGCAGCGGCGAGCGACACGTACTTACCGCAATCCATCGCCGATCCACCCCCAATCAGCACAACGGCGGCTTCACCAAATGCCTGCAGCGCGGCGACTCCCGCGGCAACGTTGAGATCTGTCGGATTCGGATCGACGTTGCTGAACACCGAGTTGGTGATGCCCCGTTCGTTCAAGGCTGCGATGATCGGCTCGATGAGACCAGCTGCCACAACGCCTGGATCGACGACAAGGAACGCCTTTGACTGACCAACGGCGGCGACGTGATCACCAAGTTGGGCAGCGACGCCCGGGCCAGCGATCGTGCTTGGCATCGGGTTGATACTGATGGGACCATCTGAGAGCGGCATGGAGATCCTTCGTCGAAGAGATGATCGCCAACCTTACCGATATCGTCGGTAACTCCGCTCGTCGTGAATCCGGCTTGTGTAACGTTGGTTCCATGCGGTTCGCTTGGGAGTTAGCTCGTCGCGAGTTCCAGCGATATGCGACCTATCGAGCGGCGACCGTCGCAGGGCTCTTCACCAATACGGTGTTTGGCTTCTTGCGTGCTGCGGTGCTCATCGCCGCGCTGCGAGCTGCACCGAGTGGCAGAATTGGTGGGTACGGAACGCGCGAAGCCCTCACCTACACCTGGCTGACGCAGTCGTTGCTGATGGTCGTTGCAGTTTGGGGCTGGAACGACATCGCGTTGCGAGTGCAAACTGGCGACATTGCGACTGATCTTGCGCGGCCGTATGGGTTTTTAGGTTGGTGGCTTGCGCGCGATTGCGGTCGCGCCGCGTATCAGATGCTCGCACGAGGCATCGCCCCGTTGGTCACCGGCGCTGTGTTCTATACGTTGGCGTTCCCGTCGAGTGCGTTTCGTTGGGTGTGGTTCTTCTTCAGCATCATGCTTGCAGTCGTGGTGAGTTTCGGTTTGCGATTTATCGTCAACCTGTTGGTGTTTTGGACGCTCGATTGGCGTGGAATCTCGATGATTCACAACGTGCTGATGAGCGTGTGTTCGGGGATGGTGGTACCGGTCGCGTTCTTCCCGCACGCGATCGCGTCGGCGTTGCGAGTGCTGCCGTGGTATCAGGCGCTGCAAGCACCGATCGACGTGTTCCTCGGCAAAGGGTCAACTCCGACAGTGCTCGCGGTGCAAGCGTTGTGGGCGGCGGCGACGTTGCTATGCGCGCGCGCGTTGCTACAGATAGCGCAGCGTCGCTTGGTGGTGCAGGGCGGATGACCACACGAATTACTGCGCGGAGGTCGCTGACCGTACTGCGACACAACGCCGAGTTGTACCGGCACCTTGTGCGGGCGCGCATTCGAGCCCAATGGCAGTACCGCACGTCGTTGACCTTCGATGCGATTGGGTCATTCTTCCTGACGTTCATCGATTTTTTGGTGATCCTTGCGTTGTTTCAGCACTTTCCGCGCCTCGGTGGTTGGACATTGCATGAGGTCGCGTTTCTCTACGGGGTTGCTGGGCTCGGATTCTCACTGTGCGATTTAGTGATCGGACATATCGAAAATCTTGGCGACATGATTCGTCTCGGCCAATTCGACACAGTCTTGGTACGTCCGGCCGGAACATTGCTCCAGGTGATGGCATCCGATTTTGCACTACGGCGTCTCGGTAAAGCATTGCAATCTCTCACTGTGTTGATCTACGCGATTGTGGTGCTCGACGTGCACTGGACATTTGCCAAAGTTGTATTGACGTTTGCGACGATCATTTCCGGAAGCGCGATCTTTGCCTCCATTTTCGTGTTGGGAGCTTGTGTGCAGTTCGTATTCATCGGTAGTAGCGAAATTGCGAACGCTTTCACGTATGGGGGCAATCAATTCAGCTCCTACCCTGTCAGCATCTACGGCGCATGGCTTCGCAGAATCTTCGCGTACGCGATTCCGCTCGGTTTCGTTGCGTATTTTCCAACTCAGTACATCCTGGGGAGAACCGACGATCCGTTGTGGCTGCAACTCGTAGGTCCCGTTGTCGCGATCGTTGCCGTCGGCCTGTCGATCGTTGTGTGGACGTTCTCGGTGCGACGGTATCGAAGCAGCGGGTCATGATCGAGGTCCGCGATCTCAAGAAATCATTCGTTGTGTATCGCAAAACGGGAACCTTGCGCCGCGACCGTACGATCGTGCACGCGGTCGACAACGTGGGATTTTCGGTTGCGCCAGGTGAGATGGTTGGCTACGTCGGGCCGAACGGCGCGGGCAAGTCGACAACGATCAAGATGCTGACTGGGATTCTCGTCCCGTCGGATGGCGTTGTGAAGGTGGCCGGACTCGTCCCATCTCGCCAACGCGTCGAACTCGCGCGCCAAATCGGTGTTGTGTTCGGCCAGCGAAGCCAGCTCTGGTGGGACCTTCCGTTGATCGACTCGTTCGACCTGCTCCGACACCTCTATCGAGTCGATGTTGCCTCGCATCGAGCGCAACTCGATGAATGCGTGGAACGACTGGAGTTACAGGAATTTCTTTCGACGCCGGTCCGTCAGCTCTCGCTTGGGCAGCGCATGCGCGGCGAACTCGCGGCGGCGCTGTTGCACCGCCCGAAAGTGTTGTTCCTCGACGAACCCACGATCGGTCTTGACGTCGTGAGCCGCTCGAAGGTTCGTGAGTTCCTCGGAGTGTTGCAGCGAGATCGTGGCGTCACCGTGATGCTCACAACGCACGATCTCGGCGACATTGAACATCTGTGTCCGAGACTCTTGATCATCGATCAGGGTCGGGTCATCTACGACGGTGCGCTCGCCGCACTGCGGGATCGATTCGAGCCGTTTCGTACGCTCGTCGTGGATCTCGCAGTCGCGGCACCTGCGATCGTTGTGGAGGGCGCAGAAGTCGTTCGGGTGGAAGGTCCACGGCAATGGCTGCGTTTTCATCGTGAACACACGAGCGCCGCAGACTTGGTCGCCCGAGTTGCGCAGCAGGTCGAACTCCTTGATCTGACCATCGAGGAACCGGGAATTGAAGACGTCATTACGCGGATCTACCGCGGTGAGAGTTCTCTCTGAGTTCTTACCGGGCTCTCGATTGGCTCACAGGTTGATCGTCGATGATGGACGCATGAACAACACACCCGACATCAATCCAGTGGGTCGACAACGACCGATCAGTAGCGCAAGTGAAGCCCGCCGAGAAGCCCGCCGGCTCCGGAATAAGCGGTCTCGTGTTGTGGCGAGCACGGTTGCCGTCCTTGGCGTTCTCGGTGGATCAGCGTTCATCGCCGAAAACCAATATGCAGCAACCGCAGCCAAGGTCGCCTCGGCGGCATCGACGAACGCCGCGACGGGGACGACGGCGGCCAGCGCTGCGCCTTCATCGATAACGAAGACCACTGCGGCGACGTCAACAACGCTCGGTTCGAACAGCTCTGGAGCCACGTCTGGTAATTCGAGTTCCTTGAACGCGATCTCGATAACGTCAGGAAGCTGATTCTTGATGGGCCTCGAAACGCACGAGTTGCGATTCGCGATCATGGGCTCGTTCGGACATGTAGTCGTCGTCGGGTCTCGCGCTGCAGAATTGGCGGCGCAGGCACGTGAGCGCCTCGAAGCACTCGAGGGGCGTTGGAGTCGATTCATTCCTACGAGCGATATCTCCCGACTGAACTCGGCCGATGGAATGCCATGCGTCGTTTCGACCGATACCGTGCTGCTAGTCGAATCGATGCTCGAAGCGTGGCGTGCCACTTCCGGTCGGTTCGACCCAACAGTGCATGATGCAATCCGCCAACTCGGCTACCGCGCGTCGTTTGCGACGATGTCGGACCCCGTGTACCTCGGTTCGCCCCAACCCGCGCCGGGCTGCGTTGGCATCGACGTCGACCGCGAGTTGGGAATGGTGCAACTTCCGCCGAACGTCCGTCTCGATGCTGGCGGGATCGGCAAGGGCCTCGCTGCCGACCTCGTCGCCACGGAGATGATCGGTGCGGGGGCTGAAGGATTGTTGGTCAACGTCGGCGGTGATGTGAGGGTCGTTGGCACTCCGCCAGAAGGCGACGCTTGGAAGCTCGATGTGGCCCACCCAAACGTCGACGAGCCACGCGTGGCCCAGATCATGCTCAGCGACGGCGGCGTTGCAACATCGACGTCGAAGCGTCGGCAGTGGACAACCACCGACAGACAGACGATTCATCACCTCATTGATCCACGCCAGGGCACGCCCGCCGAGGTCGACCGTGTCCAGGTCACCGCAGTTGCTGGCACGGCGTGGTGGGCCGAAGTTGTCGCAAAGGTGGTATTCCTCGATGGCGCATTGCCAGCCGAGCGCACCTCTGCGTTGGTCTTCGATTCGCAGATGGCGCCGACGATCCTCGGCGACCCGCGCTGGTTCATGTTTGATCGCGAACGCGAAAGGGTTTCGCGATGAGCAACACGGTCTGGTGGGCGATCATGCGGTCGAGCGGTCTGACCGCGTGGGTGTTCCTCACGTTGACAGTCGCGTGGGGAGCATTGGTATCTGGGCGGCTTGTACGAGGATCGAGCAACCGGCAATGGTTGCTCGATTTGCACCCGTACCTAGGCGCGATCGGTCTTGGCGCGGTTGTGTTACACATCGTCGCGGCCGTCATGGATACCACGGTGCATCTGCACTGGATCAACACGATCGTGCCGATGACATCAACCTGGAAGCCGATCGGCGTGAGCATGGGTGTGCTGTCGTTGTGGACCTTGGCAATCGTCGAAGTCACATCGCTTGTCCGTCGGCGTATGCGCAAGAAGGTGTGGCATGCGATCCATCTCTCCTCGTACGGGATGGCGTGGGTTGTCACCCTGCACGCCATCCTGAACGGTACTGATGTGCACAACAAATACGTCGCGTGGACCGGCGTCGCGATGGTGGTCGGCGCCACGACGATCGCCGTGCGACGCTGGATAGAGCACGCTCCGCGGCCAATCGCTCGCAGATACGTTGGCGACAACAGCCCGGCGGCGTAACATCCCCTGGCCTTCGGGCCCGTAGCTCAGTGGTGAGAGCAGGGGACTCATAATCCTTTGGTCGCAGGTTCGATACCTGCCGGGCCCACTCTTGAGATGATCCCTGTGTAGTGGTCCGCGTGTTGTGTGAGTCTGTTGCCCCAGAATGGGGTTTGGAGGCTCGTATGAAACGTCGTAGGCATACCCCAGACCAGATCATCCGGAAGTTGGCGGAGGGCGATCGGCTCCTCGGTCAAGGTAAGACGGTTGAGGAAGTCGCTCGTCATCTTGAAGTGACTGTTCAGACTTGGTATCGGTGGAAGAATCAGTACGGTGGCATGAAAGCCGATGATGCGAAACGTCTGAAGGAACTCGAACGCGAGAACGTCCGGTTGAAGAAGCTCGTTGCTGAAGCTGAACTCGACAAGATGATGTTGCGGGAGTTGGCTGAGGGAAACTTTTGACCCCGGCCCGTCGCCGTCAAGCAGTCAATTGCTTGGTAGGACGGTTCGGGGTATCCGAACGGCGCGCGTGCAGCGTGGTGGGTCAGCATCGTTCAACGCAACGGCTCGCGCCGCCTGTGGGCAGTGATGAAGAGGAATTGTTGCGGGCATGGCTACGCCAGTTTGCTGTGGATCGTCCTCGTTGGGGTTGGCGTCGTGCTGCGAATGGGTTACGTCGCGAGGGCTGGAAGATCAACAGCAAGCGTGTGCAACGCCTTTGGCGTGCGGAAGGATTACGTGTCCCGTATCGCAAACGTAAACGTCCGCCGCGTGGTGATGGTCAGACTGGTTGGTTCTGTCCGATCCGACCGAACGTGTTGTGGGCGCTCGATTTCCAGTTCGATCAGACCTCCGATTCCCGCACCCTGAAATTGTTGAACGTGATCGATGAATACACGCGTGAATGCCCTGCCATCATCGTCGAGCGGAGCATCGATGCTGACCAAGTCGTTGCGACGCTCGATCAGATCGCGTCGGTGCGTGGCACGCCCGCGTATCTGCGGTTCGATAACGGACCTGAGTTCATCTCAAATGCTGTGCGCGACTGGTGTCGCTTCAATGCCGTCGCGACCGTGTTCATCGAGCCGGGTTCACCATGGCAGAACGCCTGGATCGAATCGTTCAACAGCCGGTTGCGTGACGAGCACCTCAACGGCATCCAGTTCGACAGTCTGCTCGAAGCGCAAGTGTTTACGGAAGACTGGAGGGTCGACTACAACATGAACCGGCCGCACAGCGCGCTCGGCGGGCTCACGCCCGACGAATACGCTCAAGACTGGAACACCCGAAACCAGAAATCACTCACATAACCCCTGGACCACCAAACGGGATCCCCTCACT
>JBBRPC010000107.1:0-11924 GCA_038228615.1 Acidimicrobiia bacterium | reverse complement strand
TCACTGGGCCGAATCACTGGGCCGAATCACTGGGCCGAATCACTGGGCCGAATCACTGGGCGTTGACGTAACCGCCATCGACTGGGTAGACCTGGCCTGTAATCCAGTCGGCGTAGCCCGACGCCAGCAATGCGACGAGTGGTGCCGGATCGGTCGTCCTCCCAACACGAGGGATCGCGTACGGCCGAGACAACTTCGCTTCAAACGTTGGGTCATTGTCGATTGCATCAACGAGTGGCCCCGTCTTCATTGCTCCAAGCGCAACGCAGTTCACCGTCACGCCGTGCTTGCCGACTTCGGCTGCGAGCCCTCGAGAAAACCCCATCGACGCGGCTTTGGCAGCTCCGTAGACCACTTGATACCGCTCGCCCTTTCGCCCTGCATCCGACACAATCGTGATGACGCGTCCGAATCCAGCTTCGACCATTGCGCCGATGTACGCGTGCGTCACGTGCAGCACCGAGCCGAAATTCAGCCAAATCGAGAGATCCCAATCTGTGGGCTTGGTGTCGATGAACTTCTGGAGTTGAAACCCACCGACGGGAATACCGACGTTGTTGACAAGAATGTCGACTGGACCTGTTTCTTGTCGCATGCGCAACACTTTTGCGGGGCTCGTGACATCCGCCTTCACCGGCGTCGCGCCGCCTGGTCCGATCGCAGTGAGCTCGTCGGCGACCGTCGTGGCGCGTTCCTCGCTGATGTCATTCATCCAAACATGGGCACCCGCTCGCACAAAGGCGCGTCCGATCTCTGCGCCGATGCCGTTCCCGCCGCCCGTGATCAACGCGCGGCGGCCCGTGAGGTCGATTTCAAGTGCCATCGGTTGCGCTCAAGCTTCCATGATCACGGGCACGATCACCGGATACCGTTTTGTGCGGTCAGCGATGAACCGTTTCAGCGCAGATCGAGCATGGCGACGCAACGTCTCGAAATCGGTAGCTCCTTGATCAACTGCAGCTTGGAGCGACGCCCGAACAACTTCTTTGGCTTCATCGATGAGATCTTCGGCTTCTGGCGCATAGACCCAGCCACGAGTCGCGATTTCTGGTCCACTTAAGATTTCACCAGTGCGGACGTCGAGCGTCGCCATCACGACGACGACACCTTCCTCGGCGAGGTTGCGACGATCCCGGAGCACGCTGCCGCCGACATCGCCGACGATACCGTCGACGTAGGTGTAGCCGCTCGGCACGGCGCGACGCTCAACATCGACGCCGTTCGGACCGAGCACGATCGCATCGCCGTCTTCGCACAGCAACACCTTCTCGGGTGCGACGCCAACTGCTTTGGCGAGCCGACCGTGATGCACAAGGTGGCGATACTCGCCATGGACCGGCAAAAAGAACTCCGGAGCGAGTATGGAAATGATGAACTTCAATTCTTCTTGCGACGCGTGCCCGGAAACATGCACGCCACTCGCAGAGCCGTAGATCACATCGGCACCGGCACGATGCAGCGAGTCGATGACGCGAAAAACGCTCGTCTCGTTGCCAGGAATCGCGTGGCTCGACAGCACCACAACATCGTCGCCGGAAACCTTCACAAATTTGTGTTCGTGCGCGGCCATCAAGGAAAGCGCGCTCATCGGTTCGCCTTGCGAGCCAGTGCAAATCACACACACCTGGTGGGGCGGCAGGCCCTTGACTTCGTCGATGTCGACGATCATGTCGACGGGCAACTTCAGCACGCCGAGTTCGCGCGCCTTGGCAACGTTGTGTTGCATCGAACGGCCGAGGAACGCCACCTTGCGGCCGTGATCGATCGCAGCCTGGGCGACTTGTTCTATGCGATGTACATGCGAGGCAAAACACGCGACCACGAAGCGCTGGTCGGGGTGATCACGAAACACGTCTTTCATCGCCTGGCCAACCGACATTTCACTTGGCGTGAATCCCGGCCGTTCTGCGTTGGTCGAATCCGACAGCAGCATTCGTACGCCGCCTGGTCGCCGCGCAATTTCGCCGAGCAACGCAAGGTCGGTGTGGCGCCCGTCGACAGGCGTGAGGTCGATCTTGAAGTCGCCGGTGTGAACGATCGTGCCAGCCGGAGTGTGGAACGCCGTCGCGAATCCGTGCGGTACTGAATGCGCGACCGGGATGAATTCACAGTCGAACGGACCGATCATGCGACGCTCGCCGTCGTGAACAGGAATGAATTCGGTGCGATCCAGCAGCCGCGCTTCTTCAATTCGGCGACGAGCGAACGCGAGCGACAGCGGCGATCCGTAAATCGGGACGCTCATTTCCGCAAGGAGAAACGGCAAACCGCCAGCGTGGTCCTCGTGGGCGTGGGTGATGAACACCGCAACGACACGATCCTTGTTTTCGCGCAAATACGAGAAATCGGGGAGCACGAGATCGACACCTGGCATATCGGCATCGGGGAACATCAACCCGCAATCGACGACCAAAATACGATCGTCATGTTCGAGCGCGAAGCAGTTGCGCCCAATCTCGCCCACTCCCCCAAGGAGTGTGATTCGTGTGGTGCCGTTGCCCATGGCCATATCCAAACGACCGTACCAGCACGTGCTGACAAAGCGACGGGTCCCGCAGATGTTTCGTGAGAAACAACCGCGGGACCCGACGTCACCTCGAAGACCGCTGGCGGATCAGGCCAGCCCGCGATTACGCGGTCTCGCGGTCCTTCGCAACCTCATCAAGCGCTTCATACTCTTCGCCGGTGTCGATCCAGTCTTCAAACTGGATCACTCCGATTTCGGTGAACCGGTCGCGGAGCCAACCGTCGCCCGCGTCGAGCAAGCCGAGCTTCTTGCAGTTGGGGACAATCTTGGAGAACAGCAGACTCTGGAACTGCACACGCGTCTCGTCGAGCAACACCAATTCGAGCGCTTCTTTCACCGGAACGCCCATGCGGTCCCATACCTCTTGCTGCAGGAAACGGTCCCGCATCCGTACCGCTGCTTCAAACGCAAACTCTTGACGTTCGCGGATCTCCGACCCACTCAGTTCCTTGTAGTACTCCTGCAACGACAACACGCCGAACGCAACGTGGCGCGCTTCGTCGCTCATTACGTATCGAAGCAGCTTTTTCAGGAGTGGTTCGGTTGTCATCTGTTGCATGAAACCGAATGCTGCGAGTGCGAGACCCTCGACCATGATCTGCATCCCGAGATACGTCATGTCCCAACGGCTGTCCATCAAGATGTCGTCGAGCAACATCCGCAGGTGCGCGTTGATCGGGTAATGGCCATCGAGCTTTTCGTTGAGGTACCGGCTGAACACCTCGACGTGGCGAGCTTCGTCCATGACTTGGGTTGACGCGTAATACTTGGCATCAATCCACGGCACCGTTTCCACGATGCGCGCCGTGCACAGCAACGCGCCTTGCTCGCCGTGCAAGAACTGGCTCAGCGTCCAGTTGTTGCCCTCAATCGCGAGCTGCGTCCACTCTTTTTGGGTCCACTTGGCAAACGACGTGTGGCTGAGATCGACCTCGTTGAAGAACATCTGGCCGTTGGCTTCGGCGTTGTTCAGCACGACCTTTTCAATGTCGACATCGATCGACCAGTCGAGATCGGTCGTGACATTCCACTGCGAGGTCTTGGCCTTTTCGTACAGCTTGGAGAGCTGCGGACGACTGCGCTCGTAGTCCCAAGTGAATTCCGAGTTGAACTCGCTCTTCACTAGATGCAGTGCGGAATCGACGTCGGTGTTACTGACCGCGAGGATCGCCTCGAGGTCGTTGATGTCGGCACGCCCAATGAGATTTTGGTAGTCGATATCGGCCATGGTGTTTCCTACCTCGTTGTTGGGATCTTGGTGAGGCTCGGCACGACAAAGTCGCACACGAGCATTCGAACTGTTTCGGGATCGCTCAGCGTCGCCGCTTCCGGAGACGCGATGTGGCTCAGCACAAGGCGCGCGACGAGTTCCCCAGCGCGCTGCGCGGCAATTGGCTCAAGCCACGGCCCGAAGACGGTTGCGCCAAGCGTCGCTGCGTACGCAAACACCTTGTCGGCTCGCTCGAACGCGAGATGCGGCATGATCGCTTCTGGTTCGTGGTCAAGCACCACCCGCAGTGCCGGGATCTGTTCGAGGTGGCGTGCGGCAGCAACCACCGTGGCGCTCAACGCATGTGCAAGCGTTCCATCGGGTGCGACGGACGCGCGCACTGCCTCACTCAGGCGACGCACCTCGCGCGCAACCACCGCGTACAAGAGCGCGTTCATGTTCGGGTATGCGCGATAGACGGTGGCGCGGCTACAGCCGGTTTCTTTGGCGATGTCGTCCGCTGTCGTTTTGGCGACGCCATATCGGGCGATGCATTCAAGCGCTCCGTCGAGAATGCGCGTCGGGAGGCCCTCTGGCTCAGCGTTCACAACGCTCTTATCGACTCCCCCGGTAACCACATTGAGACAATTACCCATTGAGTGTCTCAGTGTCAAGGTGTCGCACGTCACCTGGGCGCTCGCGACAGCAAGCAACCTCGAACGTTTCGCGGCTTAGGCGAGGATTCCGCCGAGCAACTCGTGGCGGACCAAGTCGTCAAGTTCATCGTCATCGTCGATGTTCCAACGACCCGCGCTCCCGATGTACGACAAAATGAGTCTGGCGACATAGTCGGCAGCCCGTCCGAGGTCCAGCCCAGGTCGCAGGCGCCCCGCAGCGTCTTCCCGCTCAAGATACGGATGCAAAAAGTCGGCGATGAACGGCACCGTCTTCGCCGACTCTGTTGTAATCAGGCCCAAGAGCCGCTCTGGCTCGGTCTGCAGCATCGTCTGGAGCAACGCGTGTTCTCTGAGCGCCTGATGCGCCTGGCGCAACCCGAGCCCGAGAAGCTCCACGAGATCCTTGGCATCACGAATACCGTCACTCAACTGGACGAAAAAGCGCCCGACTTCCCATCCGACCGTTTCTCGCATGACTTCGTCGCGCCCGCCTGGGAAATGGCGGTAGATCGTGGCTCGAGAAATACCGGATTCCCGCACGACGTCTTCGATCGTGGTCTTCGCCAATCCGAAGCGGGCCACGCATCGGTAGGTAGCCGCAAGGATCTGTTCGTGCATTGTTAGCGGATCGACACCAGGGCTCGGACCAGTCACGGCTCCATTGTCGCCCGTACGATGCCCGTACATGAGGATCGTTACATGAGCACCGAGTTCGGCGATCCCGTCATAGCGAACGTCCACGACGACTGGGTTGCACGCGACAAGGAGGTCGTGTGGCACGGCTTTACCCAGATGTCGAGTTTTGCCGATAACCACCCGATCATCGTTGCGAAGGCAGAAGGACGTGAGCTGATCGATGTCGACGGCCGTCGATATCTCGACGCCGTCTCGTCGCTGTGGGTCACGACGCTCGGCCATCATGTTCCCGAACTCGACGATGCGATCATTGCGCAACTCGCCCGCGGCGCGCACTCCACAATGCTCGGGAACGGCAACGAGATTGTGGTGGAGCTGTCGGAGGCATTGGCGCGGCTGGTGCCAGTCGATGGCCCGCATTTCCTGTATGCCTCCGATGGTGCGTCAGCGGTCGAACAAGCGCTGAAGATCGCGTTTCAATACTGGGTCAATAAGGGCTCTGATGAACACACGCGTTTCCTCGCGTTTCGCGGCGCGTACCACGGCGACACGCTCGGCGCGCTCTCAGTAGGAGACGACGGGTTCGGCGCCGATTTGTTCAACGAACTGCGCTTTCCCGTCCTGAGAGCGCCCGCGTTTACAGATCCCGACTGCTTCGAAGTTGCAATTCGAATGGTCGCAGAACACGCCGCGGAATTGGCCGCGGTCATCATCGAGCCATCCGTGCAAGCCGCCGCGGGAATGCTCCTGGCAGATCGTGAGGCGCTCGCGCGTTTCGGCGAGGCGTGTCACGATCACGGCGTGCCGCTCATCGTCGATGAGATCGCCACCGGCTTCGGACGTACCGGAACACTGTTCGCTTCAGATGATTGCGGTCTGCGCCCAGATCTCATGTGCCTCGGCAAAGGGCTCACTGCTGGCTATCTGCCAATGTCGGTGACCGTTGCGAGCGACGAAATTTTTCGTGAGTTCCTCGGCGACGATCTCGGCGCGAAAACCTTGTATCACGGCCATTCCTTCGGAGGCAATGCACTCGCTGCGGCCGTGGCGCTGCGCCATCTCGAACTGATCGACGCGTGGGACGTGCTCGCGAACGTTCGAGAACGCTCTGCGGAGCTGGCTGAATTGTTGCATGATCGCGTTGCCGCGAAACCAGCGGTGCGGGAGATCCGGCTGCGCGGCCTGATGGGCGGTGTGGAGTTGGCTCCGCCAGATCCCCAACCATCTGACGCTGTTGCCGGGGGGCTGCGTTGGGGTCGACGAGTGTCGGCGGCGGCCGTCGAACGGGGCGTGTTGTTGCGCCCGATCGGTGACACTGTGGTGTTAATGCCCCCGCTCACGATCACCTCAGAAGAACTCCATCGACTCGTACATGCGCTGTCGGCGGCGATCGACGAAGTTTGCACAGAATGATTCTGTCGAAATGAATCCGTCGAAATGAGTTGGCCAAGATGAGTTGGCACGAGTGGGCTGAGAGCGATGCACTCGCGCTCCACACCGCGGGCCGCTGGCGTGCGCCCCGCACGTTCGACTCGAAGGGAACAGTCGGAACGCTCGCAGATGGTCGCGAAGTCACGTCATTCGCATCGAACGACTATCTCGGCTTGTCGCAACATCCTGCAGTCGTTTCCGCAGCGCACGACGCGCTCGACCGTTTCGGAACCGGTAGCGGATCGGCTCGCCTCATCGTCGGTTCCCGCAGCATTCATGATCGGCTTGAGTGCGAGCTGGCGAGTTGGAAACACAGCGAAGCCGCCGTGTTGTTTCCCACCGGATTCGCCGCGAATCTCGGTGTCTTTTCTACCTTCGCCGACGCGAACACGCTCATTTGTTCCGACGAGCTCAACCATGCGTCGATCATCGACGGTTGCCGATTGTCGAATGCCGATGTGGTCGTCTTCCGCCACCGTGATCTCGAGCACCTCGCCGAGCTCCTCGATGCGGCGAACGGGCGACGGGTCGTCATCGCGAGCGATACCGTCTTTTCAATGGACGGCGACGTCGCCGACGTCGCGGGTCTCGCACAACTGGCTCAAGACCGCAACGCGCTACTCGTACTCGATGAAGCACACGCGGTCCTGGGTCCAGATCCGACGTTCGATGGTCCGAGCTTCGACAACCTCGCCCATCTTCGCGTCGGCACGATGTCGAAGACGCTCGGGTCGCTCGGAGGCTTCGTCGCGGGCCCCCGCGTATTGACCGACATGCTTATCAACCACGCGCGTTCGTACATTTTCACGACCGCGACGACTCCCCCAGACACGGCCGCGGCGACGGCAGCACTTGGCGTATTGCTGAGCGACGAAGGAGACGCGCTCGTGGCGCGACTTCGCGGGAACGTCACGCGAATCCGTAGCGATCATCCATCACCAATCGTGCCGTTCATGTGCGGCACCGAGGAGACTGCGGTCACTGCCGCCAGCACGCTCCTCGATCGAGGCATCCTGATCCCGGCGATCCGCCCCCCGACTGTCGCTCCAGGAACGTGTCGTCTTCGGATCGCTGTCAGCGCATTACACACCGATGAACAACTCGATGCGTTGCTCGTTGGTCTCGGCGAAGTCGATCCAGCGCGTTCTGATGAAGGGCGCGCGCGGTGTTGATCATCGTCACGGGAACAGGCACCGCGGTCGGCAAAACATATGTAAGTGCAGCGGTGATTGCGTTGTTGCGGGCACGTGGCGTCACCTGCGCGGCCCGCAAACCAGCGCAAAGCTACGACTCTGACGACACGGATCCTCGTGATGCCGATGTACTCGCTGCGGCGACTGGCGAGGAACCGCGCGTCGTGTGTCGTGAGGATCGTTGGTACCCCATCGCGTTGGCTCCACCGATGGCTACCACACAACTCGGACGTCCGCGATTTTCGATCAGCGAACTCGTCGCCGAGATCGCAGCGAGCGACGCGAAGCTCACCTTCCTTGAGGGCGCAGGTGGACTTCGGTCTCCTATCGCACACGATGGCGACACCCTGAGCCTTATCGTTGCGATGCATCCTGCACATGTCGTCGTGGTTGCGGAGAGTGGGCTTGGCACGATCAACGCCGTGCGACTCACCGTCGATGCGCTCAGTGCATCGGGGTTCGAACACGTCACAGTGATGTTGAATCGCTACGACAACGACGACACTTTGCACCTCGACAACGCAAACTGGTTGGCCGATTGCGACGGCCTCACCGTGGTGAGGAGTATCGATGCGCTCGTCGACGCGCTGCTCGGCGCGATCGCCGACCATTGACGGTTACGCGCCCACCGTTCACAGGCCAAGCAGCGGATCGAGACCGAGCGTGAGTCCTGGCCGATTTCCGACCTCACGCACCGCGAGCAGCACGCCGGGCATATACGCGTCGCGATCGAAGCCATCGTGGCGAATCGTCAACGTTTGACCCGCCGCGCCGAGAATCACCTCTTGGTGCGCCGACATGCCGCGCATCCTGATTGAGTGCACTGGGATACCCGCGACAACGCTGCCACGAGCGCCGTCCACAACGATGTCTTCGGTCGGGTCGGCCGCCCATTCGCGACTCGCCGCGCCCATGCGTTGCGCGGTCAACATTGCAGTCCCCGAGGGAGCGTCGATTTTGCGATCGTGATGCAATTCGACGATTTCTGCGGTGTCAAACCAGGGTGCCGCAAGTTCGGCAAACCGCATCATCAAGACCGCACCAATGGTGAAATTGGGAGCAATAATCGCGTTCGCGGCCGAATCAGTAAACAGGTCGGTGAATCCCCGCAGTTCGTCCTGGCCGAATCCCGTCGTACCGACAACCACATGGACCCCGTTCGCAGCGCACCAAGCGATCGACGCGCGAGCCGCGTCGATGACCGTGAAATCAACCACGACATCTGCTGACGCGAGCCGGAATGCGTCGAGATCGCCGCTGATCGTTAGCTCACTGTCACCGAGCTTCGAGCCAGCCGCGAATGGATCGACACCCGCCACGAGGTCCAGTCCATCAGCGGCTTCCACCGCCCGACAGACAGTCACGCCCATCCGACCTGCGGCTCCACAGACTCCAACGCGAATCATGTTCCGACAGTACTGGAGCCGACCGTAGGTCACATTCGATTTCGCTCTGCGCCGCATTACGGGACCCGACGCGTTACGCTGAGTGGCGGAGTGTCGGAGTGGGTTTCCAGATCGAGGGCGAAGCAAGGACGGCGCTGGATGCGACGCAAGACGCAGCATGGGATTTTGGGCATTGTCCTGATCCTCGGCGCGAGCGCGCTCGCTGCATGCACGCCCCCGCCGGCCGACACTGTGCATCAGGGTCTGTCTGCACTCGACGCTGCACCATCGTGTTTCGCAATCAAACACAGCTTCCCGTCGAGCGCCGACGGGGTCTATTGGCTCGATACCCCGCAATTGCAGGCTCCGCAACAGTTCTATTGCGATATGACGACCGACGGTGGTGGCTGGGTGCTCATCGGCCGTGGTCGCCAAGGATGGCAGTTCAACAGCGCGGGGCAAGGTAGCCCCGCCACCTTGCGGAACACAATCGGGGGAACCGCGGCGTTTACCCCAGCGGTGTTGAGCACCGACACGATCAATGGTCTCGTTGCCGGTGGCAACATCGCCGGTCTTCCCGATGGCATTCGGATCCGCAGGGCCGCCGACATGACAGGAACGACATGGCAGGACGTGCGCTACCACGTGCACGATGAGTCGCGTTGGTCGTGGGGTTTCGGCGGCGGCGTCGTCCTCGATTCTGCCGACTTCGACGGCGTCAACTATCCACTTCCAAACTCGAATGCGGTCGCCGCGAGCACGGCTGATCTCGCAATCGACGATGGAATGTTCCGCATCTTCACGTGGCCATGGTTCGATCACAATTCCCAAGCTGGCTTCGCGTATGGCTCATCTGTCGCTGGGTCGTCAGCATCAACCGCATATTTGTGGACTGCCGCTGGCGAGAACTTCGCGATTCCATTCGCGCAGGTTTGGATTCGTCCGGAGTTTGGCGATGCCAACGCCGGTTTCGCAGCGATTCCCGATACCGGGCTCGCCGCGGTGACGCAGCCGGCGCTCGTCGCGAACGTCGCCCAGGCAATGCCGTGGGGCGTCACCGGACTGCTGAAAACCGCCGATCCCGACCCAGCGAACGACTCACCGATCTTCACGCTCGCCCAGATCGGCAACACGATCTACGTCGGCGGGAAGTTTCAGAACGTTCAGAAAGGATCTGGCGGTTCCCCCACTGCCCAGAGTTACCTCGCGGCGTTCGACATGGCGACCGGAAATTGGATTTCGAGCTTCCGCCCAATTCTCGATGGATTGGTATTTGATCTCAAAGCTGCACCGAACGGCAATCTGCTCGTCGCCGGTAACTTCACCAACATCGGTGGCGCCGCGAACAGCGCTGGGTTAAGCGAAATCGATCCTGTTTCCGGGGCGGTCATCAGTGGATGGAAAGCGCCCGTCGTCGGTAAGAAGTTCGCTGGTACGCGCCCGTGGGTCCGGGCCCTCGATATTCATGGCAACACGCTGTACGTCGTCGGAAGCTTCACATCAATTCGTGGTGGGCCGTCGCTGAACACCGTTACGGCTGGCGGTGTCGCTCGCGTCTCGCTCACCGATGGCACACCCGATCCATCGTGGAAGGCGACCGTGAATGCGATTCCGATGGACATCAAAGCGAGCGCCGACGGTGCCAGAGTCACGATCGTCGGACGATTTAGCACCGTGAATTCCACCCCAGCTCTTGCGCTCGCGGTGCTGGATCCCACAACCGCTCAGGTAGTTCCTGGCCTCGGCGGCTACGTGCCGAACGACCCCGTCGTCGCTAACGATTACATGCAGACGGCGCTTGATCTGCCGCAATCGTTAGTGATCGGCGGGAGCCAGCACTCGATTCAGCAGTATCGGCGCACCGACCTTGCCTTGGAACGCGCCCATACGACGCGATATGGCGGCGATTTCCAGGCGCTCACACTGCTCGATGGAACGCTGTACGCATCGTGTCACTGCGGGAACTGGTTGTACTCCGACAACAACGTGTTTCCAATTGATCACGCCTATTCGAGGGTCGCGCCAGTCAGCTGGGCCATGGCCATCGATCCGAATTCGTTCGACGTCAACGAATCGTTCGAACCCCAAATCAACATGTCGACGCAATATGAAGGGCCATGGGATCTGCTCGGCGACACCCAGCACTGCTTGTGGGTCGCCGGCGACCTTGTGAGCACCTGGACCGCGAAGTGGCTCGGAGGATTCGCGAGGTTCTGTCCGCGAGACGCGACCGCTCCGAGCACGCCCAGCGCATTTGCAGTGAAAACGTCTGGGGCAACTTCGACGCTGTCGTGGAAAGCGTCCACCGATAATTCAGGTACTAACCCGACATACGAGGTGTTGCGCGACGATCGGGTGATCGCAACGCAGTCGACACGTAGTTTCATCGTGCCCGGCGCTGGGCACTATTTCGTGCGTGCGATCGATACATCCGCAAACCGCTCGGCCACAACGCCAGTCATCATTGTGTAGGCACCACTTCACTCGAAGATCTGAGAGATAAGGACCACAAATATGCAACGCCGATGGGGAGTTTTGATCGCGGCGATCGCCGCAACGGCAACGATCTCAAGCATCGGATCTGGATCCGATGCGAGTGCGACCGCAGCGAGGCCAGCATCTCGGCGGGTGCAGTTGCAGCGCGCCGCGATCCAGGTCGACCCAGTCGAGGCGCAATACCTCGGCGATGCGATGGCGACCGAACACGCAATGGCACGCGCCGAAGCCAAAGGACACTTGACACTTGCCGCGCCCCTTCGTTTGGCTTCGGCAACGCCCGACGTAGTCGGGCAATGGGCTCCACCCAAAAGCAACGGCACCTCGGTCGTCGGCATTCACTCGATCCTGTTGAAGACGGGCAAAGTG
>JBBRPC010000106.1:0-12155 GCA_038228615.1 Acidimicrobiia bacterium | reverse complement strand
CGAGCTCGTCGCACACGAGATCAAGCTGCTCGAAATGATTGCGTTGCAACTCAAACGTCCGTTGAGCTTCACCGTCCAACAAAACGACGACACACCCGATCGCTTCCGCGAACTCTTCGCCGTCATCGCTCAGTGGAACGCCAAAGGAGCCCACGCCCGCGCCCAAGTTGGCGTCCGACCTATCGGTGTCCTGATCGGTCTTCAAGCGAGCGTGCAACCGTTTGCGTTCTGCAACAGCTGGCGTGAGGTGGCGATGCTGCCGATCGCCGAAAAGGTCGTGCGGCTCCGCGATCCTGAGCTCCGATCACGTCTTCTGGCTGAGCACAACGCCATGCACCCCAGTGGCTTCGTTGGCATCTTGCATTCGGGTTATGGCCGGATGTATCCACTCAGTGATCCCGCAACGTACGAACCCACACCGGCCGACAGCATCGCAGGCGTCGCTGCGGCGCAAGGCCGCCCAGCCAACGAGGTGCTCTACGACACCATCACCGCTGGAACGGGTGAGACACTGCTCTACGTGCCGTTGTTCAACTACGCCCGCGGCAGCCTCGACGACGTCCACGAAATGATCACGTCACCGAACGCGCTGTTTGGTTTGTCGGATGCTGGCGCTCATTGCAACACGATCTGCGACGGTTCGTACCCAACAACAGCGATAGCGCACTGGACGCGTGATCGCACCAGAGGGCCGAAGGTTCCTCTTGAGTACATGGTGCATTGCCAGACGCAGCGAACTGCGGCGCACGTTGGCTGGCTCGATCGAGGGGTTCTCGCCCCTGGCTATCTCGCCGATCTGAACCTGATCGATCTCACGGCGTTAAACGTCAGCCCGCCCCACCTGGTGGCCGATCTTCCCGCAGGTGGAACACGGCTTCTCCAAGACGCAGTGGGCTATGACACCACCATCAAACGCGGCACCGTCACATTCGACAAGGGCGAACACACGGGCGCGCTGCCCGGGAGGCTGGTCCGGGGTCCGCAGGAAGCGACGCAGCGATGACCGATTACGCGCTGCCCATCGGCACCGATCGCGTCACCACCGGCCAATGGATCGAAGTCCGCTCCCCGTACGATCGCGAGCTCCTCGGGCGGGTGCCAGCGGGAACACCCGAACACGTCGCTCGCGCCGTCGATGCAGCGAACAGAGTTCGCGTCGACGGTCCGCTTCCGGCATGGCAACGCGCCGAGATCCTCGACCGTGCCGCCGTCGCGCTCGCTGCGCGCGTTGAGGAGTTCGCCCACATCATCGCTGGCGAGGCAGCGAAACCGATCAAGACGGCGCGCGTCGAAGCGCAGCGGGCAATCAGCACCTTCCAGTTCGCGGCGGTGGCGGCAAGGTCGTTGGCGGGCGAGATGGTCCCGATGGACGCCAGCGCGGCCGGTGCGGGCAAGCTCGCGTTCACGTTGCGTGTCCCGATCGGGATCGTTGGGGCAATAAGTCCGTTCAACTTCCCGTTGAATCTCGTCGCGCACAAACTCGCTCCTGCCATCGCAGCGGGTTGCCCCGTCGTGCTGAAGCCAGCGAGCCAAACGCCCATCAGCGCCATCAGACTTGTCGAGATATTGCTCGACGAATGCGGTCTCCCCGCCGGTCATATCAACATCGTGACCGGGAGTGGAAGCACGGTCGGCAACGCGATTGTGGAACACCCCGATATCGCGATGCTCACATTCACCGGTTCACCTGAAGTCGGTTGGGATATCCGTGCGAAGGCCGCACGAAAAAAGGTGGGCCTGGAACTCGGCAACAACGCGCCGCTCATCATCGAGCCCACTGGCGATTGGGAAACAGCTGCGGCGAAAGTGTCTGTTGCCGGTTTCAGTCATGCTGGCCAGTCCTGCATCAGCACGCAGCGCATCTTCGTGCATGAATCGGTGGCGCAGCAGTTCACCGAATCCCTCGTGCATCGAGTGGGAAACCTCGTGGTGGGCGACCCGACGAACGAAACGACCGATGTCAGCGCGCTGATCAGCACGAGCGAACGAACACGCGTGCACGAGTGGATCGAAGAGGCAACGACCCAGGGTGCGGTGGTCGCGTGCGGCGGCGAGATCGGCGCCGACGGCGTGTTGACACCCACCGTCCTCACTAACGTGCAGCACGACATGAAGGTCTGCTCGTTGGAGGTGTTCGGCCCAGTGGTTGGCATCGCGACGTATCGAGATTTCGACGACGCGTTGCGCCTCGCCAACGACACGCGCTACGGACTACAAGCCGCGGTATTCACTGAACGACTCGATGATGCGATGAAGGCCGCGAGGACGCTCGATTTCGGAGGTGTACTCATCAACGAGGTACCAACCTTTCGAGCCGACCAACAGCCATACGGGGGATTGCGCGACAGCGGCAACACGCGCGAGGGCCCGCACTACGCGGTCGAGGAAATGACCGAGACCCGCCTCATCGTGCTTAACGCATAGCAGTTGCTCCTGATGCTCGCTCAAGAGGCCGCAGCTCTCGTCCGCCCAACCGACACCCTCGCGGTTCCACTTGGCCCAGGTCAGCCATCCGACGTTCTGCACGCACTCGGCGAACGCGACGACTACGTAGATCTCCAAGTATTCGGTGCGCTACTCGTGGATCTGTACGCGGTGTTCACCAAACCTGGCGTGCGCTACCTCAGCGGTTTTTTTGGGCCTGCCGAGAGATTCTTGCTGGCGAGCGGCGCCAACGTGGAGTTCGTGCCCGCCGATTTCAGACGCTTCGCGCCGATCGCCGAGCGTTTGGCACCTCGTGTCATGGCCACACTCGCTGCACCTCCCGATGCCGACGGGTACATGAGTCTGTCGCTGCACGCGGGTGCAACCATCGCCGAATTGCGGCGCACCGGCGCCGACCCACACCGTTGTTTGATCGTCGAAACCAATCCTTCGGCGCCCCGCACATACGGCTATGGCGAACATACCCATCGCATCCACATCGACGAAGCCGACGTGATCGTCGAGAGCAAGCGGCCACTCTTCACAATCGCGGATGCCCCTCCAACTGAGGTCGAACAACAGATCGCTCAGTACGCCTGTGCCTACGTGCACGACGGCTCCACCCTCCAGACAGGGATCGGAGGTGTGCCGTCGCAAGTGGTGAAAACGCTCGCCGAGGGCGACGGCGGCGACTACGGAATTCATTCCGAGATGTTCACCACTGCGCTCATGAAGCTGCACCAAGCAGGCAAAGTCACCAACATGCGCAAAGGCCAGTTCGATGGCGTCTCGGTCACAACATTCGCGGCAGGCACCGACGAGCTGAATGCCTGGCTCCACGAGAACAAGGTGGTCCGCTTCCTGCCGGTCGATGTCGTGAACTCCCCCGAGGTCATCAGCCACAATCGCAAGATGGTGACTGTCAACGGCGCACTCGCGGTCGATCTCTACGGCCAAGTGATCGCCGACACGATTGACGGCCAACAATTCTCTGGCATTGGGGGCCACGAAGACTTCGTAGCGTCGTCAGGTCTGACGCTCGACGACAGGTCATTGATCTGTCTACCGTCGACTGCGACCCACAACGGTACAACGATCTCGCGAATCGTTGCCCAACACCCGGCCGGAGCGATCATCACAACGCCGCGCCACCAACTCGACGTGGTCATCACCGAACACGGTGTCGCAGAGCTGCGCGGCCGGACCGTCAGGGAACGGGCACTGGCGCTGAGCGAAATCGCCGACCCGGCATACCGCGCTGCCTTGCGCAATCATCTCTGACCACCAGAGCGCACACGTCCCCACGCATTCCACGTGCGCCATTCCGGACCCCGAAAAACCGCTTCGCAACGGCGTGTGCGACGCATCTATCCTCGTGAGGTGACTGCAACCACTTCCCAGGGCGAAGGCCCGCTCCAACCCGAAGTGCTCGAAGCTGAAGCCGCAGAGACGATCACGTCTCCAACCAAGCTCATTCGAATCGCCTCGATGATCCGTTCGCTCCTCGATGAGGCTCGCCGTGCTCCGCTCGACGACGCCGGTCGACGTCTCCTGGCCGAGATCCACAGCAAATCGCTCGCCGAACTCAAAGACGTGCTCTCCGAGGAGTTGCGCGAGGAACTGGCCGACGTCAGCCATCCATTCGAAAGTGAAACGCCTACCGATTCGGAACTGCGTGTCGCACAAGCGCAGCTCGTTGGCTGGCTCGAAGGCCTGTTCCACGGCATCCAGGCAACGCTGTACACCCAGCAACAACTCGCGCAGCGCCAGTTCGAAGACGTGCGCTCCGGGCGAGCCATCCAAGGTGGTTCGCCAGCCGGGCCCGAGGGCATGCCGGGCGCGTACCTCTAAACAACCGATCACATCACCTGTCCACAACGGCTTCCCAACACAACTACTGGCGAGAATCGCGGCGATGAGCACCCCCACCACGAAGGTCCCAACTACCAAGGCCCCAAGCATGGCCGACTGGTCACCTCAGAGTTGGCAGCAGTTACAAGCTGAACAACAACCTCGGTGGCCAGATCCTGAGACGTACGACGCCGCGCTCGACGAGTTGCGCGCCAAGCCACCCCTGGTGTTCGCAAGCAAGACCCGCGCGCTCAGCGAGCAGCTTGCCCGGGTATCACAGGGTGAGGGGTTCCTACTCCATGCAGGTGATTGTGCTGAGAGCTTCGCGGAGTTCTCCGCCGACAAAGTGCGTGACCAAATCAAAGTCATCCTCCAGATGTCGGTGGCGTTGACGTATTCCACCGGTTTGCCGACACTGAAGTTGGGGCGCATCGCTGGTCAATATGCAAAACCGCGCTCCTCGAACACCGAAACGCGCGACGGCGTTGAACTTGAAAGCTTCCGTGGCGACATTGTCAACGGATTCGACTTCACGTTCGACGCACGCCGTCCCGACCCGCAGCGTCTCATTCGGGCGTACCACCAGGGAGCGGCGACACACCATCTCATCGAGTCGTTTACGAAGGGCGGTTTCGCGGATCTGGCCCAGGTACACCAGTGGAATCTTGAGTTCGTCGGAACCAGCGATGAGGGACAGCGATACGAGCGGCTGTCGGCTGAAATCGACCGCGCCTTGCGTTTCATGGCCGCGTGCGGCATCGATCTCTCCAAAGAACACCGACTCCACGAAGTCGATCTATATACATCACACGAAGCATTGTTGCTCGGGTACGAAGAAGCGCTGACGCGCCTCGACGCGATTAGCGGCGGTTGGTATGGCACCTCGGCCCATCTGCTGTGGATTGGGGAACGCACGCGCCAGCTCAACGGCGCCCATGTGCATTTTCTCGCTGGGTTGCAGAATCCCCTTGCCGTCAAGATCGGCCCAAACGCGACGCCTGAAGATGCCGTCGGACTCTGCCGCGCGCTCGATCCAGATCGCACGCCGGGAAGGCTCACGCTCGTCGCGCGGATGGGAGCGACCCAAGTTGCCCAGGCGTTGCCGCCGATCGTGCGCGCCGTCAAAAAGTCTGGCCATCCAGTTGTCTGGGCCTGCGACCCCATGCACGGCAATACCTTCCAGCATGAGTCGGGTTACAAGACCCGACATTTCGATGCCGTGATGAGTGAACTCGCCGGTTTCTTCGACGTTTGTCATGGCGAGGACGTGTGGCCCGGCGGCGTGCATGTCGAGCTCACGGGCGACAACGTCACGGAGTGTCTTGGCGGCGGTGACGAGATCACTGGAAGCGACCTCGACAGCCGCTACGAGACACTCTGCGACCCACGACTCAATGCCCGTCAAGGGCTCGATCTGGCGTTTCGCCTTTCGGAGCTCATGCGTGCCTGAACGCAGTGGGCGCGCGAGTATTGACCCATGAGCAACAGTGCGAACGATCTGGGCCCAAACGCTGGTCTCGTCGAGGATATGTACCGTCGTTTCCAGGAAAATCCGCAGTCGATCGCGCCAGCATGGCAGGAGTTTTTCGCCGACTATCAGCCGCGCGCGATTGTGGCCGCGCCAGCCGCTCCCAACGCAAGTAGTTCGATCAACGTGCTCGAGGGCGAAACCGCAACCGCGCTCAAGGGACCTGCCAAATCCATCGCGAAAAATATGGAGGCAAGTCTCACCGTTCCGACGGCCACCTCGGTGCGCACGATTCCAGCAAAATTGCTCGAGATCAACCGCCAGATTCTCAACAACCATTTAGGTCGCAGTGGTGGCGGCAAAGTCAGTTTCACTCACGTGATCGCGTTCGCAGTGCTTCGCGCGCTTGAGGTCACCCCGGGGATGAACTCAAGCTACGGACTCGTCGACGGCGAACCGGCCATCGTGCGCCATCATCACGTCAACCTCGGCCTGGCGATCGACCAGCAAAAAAAGGATGGATCGCGCACCCTCTTGGTGCCGAACCTCAAGTCAGCCGACACGTTGAACTTCGCACAGTTGCACGCCGCGTACGAAGACCTGCTGCGGCGCGTGCGAACGAACAAAATCACACCAGACGATTTTGCGGGGACGACGGTGTCGCTCACAAACCCTGGAATGATCGGCACGGTGCATTCCGTACCGCGACTGATGCCGGGGCAAGGCGTCATCGTTGGCGTCGGATCGATCGACTACCCACCCGAGTTCCAAGGCGCTGATCCGAGCGTGATTGCGCGTGTTGGCGTCAGCAAGGTCGTCACGATCACGAGCACCTACGACCATCGCGTCATTCAAGGCGCTGAATCAGGCGAATTTCTTCGCGCAATCCACCGTAATTTGTTGGGCGAAGACGGTTTCTACGACGACATCTTTCACAGCCTCGCCGTTCCCTACGAGCCAGCACGTTGGCTACAAGACAGCCAACCGATGGACGACACGACCGCAATCGCAGAAAAGGCAATCCACGTTCAGCAGATCATCAACATGTATCGGGTCCGCGGACATTTGATCGCGAATCTCGATCCGCTCGGACGCAAAGAACCAAAGACGCACCCCGAACTTGATATCAATCATTGGGGTCTTTCAATTTGGGATCTCGATCGTGAATTTCCCACTGGCGGCGTCGGCGGCCAACGACTGATGGCGCTGCGCGATGTGCTGAAACTCCTGCGCGACGCGTACGCCCGCACGATCGGCGTCGAGTACATGCACATCCAAGAACACGACGAGAAGACCTGGATCCAAGCCCGCGTCGAAGGCGTGAGCTACGAAACCACCGTCGATGAAAAACAGCAAATTTTGTTTTCGCTCAACGCCGCAGAAGCGTTCGAGAAGTTTTTACATACCAAGTACCTCGGCCAAAAGCGCTTCTCTCTCGAAGGCGCCGAGACGCTGATCCCGATGGTGGAGTTCCTGCTGGCGGAGGCTTCGGCGGTTGGCATCGACGAAGTGGTGCTCGGGATGGCCCATCGCGGACGTCTCAATGTGCTTGCGAATTTGGTCGGCAAGAGCTACGGCCAAATCTTTCGTGAATTCGAGGGTGAACTCGATCCCGATTCGGCGCAGGGTTCCGGTGATGTGAAATATCACCTCGGCGCGAGTGGTCAGTACACAACACATACCGGCAAAGCGATCACCGTGACAATGGCGGCGAACCCAAGTCACCTTGAAGCCGTCGACCCTGTCGTCGAAGGCATGGTCCGAGCGAAACAGGATCGCAATCACGACGATGCACACGGTTCGGTGTTATCGGTGCTGGTACACGGCGACGCGGCATTCGCAGGCCAGGGTGTTGTCGCCGAGACCTTGAACCTTTCCGAACTCCCAGGCTACGACGTTGGCGGCACCGTCCACATCGTGGTGAACAATCAACTCGGATTTACTACGGCGCCGACGTTTGCTCGATCAACCGTCCACTGCACCGACATCGCCAAGGGAGTGCAAGCGCCGATCTTCCATGTCAACGGTTACGACCCTGAGGCTGCAATTCGGGTCATTCGTCTTGCGTTCGCATTTCGTCAACGGTGGAAGAAAGACGTTGTCGTCGATATGGTTTGTTACCGCCGCTACGGGCACAATGAGGGCGATGAACCTGGCTTCACCCAGCCGCGCATGTACGAACTCATTCGAGCACGACGGTCCGTTCGTAAGCTCTATACCGAAGTACTTGTCAACCGCGGCGATCTGACAGTAGAAGACTGCGAACGAGCGCTCGAGGACTATCAGCACAAACTTGAACACGCATTCGCCGAAACCCACGATGGCAGCGCAGCCGCGGATTGGTTTGAGATTGAACCCGAGCGTCGTATTGCGGCGAACGTCGAAACTGGCGTTGCTCGCGAAACACTCGATCGCGTTGTGACAGCCCTCACGACGTTCCCCGACGACTTCACGGTCCATCCCAAGCTCAAACGAATTCTCGAAGCTCGACGAACAAGTTTCGAAACGGATCAGATCGATTGGGCGACCGCAGAAGCCTTAGCGTTCGGTACGTTGCTCCTCGAGGGCACTCCTGTGCGACTCGCAGGTCAAGACAGCCGCCGCGGCACGTTTAGTCAACGCCACGCCACTCTTGTCGACTTCAACACGGAAAATGAATACACACCGCTCGCGCACCTCGACCCAAATCAGGCACCGTTTATGGTGTTCGATTCGTTGCTGTCGGAATACGCGGCGCTGGGATTCGAATACGGATATTCCGTCGCCGACCGCAACGCACTGATTTGCTGGGAAGCCCAGTTCGGCGACTTCTCAAATGTTGCCCAGGCAATCATCGACCAGTTCATCGTCGCAGCCGAAGACAAGTGGGGACAGCGCAGTGGGCTAGTGATGTTGCTCCCACACGGTTTCGAGGGTCAAGGCCCGGAGCATTCGAGCGCGAGAATTGAACGCTTCCTCACGCTGTGTGCGGAAAACAACATTCGAGTTGCCTACCCCACAACCGCTGCGAGTTACTTCCATCTACTGCGACGCCAGGTGCGCGACGCAGAACGCAAACCACTGATTGTCTTCACGCCCAAGAAATACTTGCGGATGTCGGCGACATATTCATCCGTCAGCGAATTCACAACAGGATCGTTTGCAAAAACGCTCGCCGACGTCGCCGCGCCCGAGGCATCGCTGGTGAAACGATTGGTGGTCTGCAGCGGCAAGTTCGGGCACGAGCTCATCGAACGTCGCAATCAAGCAGGCGCTCCAGCGGCGGTACTACGAGTAGAACAGCTCTACCCAATCCCGACTGCTGAGCTGGCAGCAACACTGTTGAAATACCCGAACGTCGAGTCGGTCGTTTGGGCCCAAGAAGAGCCAGACAACATGGGCGCACGGATCTTTGCGATGGATTCAATGCGAGCAATTCTGCCCGACCGGCTCGACCGCTGGTTCGTTGCTCGAGCCGCGAGCGCGAGCCCCGCGAGTGGCTCGAGCAAAGTGCACGATGCCGAACAGGAAGAGTTGCTCACCGCTGCGTTCACGGGTTTGTGATCGTGAACCCTCTGAGCGCGGCGTCAACCAGGTTCCGCAGGTAGGAATCGGAGATTGGTTCGTTCGTCAAGATCGCGCGATAGAACACAGGCCCGACGGTGAGATCCGCGATCAGCTCGGCATCGACGGTACTGGCAATTTCGCCACGAGCGACAGCCTGTTGCACAAGCGCTCGACCCTCGGTGCGGCGCGTTGCTATGAACGCCCGATGTGCCTCTGCAACTTCAGGAAACGTTCCGCTATCAGAGGCCAGTCTGCGAATCACGCTGCCGCGTTCTCCCGTCGCCAGACGTCGCAAGGACCGGACGCGCTGCAGCAGATCGCCCCGCAGCGTTCCAGTGTCGGGCGAAGGGCTTTCTTCCACCACAAACGCATCGACCGCAGCCATCACCAAGGCGAGCTTCGAACAGTGGCGTCGATACACAGTCGCCTTCGCAACTCCTGCACGCGCGGCGACGGCGTCGACGCAAAACCCCTCGTACCCTCGCTCGGCGTATTCATCCAGCGCGGCGTCCAGGATCGCTCGATCTGCTGCGACATTCCGCGGGCGTCCAGGAGCGCGTTGTACCGCTGGTCTGCCAGTCATTTTTCGCTGGCTGGCATTTCGCCGGTCGTCATTCATCGGGGAGTTCTGCTCGCGCAGGCAAGAATCGCCACGCGACTACCGCACCGATGCCCGCCGATGCGGCCGCGACTAACACGCCGCGATGCAAGCCAGCAACGAACGCGGCCTTCGCTCCTGCGGCGAGCTGCGCGGCAGCGGTCGTGAGACCACGTTGGCGCAAATCACTCGCGACCGCGAGCGCAGCCCCAAGCGAAGCTCGCACCTGCGCGGCGATTACCGGAGGAAGTTGCTTCCCAGCGATGACCTGTCCGACACGGCTCGAGTACAACGATGAGAACACACTGCCGACCACGGCCACACCGAGCAGGCCCCCAACTTGGCGAGTTGTGTCATTGACCGCTGAACCAACGCCGGCCTTCGCTCGCGGGAGGGAGCCCATGATCGATTCTGTCGCGGGTGCCATCACAAGCCCCATCCCCGCGGCCATGATCATCATCCTCCACACGACGTTTGCGTAGCTCGCGCCGACGGCGACCATGCTCAGGAGCAACAGACCACTTGTGACGAACAACAGCCCACAGACCACAACTCGCTTCGTTCCGAAACTCTCGACGAACCGTGCGCTGGTGGGCGCGACGACCATCATCACAAACGCCCACGGCAACAATGCGAGACCTGCACGAAACGGTGAATAGCCCAACACAAACTGCAGATATTGCGTCAGTAGGAACGTCGCGCCGAACATCGCGAAGAACGTGGCCGTCACTGCGCAGCTAGCTGCCGAGAACCGCGGATTTGCAAAGAACGACACATCAAGCATCGGATGGTCGCTGCGCGATTCCCACCAAGCAAACACCGCAAGAGCAGCGATTCCAATGCCGAACCCGGCGACGGTCCTCGGACTCGTCCATCCGTAGTCGGCATTCCCACCTTCGATGATGCCAAACACCAATGCCGACAATCCAACGATCGAAATCGCCGCGCCGATCGGGTCCTGCTTTGGACGGCTCGCATCGCGCGATGTCGGAACGATAAAGGCACTCGCTCCCAAGGCGAATAACACGATGGGCACATTGACAAGAAAGATTGCGCCCCAATAGAAGTGCTCCAACAAGAACCCGCCCGAGATCGGCCCAAGCGCGCCGCCTACGCCGGCGACACCAGCCCACGCACCGATCGCACGCCCGCGTTCGTCGGGTGGGAACGTATTCGAAATGATCGACAAGGTGGCGGGCATAATGAATGCAGCGCCGATGCCCATCACCGCTCGAGTCGCAATCAGTTGCGTCGGGGTCGTGGCATACGCCGACAGCACCGATCCAAATCCAAACAACGAGAACCCAACTTGGAGCGCTCCCCTACGCCCGTACCGGTCACCGAGCGCCCCGGCCGTCAACAACAAACAGGCGAACACGAGCGAGTAACTGTCCACAATCCATTGCAGATCGGTGTTCGAAGCATGCAGGTCTTTAATCAGGGTGGGGATCGCAACATTGAGGATCGAGTTGTCGACCACGATCACTAGCAGGCTGATGCACAGCACGGCGAGGGTCCACCAACGCAACCGATACGTCCGGGTGGTCCGATCCCACGGCAGCCCCGCGTGCGCAGGCACGGCGATGGCTTCGGCGTCGTTCACAATGCTCATGTGCACATATTACGATACGAGTCGGTCTCGATTCACAATCGAGCGCGCTTTCCACCCAAGCCGCCCCACATAGGCGCCAAACGCCAACGAGATCGCGGCCAGGACAAAATGCACCACCCGAAATGCCAGCGTGTGGTCGTCGATGACAAGATTTTTGATGGCAACACCCCACACAAAAAACGTCCAAGCAGCGGCGACGAGCAACACGTTGGCAGTACGACGAGTCATTCCGCCATGCTAGAGCTGAGCGCATGAGCCCCGAACTTGGACCGCGCCCGCGCTGGCGCTGGTGGTGCTGCTGGCGCTGGTGCTGGTGGGCGTATTTGCGCTGGTACACAACGGGAGTGACGCACCAGGGCGCCGGCTCACGCAACTCACGACAACACCGATCGCCCACCGAGGCGAACTTGAGAACCGAGAGGTACTCAAAGTGATTCCAGCCGACGACACAAATCCGAGGCCAACGAGCCGGGCCACAGCGGCATCCAATTCGTTCGTTGGCAAACGATGCATCGAAATCGTCGACAACAAGAAGTTCTTCTGGGGCACAGCCCACAAGGATTGTTACGAACTCGGGCCGTCGCTCCTCGACGGCACACGCATTCGAACTGCAACCGCCGCCTATGCCTCGGGCCAATGGGGCGTTGACATCGACT
>JBBRPC010000105.1:0-12263 GCA_038228615.1 Acidimicrobiia bacterium | reverse complement strand
GTTTTCAGATTCGCGCGCGTTACTTGTGTGAAAACTGCGGCGCGCTGTTCGCGTGCGGCCATGCGATTGGCGGCGTCGTGCGACGGATCCACGGTCGCGGTCTCGGCAATCTTCGCCAGCGTGCTGCGGTCGACGCAACCGTTGGGATCGTCGACCGGTGGAACAGTTCTGTTGACGACGCCGCGGTACATCCGCACGTATCCGTCGAGCACCGTGAGCGTCGGGATCACGATTGCGCCGTTCTTCTTCGCCAGATCGATGAACTCCTGATCGACCGCCACGTCCTCGACGCTGTGAACGAGCACATTCGCTCCCGCGCGGAGCGACGCCTTCGCCTCGGCCAGTCCCGTGGCGTGCACGATGAGCGGAAGGTTGTTCTTGTGCGCCTCTTCTGCAGCGATCGCCACGAAGGGCGCGTTCCTTTCCACCGTCAGCGCCGGAGCCTGCACGATGTACCAGACCTTCACTGCTTTCGCGCCTTGCGCAACCAGATAACGAACGCCTTCGCGCGCGGAGGCTTCGTCGTGCAGCAGCATGAACTGACGCTCGGCGGGGAGGTTCAGCCAGTGATCGAGAGTCGAGAGCAGCGGACCCGCGGCGACGACGTGCGGAAGGCGCGTGTCGTTCTCGAATCGATCGTGCAGACGAAGCGTCCATGCGTACCCGCCGACGTCGAAGACCGAGGTGACGCCGGAGCAGACGTATGACTTCCCGAAGCGATCGGGGTTCATCTTGAGATCCGCCTCCACCTGCTCGTACGGATGCTTCGCGCGGAGGTCGAGCGAATCGGGACGCCCGTCCGCCCACGCGGTCTGCGAGAAGTGAACGTGTGCGTCGATCAGTCCGGGCGTGATCCACATGCCGCGCACATCGGTGACGTCGACACCGGACGGCGCGGGACACTGCGCGGCCGTTCCGGCGCAGTCGATCTTGCCGTCGCGCAGAATGATGTTCGCATTCGCGACAGGCACACCGCCGCGTCCATCGATGAGCGTCGCACCCGTCAGCACGCGCGGCGGCGCAGGCGTTCCCGGCGGCGTATCGATCGCGCCGGTGACCGCGATCTTCCAGCCATCCGCGGTCTTGACGAAGAAGCGCTCCGAAACGCCGCTGTGCTCGTCGGCGCCGTAACGCACGCGATAACGATAGGTGCCGTACACCAGTCCCGGCTGCAGCGGCGTGAGATGAATGTCGCTGGCCTCGATCGAATCGGGCCACGGCCCCGCCGCCTTTGCGAAATCGTCGTAACCGGTCGTGAATCCAGTCGTTCCGCTCCGGACCAGCCGGTCGGAATGGAGGTAGTACGACAGGTACTTCGGCCGGTTCTGTTCGCGGATCGCGTTGAGATTCGCCTCGAACACAGAACGCGCGGCAGCGACCTCATCCTGCTGCGCGAAGGATGGAGCAGCCGCGATGAAAAGTGCGATGCCGATCATCAATGTGCGCATGAGGCGAGGTTACCATTAGCGGAATGTCGTTTGACCAGAAACGGAACGCGGAGCGCCTCCCACTCGACTCCCCCATCGACGCAACAGCCGGAGGGCTGGCGGTCAAGATCGTGGAGATGAGCGCCATCGGCTGCAGGATCGAGCATCGCGAGAAGCTGGCGATCAACAGCTCGATCGCGTTGAAGTTCACGTGGAAGGACTTTCCGGTCGAGCTCAAGGCGAAGGTCATGCGGATGCAGCTCCGCGCCGGCATGGTCTACGAGTCCGGCCTGAAGTTCGCCGATTCGCTTTCCCAGGCGCCGGACATCATGCGCGCGATCATCGCGTCGCTCGCCGCCGAGGATTTGCCTGCGGACATTCCGCCCGAGATCGCGCCGCCGATTGAGCCGCCGGAAGGTCTCGTCGGGGCCGCGGCGGCAGCCATTGCGGAAGCTGAAGCGGCGGAATCCGCGGAAGCAGCGGCCCGGGATGCCGACGACTTTGAAGTCCCGGAAACAATCGAGTTTGAGGACATCGACATCACCAGCCGCTCGAAACCGAAATACGTCGAATGCAGCCTGGTGGACGGTCGGTGGCAGCGGCGTCCTGTTGCGGTCGTCCATCAACCGGAAGAGGGCTTCATCACCCTTCCGGCGGACGAAGGCGAGCTCAATCTTCTCTGCAAGACATACGAGTACGCCGACCCCGACACGAGGCGCCTCATCCGCATCTCGCTCGAGCTCACGGCGACGCAGAAGAAGGATTGAGTCTTGCAGCGATTTCCGAGCATGGAAATCAATTGGAAAGAAGACGTCGATCAGGCTCTCGCGGAATCGAGAGTTTCCGGCAAGCCGATGCTCCTCGATTTCACCGCCGCCCCGATGTGAGGTGGATGTGCTCGGCTGGAAGCCGAGGTGTATCCGGATCCCCGCGTTACTGATCTCATCTCGAAGAAACTCAATCCCGTCCGTCTTCACGTGAAGAAGCATCCCGAGGCGATGGGGCGGTTCGGCGCCAACTGGACGCCGACCATTCTGATCCTCGACTCCGAAGGCAACGAGCGTCAGCTACCCGTGGCGTCAGACAGTTGACCTTCTCTCGATATCCGAGAGAGCCAAAACTGAAAGTAGTAAGAGACGACCGAGGGGCTCTCGCTTGACCGTTGATTCGTGCCGAATCACGGCGCTGCCTGGAGCAAGGGGCAACGTGGGTCTCGTGCTCGAGTGTTCAGCAAGTCGCCGCGCCGGTCATAACCATCTATATGACAGCCGTCCGGGTCATTCGAGTGCATCAGAGGTGAGCCCGCGCGCTGGACTCTCTGAGACGATTGCCTCAGTTTCTTGTGAAACCCACCGGACGAGTGCGTCCTTGATGACCGTCTTCCGAGGACATGGTGGCGTGCAAGGGTGCTGCGATGATTTGTTGGATCGCGTGGAACGCGCCGTCGCAACGATCGACCGGCGCGTGCAGGAAAAGAGGTCCACCGCCCTCCCGTGCCGCACCGGCGCAAACGCTTGAGTGCGGCATATTGTCAATATCGCTCCAAAGCAAGATGTGTATAATGCCGCCCTTCACAACCAAACTCAATCTGAACGGCATCATTCGGGGCACGCGCCCTCGAATAAGCGGCAATTGGTTCTACACGCCTTGTTCCATCTGACAACTCTAGACGTCAGAGACGTGCTATTCGTACAACGGCTGGTATTGGAGAGGTCTTCCTATACTCGCGCCACATAACAGGAGATAAAATGAGACAAGGCTTGGGCGACAACTGGTTTCCTGACCACTGGAGCGAACCGCGAGCATCAACATCCCGCGTGGCGATCCTGGCCGCCTTATTTACTGTTGCTGTATTGCCGTCGGTCTCCGCACAGTGGGTCGCATGCACGGGACAGGCGACGGGCACGAATTGCACAAGTGCCAATGTCGGCGTCGGAACCACAAATCCTACTGCCACTCTTCACGTGGCGGGCAGTAGTGTAGAAACGCTCTTTGCTTCGAATTCGGGAGCGACCACAGGATACAGCCGGCTTTCCGTGAAAAATGACATCGGTCAAGGTCCCATTTTCCTCTCATACGGCTCTGCTTTTCCAGGTACATCAACGTTCTCCGGCCTTCCATGGGCCAACCTATCCCTGATCGCGGCTTCTAGCGCCACTGGTGTTGTGATCGAGAATGCTGCAACTGCCCCTCTGCTATTTGCGATCCACGACGCAGAAAAAATGCGCATCGATACCAACGGGAACGTTGGCATCGGCACAACGACGCCCAACGCGTTGGCAAAACTTGACGTGAACGGAGCGATCTATTCCACGAGCCTGTATGTCAAGAGCATGCAAAGCACGAACACTCGCTTTCAGCAATCGAGTGATGCCCTTCAATCGGGACTATTCGTTGTCGGCTCCGACTTTGCCGCCTCTGGGGGCTATCTCAGCTTCAATCGTCAAAGTGGTCTCAATTCGTATGGCTCTTTGCAGGTCGGCGATAACAATGCCTATCGTAGCCTCTCGTTGAACCCGAACGGCGGCCTGGTTGGAATCGGCACGGCGACCCCGCTGAGTTTACTGCACCTCTTATCCCCGGCAGCCGCAAACACACACTCGTATTTGACCATCGAGAACGCGAACGCTGGACTCCAGTCGGCTCTCGAGTTGAAGAATTCGGCAACCGGTACGGACTGGATCCAGTACATTCCAGGGAGTAGCGCCGACTTGCGCTTTTACCGAAGCGGCGACATGGTGACGTTCGCCGGGAACGGCAATGTCGGTGTCGGTACGACCACGCCTCAAGCCCCGCTGCATATCTATAGTAATGCCACGAATCCCACAAATGATCTGTTTCTCATCGAGGGACCCGGTAACGCCCCTGCCTACGGCTTGGTCATTAAGGGCGGCGCGGGACCAACGGCTGCTATTCGCGCAAAGTATACGAACCCGTCAAACACAACGGCCAGCGAAGTGGATTTCTATACTAATCCTGTCGGCGGTACTAACAATCTTCAGGCTCGCATGGTTATCGACGGATTTGGAAACGTCGGGATCGGCACTTCTGCCGCGCCTGCGGCAAAACTCGATGTGAACGGAAATATCAACAGCAGCGGCAGTATCACCGTCGCCGGCAACATCAACGCAAAGTATCAGGATGTCGCGGAGTGGGTCGCTACGGATGGCGATCTTCTTCCCGGCACCGTCGTTGTGGTCAGCAACAGCGGGCGAAATCGCGTTGCCGCGTCGAGCCACCCTTATGACACTTCGGTGGCGGGCGTCGTCTCCGCGCAGCCGGGAATCACCCTTGGGGAAGCGGGCCCGCAGAAGGCCACAATCGCGACGACGGGTCGTGTGCTGGTTGCCGTCGATGCAACCACGAGCTCGATTCATCAGGGCGACCTGCTCGTGACGAGCAGCATGACCGGAATGGCCATGAAGTCTGAGCCGATCACGATGGGCGGCCGTTCGCTTCATCAGCCCGGAACCATCATCGGCAAGGCGCTTGAGCCACTCGAAAGTGGGTACGGAATGATTCTTGTCCTACTTACACTGCAGTGAAAGGATTACAAGTGAGAAAAATCGTCGGGGCTCTTTGGATTGCGATAGCGGCTGGGAGTAACGTTGCCGAGGCTCAGTGGATTCAATGCGCCAATCAGGCCACAGGAGTCACGACCTGTACCACTGCGGCCGCAGGTGTGGGAACCACAAACCCGGCCGCAAAACTAGATGTCGTTCTGTCATCGGGCACCGAGATCGCTCGGTTCAGGGGCATTGATGGGACCGCGGGAGCGTACCTGAGCTTGATGGATAGCACCATCAGCGCAACTCGAGGCTTTGTTGGTTACGGTCCCACCCTTTTTACGGGCTTGGCAGTTTCCGACTTCGGCTTACGTTCAGCCGCGGGACTCGCCTTGGCGACGAACGGCGGATACGTTCGAGAGTACATCGACCCGACGGGCAATGTCGGGGTAGGCACGACCAACCCATCCGCCAAGCTCGATGTCAATGGTACTTTGCGTGCCGCGAACTCTGCCAACCCTTCATCGGGGGCTGGTCTCGAGCTTGCCTACGCCGCCGGGCAAGGATATGTGTTTGCGTACGATCGCGATGCCTCAGCGCCCAAGAATCTTCTGCTAGCGCATGCAGGGGGGAACGTCGGCATCGGCACCACAACGGTCTATGGGACCGTGGAAATCTCGCATCTCAATCCCTTCAACGAGGGTGAGACGTCAGCCACCACCCCGCGGAACCTGGTGATATTCACAAACGCTGCAGGGGGCCGGTCGGCCCTCCGCTCGACGCACAGTGTGGGTAGTCTGTACGACGGCGATATGCAACTACTGACGCAGTGGTTCGATGGGACGAACTACGTGTGGAAGGAGCGTCTCAGGGTGCGCAGCGACGGAAGGATCGGGGTGGGCACACCGACTCCGTCAGCTTCACTCGATGTGAACGGCGGGGCAAACGTGAGTGGGGATATCACGGTGAGCGGCAATATTAGGGTCGGTGGAAATATCAACGCCAAATACCAGGATGTCGCGGAGTGGGTGAATGCTGACGCGCCAATGGATCAGGCAACAGTCGTCTCGCTAGATCCCGATCACGACAACTCCGTCGTTCCCAACACACGTGCTTACGACCCGAGCGTTGCCGGTGTCGTTTCGGCTCGCCCGGGCATTGTGCTTGGTGAACCGGGCACGACAAAAGTGTTGGTGGCGACCACCGGTCGAGTTCGAGTGAAGGTCGACGCGACGAATAATCCGATTCGCCGCGGCGACCTGCTGGTGACAAGCGACATTCCGGGCGTTGCGATGAAATCGGAGCCGCTCAGGATCGGCGGGCGTTCATTTCATCAGCCGGGAACCATCATCGGCAAAGCGCTCGAGCCTCTGGCTAGTGGACGTGGCGAAATTCTCGTGCTGTTGACGCTCCAATAGGCACCCAACTTGAGGGAGGTCAACATGAAGTGGGCAGTGTTGTTCGTAGTAATGGTCCAGTCAGGTCTTAGATACGGGCGTAGAAACCTGGTTAACCAGGTCGGCTGACAAGCAGTGCGGTATTCCCTAGAGCACCGTCACTAGATCCTAGGAGCGCAAGTTTGCGAATGGCACGCTGCGGTAAAACGATTCGAAACTCGTGGTTTCTCGTCGGGTTTGCACTGCCTTTGTGGGCAAACCCGATCGTATCCTTCGCTGGCAAGCACATACACATCGAAGGCGTCACGCCGGGCTCGTCAGTGGCCATTCTTAGTGTAGCCCATGAGCCCGTCTACTACATGACCCGCGTTGTGTGCAGAAGCGTAATGGTCGATGACGCGGATCGTGACGGTGTGGTCGACTATGACTTGAATGCAACGGTCGCTTTTCGATCCATTTGGATCGTGACAGATGTAGCGAGTGGCACGACGACGGTTGCTGCGCCGACCGGCTACGAGCCGCGCACGATGAAACAGAAGGGCGCGGGACGCGGCAATGCGATGAACATATTGCCGAATGCGTTGGACATTGGTCGCGACATGGCCCAAGTGGTCCTCGTGCGGCCAGGAAAGAGTGCATGGACGATCGGCGTGCGCGGCGAACATGGGGCCGGCAACCCTGCGGCCGCAAATGGCCGTGCCCATGTGGATATTGCAAGTATGCGACCCATTCGTGCCAACGGTGAGGCGGCTCCTGGTGTGCTCAAGCGCGGCGACGTGGTCGCAGTAATTGACCCTGAACGGATGGAGTATTTGTTGACGACCGTCGATCAAGGGGGTAACTAGCGTGTTGCGCCGCCTTGTTCTTTCGATGCTCATAGCATCCCCCGTCCTGGCACAGCAGCATCCGAACGTGGAGCGCGGTTTTCAAGCTGATAAAGTTTACCGATTCAGTGGCGTTGATAACGTCAATCTGTACAACGGGAATCTCGCTCTGCGCATCCCGATCGGCGACGAATTCCCAGGCAACGGCACGCTCAGGTACCAGTTTGCGGTGACATACAACAGCAAAACATGGGATCAGCAAGTCTACATTTACAACCGCTTCAGTGACTGTAGTCCGCCGCCAGGGTCCGGGCTTCCGGCCGCCTCGGCATGGTGCGGTAACGACTACATCAAGAGCATTCCGAGTCGTCGTTCGAACGCGGGCATGGGCTGGCTCGTGTCACTCGGTCGATTGCTTTCTCCTGCCGATCCGATGCTGGATCCTGGCCCTGTTGGTACCGGAACCCCGTATTGGACGTACGAAGCGCCCGACGGCGCCGATCATGCGTTCTCCTTCACGGACCCCACAAACGCGAACATCCACCATACCCGCGATGGTTCATTTCTCCGTCTGGTGCCGGCGAGCTCCGGGCAATATGAGGTTGATTTTCCCGATGGCCTGGTTCATAGCTTTGAGCCTGTACCGGGCGAGAACTCATATCGGCTACGGGACATTCGTGATCCGTTTGGCAATCACCTGAGTGTCGCTTATGACGCCGTGGGGACGTGGACCCTCACCGAGTTCGATGCGGCGGGCACGGTCGTGCGTCACCATTACGTCAGATTCCAGGATGCCACTATCTGGGCCACAGCGCCACAAAATGCACCTCCCAATTACGATTCGGTGGTCAGCCAGATCGATATCGGAGCATTTGGTGGTCGAGCTATTTATCAATTTCAGTATGGCAGCGGGTCGACACCAAGTGCGGAGGAGATTCCGTACGGGTGTTACGGCGACTGGCGCGGTGCGGATACTCCGAATCCGACAGTGCCCCGCCTGCGTCGCATCGTTCTTCCTGATGCCGACCATTCGACGTGGCAATTCGATTATTCCAACAACGGCTGCTCTGCGATCAGCGAGCTGGTATTCCCCACGAAAGGGAAAATCGATTGGACTTACGCACCGTACATGATGCCAACGCCGGGTTGTCGTTCAGCGCTGGTCCCAAATGGAGATACTCACGACTCTCCGTATACGTTTTCCGATGGAGTGGCAACAAAGAAGGTCTTTGCAAATGACGGCACCACGGCAAATTGGACGTATGCGCAGTTGTCTAGTCTGTCGTCGTCATACACGTGTCAGACAACATCCAACTACGCGCTTGTGCCCAAGAAGAAGCAATCGACCGTCACGGTGACGTCGCCCGACGGCATGAAGACGGAGTACTACTACTCAATTTGGATCGATTCGGCGTCGCCTGGCAATGGAGTGTATTTCGACCAAAGCGAGTACGGCCTTCCATTTACGAGAGCTACCGAATCGAACTGCGCCTCCGCTCCCACAGCCCAAGAGTTGTGTCTTTCGTCTCGTACATATGATTGCTCCTCCGGCACCTGCTCGCCATGGACGCGATCCACGTTCGTTCGCTACGAGGGGGAATCGAGGCAGCCGTCCTTGAGCCTTGAAGACTATGGGTACCGGCGCGAGGTCGCACGCGAGACGAAATTTGACGATGGTCAGCGCATCGATGTGACTCGATCTCACTACGACGGTCTTGGCCATTACCGTACCGTGACGACAACAGATTCATGGAGCGGTTTGTCCCGCGAGGAGACAACCAATTACAATCCTTCGGCGCCCGATGTCGGCGTCAATGCCGCGTGGGAGAACAACCCGAGCAATAATCGTCCTCCACCCACGAGCCTGTGGTTGCTCAACCTCTACAATTCATCGATCGTGGGCGGAAATGGTGCGACATTCAAGAATGAGTTCTGCTTTGATGGTTCGGGCTTTCTCCTGCGTCGCCGGTCGCTAGCTGGGTCGTTGCGACAAGCAAACGACTTCCTCACCATTTTCAATCGGGACACGAACGGCAACCTCGTGAGCGAGCAGTATTTCGGCGGGGACTCGACGCAAGGAGACACTTTGGGTGCGTGTAGTAGCACACCCACGGCCGGACCCGCGTATGCGCTGACGCACCAATATGCGTTCGGAGTCCGGAAGTCGACGCAGTACGCCGGCGCGAGCTTCAAATCGATTGATCTCACCATCGACACGAATACTGGCCTCCCGCTCACCAGCACTGACCCAGCTGGCCATCAAACGACGTTTCAGTACGATGCACTCGGCCATCTCGCGAAGACGGTTCCGACTGGAGAGGCATGGACCGAGTACATCTACAGTATGGCTGGCACGCCGCCTGGTGTGACGATCAAGCAGTGGCCCCACGACGCGGGCAACACCGGAACACCCTTGACCGAGGCGCATCACTATTTTGACGGACTAGGACGGCCGGTGCAGACACGCACGCTGTTCCCTGACGGGTGGTCGGTGACCGCGCAAGCGTACGACAACCTCGGCAGGGTCATCACGACGTCATCGCCGGAGTACCGTTCAGGTGGTGGCTTTGAAGTGTTCTCGCCCGCACATGTAACCGCAGCCAGTTACGATGTTTTCGGCCGCGTCACATCGGTCCAGAGTGCGGATCATAAAACAATCACAAGCACCTACACCGGTGTTCACATGTTGGATCGATTGCAAACAATCAACCGCGCGGAAGCCTCCGTGACGACGCATGAGGAATACGACGGTCTTGGCCGCCTCGTGACCATCAAGGAAAATGCGAACGGCAGCCCGACGACGACGAACTACGGATACGATGCGGCAGGTAATCTTACGGCCGTGGCGATGAGTGCCACCGGTGGCGTAACGCAGAACCGGACCTTCGCGTATGACGGTCGTGGAATGCTCGTTTCTGAGCAGCATCCTGAAAATGGGTCGACGTGTTACGGAGCGTGGTCGAGTAGCACGTGTCAGGCAGCATACGACGCGCGTGGTCACGCTCTCTCCCGGCAGATCTACGGTCAGCCAAAGTACGACTTAAAGTTCACCTACGACGCGGCCGAGCGTCTCAAGACCGTTGACGGTAGAAAACCGCGCAACACGACTACGTTCTTTCCGGTGAAGGAATTTGGATACGACGATACGAGCAGCGGTGGTCTGGGTAAGCTGAGCTCTGCCGTCCGACATAACTTCATCGCCACTGACATTGATGAAATGAATGTAACGGATTCCTACGCGTACGATGCGACAGGGCACCTCACGAAGAAGACCACCGCGATCACTCAAATCACGGCTGGCAACATCACGCCGCTCAAGACGCTCGAGCAGACGTTCCAGTCATACGACGATCTCGGCAACCCTGCGGCGATCACCGCTCCCCGGTGCATTGCTCCCGAAGGCACCGGCTGTGGTGCGGCGGTTATGAACTCGGTTTCGCAATCGTTCTCCGGTAGTACGTTGCGAAGCGTCAATGGTGCGACTCTGCAGTATGCCCCGAACGGCGCGATTCGCGACGTCGTACACCCGAACGGCGTGGCAGATCACTACGAGCCAGACGTGAACGGTATGTCGCGCGTGAAAGCGATCTCGTTCGGCGCGTACAGCGGCTGTCTCCCGCCCAGCATTGTGCAGCCCAGCGATCAGTCCATCACATCCGGCACCACCGCGATCTTGTCCGCGTCGATCGCTGGTTCGACGCCGTTGTCGGTGCAGTGGTACACGCAGGGGCAGCCGATTTCCGGAGCGACCGGTGCCACATATACGACTCCGCCGCTGACGCAGACGAGCTACTACTGGGTCGAGGTATTCAACGCATGCGGGCGGTTGCGATCAGCGTTGGTTACGGTTTCCGTTGCCGCGCTCGGCGTACCGACGGGCGTGACTGCGGTTCGTACGGGACAGTCGCAGGTGAGAATTGCGTGGAATGCGGCTGCGAGCGCTACGCACTATTACGTTGACCGCCAGGCCAATGGCTCTGTTTCCAGCATCGATGCCGGGAACGCGACGACGTTTTACGACAATGCTTTGCCGGCGAACACGACCTATCTGTATCGGGTTCGAGCGGCCGATAGTCAGAATCACTCTTCCGGAGCGAGCGTGGCCGATATCGCTAGCATCAAAGACTTTTTGCCGATCGCCGTGAATTCGACGACCATTCAGGCTGCGCACTTCACCGAACTGCTGGATGCGGTGAACATGGTGCGCGCTGTCAATTTCTCGCCTGCGCTGGGCTGGAATCAGATTCTGCCCGCCGGAACGCCAACGCCCGCAAGTGGTGTGTCGATTCTCAGTACGCACATCACTGCGCTGCGTGTCGCAATGGACAACGCACTGCGAGGACTCTCGCTGCCCACCTACGGCTACGCGGACCCGACGTTGAGTGGCATGCCGATAAGAGCGGTGCATGTGACAGACCTGCGCGGCCGGACGAAGAATTAGAGGAAGGTGACATGCGACGACTTCTAAGCGTGTTCATGTTGGCGGTGACTGTGGCGGCGTTCGCGGCGCCGCCGGCGCGGGAGCAGTACATTTTGGTCATCCAGCGTGGCAAGAACGCGCCCACGGATGGGGAAGTCAAGAGTGCCGGTGGCCAGGTCGACGTGCGTTTCTCTGATCGCATCATCATCACGATCCCAGCGGCGGCGGTAGAGGGCTTGCAGCACCATCCGGGCACGAAGTACCTGCAACGCGTCGTGCCTGCGACACCGTCCGCGCAATCCAGTTTGTCGGCACCAGCGCGGCTCGGTGCCGCGGTCGTCGCCCCGACGCAGGCGCCGCCAACATGGTCGTCGGGCACGTACGAGTACGACGGGTCAGGGAACATTGTAGGCACGCACACCGGTGATGATCCAGCGACGGGAACGTGGCAGACGCAGTACACGTACGACGCATTCTCGCGCCTCGTGTCCGCGACCATCGGCGCCGGTACGGAGACGTACACGTACGACGCGTTCGGAAATATGACAGGGCGTGCGTTACCGAACCAACAGTTCACGATCGGCATCGATGCCGCGACGAACCAGTTGCGGCAGGATGGCGTGAGCAACACGCCGGCGGTGAGTTATGAAGCCGGGAATCTCACGATGTACGGGCCGGATCACTACGAC
>JBBRPC010000104.1:0-12346 GCA_038228615.1 Acidimicrobiia bacterium | reverse complement strand
TCTCTCCGAGGCGAACACTACACGTGCGAGACGTGTGGCGCTAAGTAGCTGGGAGACGTGTGCGGGCGTGGGCGAAAAAGGATGCTGCCACGAGGTTGGGATCTGGTGACGCGACTAGTGCGTCGTAGCGCAATGCCGCGCCCCACGGTTGGTTCCAAAACGGGTCCTGCGCGAGACCCGAAGTGTCCCACGGTCCCACATAGAGGTACGGCTCTGGAAGCCCAGCGTCACCAGGTGATGCTCCGTAGTTTGCGCGTGCGTGCAAGCTGTGAGCGCCGTCGAAGGCGAGGTCGAAATGCTCGGGCCAGAGTTGCACCATGGATGGTGTTCCGTCGCTAAGCGTGACGCGCAACGCCTCGAGTACCTCGGCACCGAATCCGTACCACGCAAACAATCTCTCGCTCGCAGGCTGCGAAATAGCAAGTGCGCTCTCTACGTCGGGTGCAGTGGTCGGGGTGAATATCTCTGGGGGAGCTCCCGGTGCGTCAAGGCCAGCGAATTTCGCGGCCTCGCGCAAACTTGTGATCGCGATGGATTGTTCCGTTGCGAACTGTGAGTGATGTAGTCCGTTTGCGTTGATCCAGAGCTGCTCGTCGTCGCCGAAGTGTGGCGTGCCGAATCCGCCGCGCAGCGCGCGCAAGCCAATACGAGCGGTCGCCTCCCAACGTGCGCGACACAAGACATGTTCCGCGAGCGCGTGGTAGCTCGACCGCGTCGTAATGAAGGATTCGATGTCGTCGATCGGATACAGCGTTGTCATGGGGATTCAGTACGACTCGACATGGAGTCTGTTACAGCCGATCACGAATGATGGCTGCGAGCGCAGCCGGTTGATCACCCTGTATCGAATGTCCAGCGCCTTCCACGACGATCACTTCGGCCCTGGAGTTGCGGCGCGTGAGCTCACGGACGTCGTCGTCGGACACGACGGGCGACGTCGCGCCACGCGCCAGGAGCAACGGCCCTTGATGATGCGCGGCCGCTTCCCACAGCGCGTCGAGGCCTGGCATGACCCGACCGTCGTCGCCGTCGCCGGAACCAGTGCGCGGGAGGTCGTAGCGCCAACGCCACGTTCCGTCCGGAAACTCTCTGGCGTTGTGCAGGACACCTCGTCGCAGCGAAGCGATTGATCGTGTTGGATTGAATTGGATCGTGCGTTGCAGTATTTCGTCGAAGCTCCCGAAGAGTTCTGGGCCATTCACAAACTGCACGATCGCTGAAGCCTTCTCGCGGTCGACGCCCGGTGTGACGTCAACGAGCACGAGCGACGGCACCAACTCGGGGGCGTGAGCGCTCAACGCGAGAGAGGTCAAACCTCCGAGCGACATTCCCACCACGAGCCGCGGCGCAATCGCAAGTGAGTGCAATGCCGCTGCGATGGCGATCGCGTTGTTCTGAGGCCAATATGCGTGGTCGTCGCGATGATCCGAATGCCCGTGTCCTGGAAGGTCGAGCGCGAGCAACGGTTGATCGACAAGGAGCGCGACGGAATCCCAAGTGTGTGCGTTCTGGGCACCGCCATGCAGCAGCACAATGTCTGGCTGTTCTTCGTCGTCGCCCCACCTGAGGCCGCTGATCTTTTGTCCGTCTCCGACCTCGGCCGATACGCGTCGCACTGTTGGCGGTACGAATGGGATACCAAGTTCGCCAGCATTTTCGGCGAACAGACTGAACTCGTCGTAGATCTCTTTCATGCGCGCAGTATCGCAGCGTCACTGGTCACGGAGTCAAGCCGGTGCAGCTGCGACGTTGATTCCACTCATCGACGGCTTGAGTGGCGGCCGCGCCCCGCAAGGGATTCGGCAGTCCCTGTTGAATGAGCGCGGGTATCCATTGGGCCGCTTCGACGTGTCGTCCAAACGTCGTCAGTGTCAGAACGCCGCTTTCCGCGGTAATGCCTCCGTGTGTATAGAACACGAAGTTGCCGAGGCCATAGTCGATGTACGCAGCGCCGCTATGGCCGCCGCCCAAGAGGACGTGCGCATGGCTACCGACGACGATATCGGCACCCGCTGCGGTGAGTTGCTCGGCGAGGGAGTGCTGTTCGGCGGTCGGACATGCGTGCATCTCGGTGCCCCAATGGAGGTAGACGACAACGGTGTCCGAGGTGGCGCGCGCCTCGCGAACGGCAGTCACGAGGCGAGAGAGACGTTTGGCAGACGCGAGCCCCGCATGGTTCGATTCGGCAGTCCATTGACCGACGAGCTGGCCGTCGATGACGTCGGTGGCCGCGATGATGCTGACCCGTTCGCCGCGAATAGAAGCCCGAAAGGGGCGGTAGGCATCCGCGTCTGTCTCGCCAATTCCGATCACTGGAAGTCGCTCAGCGCGCGCAGCAGCGAGGGAGTCGGAGAGTCCCACCTCGCCGTAGTCCATGCCGTGATTGTTGGCCATCGTCACGACGTCGATGCCTGCCGATTTCAGCGGCAAGAGCGCCATTGCAGGCGCCCGAAAATTAAATTGCTTCGCCGCTCGACTGCCACGATCGGTGATCGCGGTCTCGAGGTTGACCATCGCGATATCGGCATGACGAAGCGTTGGTGCAATCGCGTCGAGCAGGGTGCGCGGGTTCGCATCGAGCTGCGGCCGAATCGCTCCTTCGAAATGCACATCACCGCCGAATGCGATCGTGACGCGGCCAAGTATGTGTTGATCCGTTGCGGTGGTGGGCTGGTGTCGATCTGTGGGACGCGTCGGATTGTTCGGTGTGCCAGCCTGACCAGCTGCGTGGTCGACCGCTCCATCCGATCCTCGCGTGGAGTGGTTGCGTGGATTCGAATCTGGCATCAACCGTGAGGCGATCAGCACAATTCCCAGCGCCGTGGCGATCATGATTCCCGACAAGGTCAACGTGCGTCGCAAGCACCTAGTTTGGCGCATCCGCCGGTGCGCGGCCGGGCAATGAGTCTCGATAGCGTGACGTGGTGCACCGGCCGAATGTTTCGCCAGATCGATACCGTCTGTATACGCTCGCGGCACTTGTGCTGGTCTCGACGATTATCGTCACGGGTGCTGCAGTGCGTCTTTCTGGGTCCGGCCTCGGGTGCAACGACTGGCCGAATTGCACGCGCAACGAGTTGGTGGATTTCACCAACAAGAATCAGGCCATCGAACAAATCAATCGTCTGTTCACGGGCCTTGTCTCACTTGGTGTGATCGCCGCGGTGCTTGGAGCATTGTGGCGCGTCCCCCGGCGGCGCGATTTGGTCTGGTTGGCGTGGGGGTTGGTGGGTGGCGTGCTCTTACAAGCGATCATCGGGGGAATCACCGTGAGGATGGAGTTGCGGTGGCAGACCGTCGCAGTCCACTTCCTGGCGTCGATCTTGCTTGTCGCTGCTGCTCTTGTGTTATATCGCAGGGCAAGCGAAGCACCAGGTCCCTACGTGAGGACGGTGAGCGAACGCACTCGGCGAGTCGCGCGCGCGGTGCTCGCATTGGCTGCATGGGTGCTGCTCGCCGGAACACTCGTCACTGCAGCTGGTCCCCACGGCGGCGATCACAAGGCGACACGCCTCGGTTGGACGATCCCCCATGCGGCGCGACTCCATGGGATTTCGGTGATGGTGTTGCTGGCGACCGTGCTCGTCATGTTCGTGCTCTTGCGCATCGAGCATGCGTCTGGCGAATCCATACGGGCCATTGAGGTATTGCTCGCGATTGGGGTTGCGCAGGCCGCGATCGGATACGTGCAGTATTTCAATGGCATTCCAGCGGTCCTCGTGGGATTCCACGTCGCAGGAGCCGTTGGGGTGTTCAGCGCGGCGCTGTGGTTGCAGCTCACTTTGCGCACTCCAACAGGGTCGGAGACAATGACAACATGATTGTCCATGTGATCGACGGTACCTACGAACTGTTTCGGCAGTTCTACGGTTCGCAGAGCCGACACGAGCCAGGCTCGCGCCCGTTGGATGCAGCCCGTGGCGTTGTCGATGACGTCCTACGACTGTTGGAATCAGGGGCGACGCACGTCGGGGTCGCGACGGATCATGTGATCGAGTCGTTCCGCAACGATTTATGGCCGGGCTACAAACGAGGCGACGGCATCGACCCGGATTTGTTCTCCCAATTTGGGCCGGTGGAGGACGCGCTCGCCGCCCTTGGCGTTGCGGTATGGGCCATGGTCGACTTCGAGGCCGATGATGCGCTCGCTGCCGCGGCTGCGATTGCATCGGCCGACGTGCGTGTGGACCAGGTCATCATTCGAACCGTCGATAAGGACCTCGGCCAATGTGTGGGCGGCAAGGTTGTGCAATACGACCGCAAGAGTGATCGGTTGATGGACCGGACCGCAGTCGAAGAGAAGTTCGGGGTCCCGCCCGAGGCAATTGCCGACTATCTCGCCTTAGTTGGCGATAGCGCCGATGGTTTCCCAGGTCTTCCGGGATGGGGTGCGAAATCTGCAGGAGCGTTGCTACGCCGGTACGGACACATCGAATCCATTCCCGACGATGTCGCGGACTGGGACGTCGATGGCGTGCGCGGTGCCGCGAAGCTCGCTGCAGCTCTATCGGCAGGCCGCGAGGTTGTTGCTGTCTTCAAAACACTCGCCATACTGCGCGTCGACGCTCCGGTGGGCACGCTCGACGATTGGCAATGGCAAGGTCCCAATGCTCACGCGCTGGGTGAGTGGAGCGAAAAGTTCGGTTCACCGCGAATCGCAGAACGAGCGATATCGCTTGCAACGCAAAGGGGATTGCAATGAGTGCGTCGAATCGCGTCGCGGTAGTCAGTGGCTCGAGCCGCGGGATTGGTCGGGCAATCGCACTCGCGCTTGCTGGTGACGGTTGCGACGTGGCCGTGAACTACAGGCGAGATGAAGACGCTGCGCATGAGACGGTGGCGGAGATCGTTGCACTGGGGCAACGGGCGCGTGCGTATTGCGCAGACGTCACAGATTTCGCCCAGTGTGCAACGATGATCAACGCGGCGGAAGACGAACTTGGCCCGATCGGCGTGCTCGTGAACAACGCTGGTGTTGCGAGTCGCGGCGCATCGGTGAAGAACACCGAACCCGACGAGCCGATGCGGTTGTTCAACGCGCACGCGTACGCTGCGTGGTCGCTCTCGAAGCTGGTGTTGCCGTCGATGCGAACACAGCAGCGAGGCGACATCGTGATGATTTCGAGTGCGGCCGTGATGTATATGGCTCCAAATAGCGCTCCGTACAACATGGCAAAGGCGGCACTTGAGGCGCTGGCATGGACCCTCGCCAAAGAGGAACGCCGCCATGGAATACATGTCAACGTTGTCGCGCCGGGTCTCGTCGATACTGATATGGGTCGGCGTCTTGTCAAAGGTGCGATGGGGGTTGACGACATCCGCACCATGGACGCGAACGCCAGTTTCGGGCACGTGTGCACCCCGGACGAGATCGCCGACGCAGTTCGTTGGGTCGTGTCGGACGGGGCGTCGTACGTGACAGGGCAACGCATCGGAGTGGATGGCGGCGCCTTCTAGCTGTGCGGGAATCTCAGCGGTGCGCCTAGGGTTGAACTCACCATGTTCCTCCTGCTCTTTGCGCTGTTCATATTGGTGCCGATCGTCGAAATAACGGTGATTGTCGAGGTGAGTCACCTCATAGGTGGCTGGAACGCGATCGGACTCCTGTTGCTGATCTCACTGTTGGGGGCGTGGCTGGTTCGTCATGAGGGCTGGGTAGTGGTGCGACGGATTAGCGCCCAAGTGGAACTTGGCAATGTTCCCAACAACGAACTGATCGACGGGTTCCTGTTACTTGTCGGTGGCGTCATGCTGTTGACTCCGGGCTTCGTCACTGATGCATTCGGCCTGTTGCTTGTGCTGCCTCCTTCCCGTATCGCGGTGCGCACACTGATTCGTAAACGCTTCGCGAGTCACTTCGGGATGCTCACCCGCATCCCGCAAGGACGCAACGGCCGTCGACGCGACCCGATGCAAGGCGACGACATTATCGACGTGTAGCGACGAGGTACACCCAGTTACAACGGTCGAAGCAGTTCGGGTGCGACGAGACAGTTCAGACGTCCACCAAGATCGGCAGGGGTGTCGACGGCGTGCGGGCCCACTACGGCAGTGACGCGGTCGAAGCTCAGTACGCACTTCGTGTCATCCCCACGACTCGCAGCCGTGATCGCGTCGAACAACCTCGGCGCGACGAGCCGTCCGACAGCAGTGACAGCCCACACGGGCACATCCGGTGCTTCGATCAGCGCGTCGCGCGCGTCGATGCTTGTGAGGATGTGGAGCGGCGCGGCGGCGTACGGTGCGAGCAACAAGAGCGAAACGCCCACGTCGAGAAGTTGCCAGGGCTCGATGAGCCCACCCCGTTGCGCAGCTTGTCGGAACGCAACGCGATCCTCAGGGTCGACAATCGCGACAACATCGATATCGAAACGCTCATCGAGTGCTGTCGCTACTGCACTATTCCATCCGATAGTGGCGACGCGGGCACCGTCGTCGCACAGCGGAAGCGCGTCGCGCAGCCGACTCGCAGTGCGGTCGTTCGCGAGTTGGTCGTGACACAGGCGAGCTGCTGCTGCCGGGTCGGGCGATGCGAGGAGCTGCGACGCAACCCACCACAACGCGCCGTTACTCCGATGATGTTCGAGCACTCGTCGACACGCAACGACGAGTTGGGCTGGATCGTGTGCCAACGTTGCGAGTGCCGACGCTGCTTCGATCGCAACGTGATCTTCGTCGCTCCTGCTCCTGGCGATGGAGCGCAACCATTCGAACGGGTTACCCATCGTGTCACTTCTGGTGGCTGGGGTCCTTCGCAAGCCCCAGTACGCGTTCGCCGAGAATGTTGCGCATCACTTCGTCGGTACCTCCCGCAACGCGCGCGCCTGGTGTGCCAGTCACGATCTCACTCCATGAGAACGTGCCCCACTCGCCAGTGTTTGCTACTAGTCGGGGACCGAGAATGTCGCTCACGAGTTGGCCGAGTCGGAGCATGTTGTTGGTGCCCGCGAGTTTCGCAATCGAGAGCTCGGGGCCGGGTGTTTGACCAGCTTTGATCTTGCTCACGGCTCGCAGGTTGGTGAGCGCTGCGGCACGTGAATGTACGTAGTACGCGGCGAGCTTTTGACGCACGACAGGATCATGGTTGACGTCGAAATGGTGTGCCATCTGGATCAGCCGCTCGATGCCCCGATCTCTTCCGCCGCCGCCTCCTCCACCCGCGCCGATTGCCATGCGTTCGTTCATGAGCGTCGTGAGTGCCACACCCCAACCTTCATCGACCCCGCCCAGCCGGTGTGAGTCGTGTACTCGCACGTCGGTGAGGAACACCTCGTTGAACGATGCGCCGCCTGTCATTTGTCGTAACGGTCGGACTTCGACGCCTGGGGCGTGCATGTCGATGAGAAACATCGTCATGCCTTTGTGTTTCGGCTTATCGGTTGAGGTGCGCGTGATGATTTCGCCGATGTCGGAAAATTGCGCTCCTGACGTCCACACCTTTTGGCCAGTGATCACCCATTCATCGCCGTCGCGTTCGGCTTTCGTTTGGATCCCAGCGAGATCCGATCCGGCGACGGGCTCTGAGAACAGTTGACATCCGACGATATCGCCCCGCCACAGTTTGGTTAAGTACGCGTCGCGCACCTCGGGCAGACCATGCGCGAGGATCGTTGGCGCGACCATACCCAGCCCGATAGTGAAGGGTGATTCGTTCGGCGTGCGGAATCCGGCCGCAATCTCGGCGAATGCACGCTGGTATTCGCTTGTCAGGCCCGCACCGCCGAATTCGACGGGACCAGTGATCCATCCAAAACCAGCGTCGAAAAGACTCGCGCGCCACTTCTTCGCATTGCGGACCATTGTGGCCTCGGCGTCCTTCGACATCTCCTCGAACATCGCCACAGTGTCGGCGCCCTTGCCCCACTCAAAGACAGCGTCGTCCACCCTCCGTTGGCAATGCTGCTCGAGGAAGGCCTCGGCATCGGCGCGGAACTGAACGAGTGAAATTGTCATGCTCTACCTGTTCGATGGTGGTGGTGAGTCGTTGGTATCGGACGGGATCGTACTCAGCGCTGCGAGCAACGGCATGACGGCACTGATGCGGTTGAGGTCGCCACGTACTTTCAGTCGCCCAGCGTCGATGGCCCGCTGCGCATTTGTGCGATTCGAGGCGAGATCGCCTGCGGTGACGTCGTCTGTGAAAATTGTCAGGGTGGCTGTTACCTTCGGGCCAGGCGACCCTTGCACGATCCGCGCGTGGTTGCTATCCACAACAAGATGCCAGATCGTCGGTGCCGGGCCTGACGCGCCTTGGCCAGTTGGTTCAGCTGGTTCAGTTGGGCGCACGTGCACCACCACGACAATTGGCGATGCCGCTCGCGACAACAGGTCGTGTTCGAGATGAGCGATCGAGCCGCCGACCGAAGGATCACCCAATGTTTCGACTGGAGCATCCGTTGCAGCATCTCTTGGGGTCACACTCAGTGCGGCGTTGAGCGCGCCGATCCATTCATCTGAGAGAAATGCGGCCACGAGCGCACGCTATCGGCACGGTGAGGCTCGGCCGGTCGGGGCGTCATACCCTGGCGGGATGCTGCGGGGCACTGCGACCTTTCCATCGGTGCTCAACGATGTCGCGATTCATGCCGAGCTGCGTATCGACGCGTTGTTGACCGCGGAGCACATGCGTTGGTCTGCTATCGACCCAGCACTTGGTGGTCCGCTTGAGTCGTTGCGTGCGCTGGTGATGTCGGGGGGTAAGCGCCTCCGCCCGGCGTTCTGTGCGGCCGGACTGCTTGGTGCAGGAGGATCCCTCGATGATCCCCTCTTGATCGACGCTGCGGCGGCACTTGAATTGCTGCATACGTTCGCGCTCGTACACGACGACGTGATGGATGGGTCCCGTACACGTCGCGGTATGGACGCTGTGCACGCTCGGTTCGAACGTGAGCACGCCGACACTGCGTTGCGCGGTGAGGCCCGGCGATTTGGCGAGGGGATCGCGATCCTCGTTGGCGACTTCGCGTTTGTGTATGCCGACGTCTTGTTGCGGAACGCACCAGCCCACGCAATTGCGCTGTGGGATGAATTGCGCATCGAGTTATGTGTGGGACAGTCGCTCGACCTGGTGGGAGCTGCGCAGCGATCGACCGATCTTGATTTCGCGAATCGGATCGCGAGATACAAGTCGGCGAAGTACACCGTGGAACGGCCGATGCACCTTGGCGCGGCGCTCGGCAATGCACTCGACTCGCTCCAACGACCTTTGACGGAAATTGGGTTGCCACTCGGGGCAGCGTTCCAGCTGCGCGATGACGTGCTCGGCGTCTTCGGTGACGAGGCAGTTACAGGCAAGCCCGTTGGTGACGACTTGCGCGAAGGAAAACCGACTCCGTTGCTGGCGATCGCGTCGGCAGCAGCGGATCCGACGGGACTCGCGTTGCTCGACCGCGTTGGCGCTGCGGATCTCGACGATGTGGAGATTAAACAGCTGCAGGCGTTGTTCGAAAGCACTGGGGCGCTCCGACGCGTTGAACACGAAATTCATGACCACGTCGAAACCGCCATGGCTGCAATTGATCGAGCCCCAATTTCTGCGATGTGTCGCAACGTACTTCGCGAACTCGCGAGCTACGTTGCGTGGCGTGAGGCATGATCGCCGAACCAAACATGGCGTCGGGTGTGGCGATATCGGTCACGGGTCTTGAAAAGTCCTACGGAGCGAACCGCGCGGTCAACGGTTTAAGTTTCGACGTGGCTCGCGGTGAGGTGTTTGCGTTGTTGGGTCCGAATGGTGCGGGGAAGACCACGACGGTCGAGGTACTCGAGGGTTACCGGCGCGCGGATGCGGGCCATGTGCGAGTCCTCGGGTTGGATCCTGGCGTCGACGGTCGGGCGTTACGGCCGCGCGTCGGCGTGATGTTGCAAGAAGGCGGGCTGTATCCAGGCCTGCGACCCCTTGAAGTACTGCGACTCTTCGCGGCGTTCTACGACAACCCAGAAGCTCCCGAAGCCCTGCTTGAACGTGTCGGGCTCGACGCAGGGACGCGCACGGCAGTACGTCGGTTGTCCGGTGGGCAACGCCAACGCCTGTCGCTCGCAGCCGCGCTCATTGGCCGACCTGAGCTGCTCTTTCTCGATGAACCAACTGCAGGTATGGACCCACAGGCTCGCAGTACAACGTGGGAACTGATTCGTGAACTCCAAAGCGGCGGCGTGACGATTGTGCTCACGACCCATTTGCTCGACGAGGCCGAAGCCCTCTGTGACCGGGTGGCGATCATCACGAGCGGAACGTTGGCCGCGATCGGTACACCGCGGGAACTGACGAGCCAGACCATCGCCAAAGAAGTGCTGTTTACTGCTGCACCTGGCGTCGATACCCTCGAACTCGCACATGCGTTGGGTCTTTCGACCGATGCCGTGTGGAATGCAGGTGACGGCCGGTATGAGATCCGTTCGGCTGGCACGCCGCAGCTCGTCGCCGAACTCGCACGCTTCTTGGCAGATCGCAACATTGAGCTGGGGACGTTGCAGGCGAACGCTCGATCGTTGGAGTCGGTCTTTTTGCAAATCACCGCGGAAGCCGAAAGTGAACGCGAACCGGGTGCTGCGCGTGAGAGTCCCGGCGCCTCGCGACGAGCGCGAGTGCAACGATGAACGCTCGAGCGATTGCTGCCCAGACAAAGACCGAGTTGCTGTTGACGTTGCGGCGCGGTGAAAGTCTCATGGTGACGTTCGCTATTCCTCTCGGCGTGCTCGTGTTCTTCACCAAGATCGACGGTACGGCACCGGCTGGGTATCGGAATGCGGTTGATTTCTTGGTCCCAGGAGTGCTCGCGCTTGCCGTGATGTCGTCGGCGTTGGTGTCGCTCGCAATCGCGACGGGATTCGAACGGCGTTACGGTGTTTTGAAGCGACTCGGTGCGACGCCATTGAGTCGCGCCGGTCTGCTGAGTGCAAAGACATTGATGGTCGTGACGTTGGAGACCATCCAATTCGCGCTGATCCTCGCCGTAGGAGTCGCGTTGGGGTGGCATCTTTCGATTGGCGTGTTGGGTGCGGTCGGCATCATGCTGATCGGAACGATCGCATTTGCCGGCTTCGGGATGTTGCTTGCCGGAACGTTGCGGGCTGAAGCAACGCTGGCGCTCGCCAACGCCCTTTTTCTGGTCCTGTTGTTTTTGGGCGGTATGGCGTACCCGCTCGACAAACTTCCAGCGTTCATGCGTGATCTCGCGCAGGCGCTCCCGGCGGCAGCACTGTCGGAATGTCTGCACGGGGCGTTGACCGGACCAGCGGGTCGCGGGTTTCCCACCGGAAGTCTCGTGATGCTTTGCGTCTGGGCGATTGTGTTGCCAGCGCTTGCGGCAAAATGGTTTCGGTGGGAAGAGTGACGGTGCGCTGACGATCGCAGTCAGTCCGCGTTGTTGCGCTCGGGTGGTGTCGCATCACCTAGTGCAACGGCAGATGTTCTGATTCCGTTGCGGCTGCGACTTTCGTGTCGCCCACGATCGGACGCGCGAGCGCGATTGTCGCGCCGAGCGTCAGCGCGATTCCAAGGAATGCGGCGGCGGCCCAACCTGGTCGCACAGAATCGCCGAGCATCGCGAACCCAATGATGCTCGCAGGTCCGATTTCCGCAGCCCACATCGCTGCTGTCACCGAACCGACCTGTCCAGTTTCGACACCCCGGGTGTAGAAAACCACACCTGCTGCGGCGAACGCGAGCATGACCCAAAGCAACGGATTCGAGATGAGATCGCGCAAGCCGTCGACATCCACGATCGCCCGGGCCGAAAGAGCGCTAAAACCGAACGCAGTGCCTCCTAGCGCACCGAGTACAGGTGGGGGAACCAGACGCCTGAGCCCAAAGCCTGCAATGCACAGCACCGGAAGTGCGACCCACAAAACAACACGAAACGCATTTGTTGGAGGATCGGCTGGATGCGAATCTGCGGCAGCGCCAACCAACACCAAACCGAAACCGGTGGCGATGATCGCCAAGGTGTCGGTTCTGCGTTTCGGCGTGTGCATCACACGGTGTGACAACCCGACCGTGATGGCGAGGCTTCCCGCCAAGACCGTTTGCACCGTGAAGAGCGGGAGCTGATGCAACGACAGCCGCGAGAGCACCCACGCGAAGAGGTCGAGGAGCAGCCCAAGGAGCGAGAGGGGATGCCGCAAAATTGCGAGGAGGCCGAAAATCCCTGATGTGTCGTGCTCGGCGTCTTTTGCGCCAAGACCTTGCAACACGGCTCCGATGCCGTATGCAAGCGAAGCGATAATCGCGAGGAGCAGCGCGCCAAACACCGCAGTCGAGTAATGCCCATGACCGAGCGCGGTGGTGACCGATAGGTGCAGCATGGACGGCCTCCCACCGTAGTGCCAGAGAGAACTTGCTTGG
>JBBRPC010000103.1:0-12395 GCA_038228615.1 Acidimicrobiia bacterium | reverse complement strand
TCTGGGCTGTTATAGACGAAGGTGATCCTGTACTTACAGGTCGTCGCGAAGCCACAGTGATGCGTGGCTGTGACGTTCGTGCCGGGGTTCAGGCCGGTGTCGCTCCAGTCCGCGTCGCTGATACACGAAACGGTTGAACACGAATAGATCTTGTAATGGCCTTGCAAATTCAATGGACCACGATTCGGTGTCCATGTGAGTACCACATTGCCCGATCCCGAACCGGTAACAGCAGTCGGCGCGTACGGAGCGAACGCAGTCATGAACTTGTGACGCCATGGCCCGAACCCATACACGTTGTGGGCGCGGATACGGAACGCGCATGTCTCGACGCCAGCCGGACAACTCGGCGCGTACGAGAGCGTGCTGCCAATGTTGACAGCGGTGATCGCCGCCCAGTCAGAATCGATATCGTTGCAACCAGCGAAACCGACGCATTTTTTGACTTCGTAGTAATCGATCGCGGCACCGTTGGTATCAGGAGCGCGCCAATGCAGATCGACGGTAACAACACCGGAGCCAAGACTCAGCGAACCGACTGTCGCGTTCAGGAATTGAATCGCGCGCGGAGCTCCAAACGCCGGGTGATCGGCCGCGGTGTACGGGCCGTAGCCGATGACGTTGTGCGCGCGAACGCGGAAGTAACAATTGGGTTGGGCACCACAACCCCACGCAACGGCCGCAGGACCTGCAAGCGTGTTCGAACCGGTCACCCATGTGGTGCCGTTCAAGCTGAATTGATACTCGTAGAAATCGATCGCGTATCCACCGTTCGTGGCGGGAACCGCGAATGTCAGGTTCGCCTCTGCGACCAACGGACCGGCATCGGCGTTGAAGTTCTGGGGCTTGGTGGGAACTGCCCACTTCGCAGTTTTGATCTTGCTTGCCGCGCTCGTACCGCCAGCATTGACCGCATACACAATGAATGAACACGACGCCGTGACTTGCGGACAGAGTGCGCCAGTTGCTGTCAAGGTAAATGGGTTCGTGAGATGCGTCGACGCGCTCCACGTCGTTCCACCATTTGTCGAATACTGATATCGGTATTCCGTGAGGGCAGTGCCGCCATCACTGAGTGGCGCCGACCATTTCAGCGTCGTTTGACCCGCAGCAGGTCCGGCCTTCGCGGACGCAAGCGTTGGTGCTCCCGGCACGGTGGCCGATGCCGGCAGAATGTCGACAGACACCATGAGGAGGGCAGCAAGAGAAGCGACACCCAATGTCTTGGCAATACGCTTGGTTCGAACCGCCCGCAGCACGGCGCCCCCTTTGAAGAAGTGAGTACCACCGGAGAGCATTCCGGAGATATTTGCGCGCGACCGTAGCCCATGAGCGGGGAGAATGCACGGGAGCGTGCCCGATTCCGCATCGCCTGATCACGCCGACGTCGAGCCACCCACGGAAGCGCACCGCGAAACCCGCGCCGTAGCTACCCGCCGATTTGGCTCATAGAACGGCCGGGCCGAACAAAACCATCGGTTCCTATCCGATGTCCGGCCCATTTCGTGCCGACCGCCCCGCTGATTGCAACGGAAAGGCGGTCGTCGAGATCCTCAGCATTCAGCCCGCCAGCTCGGCGCAATTCAGCACGTAGATCAAACTCGTCAACCGCGAACAAACAGGTGCGAAATTTGCCCTCAGCGGTAATCCTCACTCGATCACAGTTCTCACAAAATGGCTCGGTCACCGACGCAATGACACCCACATCGCCGCCGCCATCGAGGTATTCGTAGCGGTCGGCCGGCTGCACATGCCCCGCCGCCGTCCCGGCCCGGCGCAAGGGGAACCTCGCGTTGATTCGATCAAGGATCTCGCGAGCAGGCATGACTTGCGCGTCGTCCCACTGGTCGTCGGCATCGAGCGGCATGAATTCGATGAATCGCATACCGACGCCACGCTCCCGGCCGAAGGCGGCGAGATCAACCACTTCGTCATCGTTGACGCCACGGATCACCACAGCATTGATTTTGACCGGTTGCAACCCCGCGTCGATCGCCGCGTCGATTCCCGCGAGAACTCTTGCGAGCTCATCGCGACGCGTCATCGCCAGAAATCGCTCGCGCTGCAACGAGTCGAGCGAAATGTTGACTCGGGTCAACCCGGCAGCTTTGAGGTCGTGCGCCAGTTCGGGAAGCTTCACGCCGTTCGTCGTGAGGGCAAGATCAACGCCAAGCGGCTGCAACATTTCGAAGAGCCGCACCACGTGCGCTCGAATGAGGGGCTCGCCGCCCGTGATCCGAATCGCATCGAAGCCAAAGCGCTCCACGCAAACTCGCGCAATACGGGCGATTTCCTCGTACGTCAGCACCTCGTCGCGCGGCAGCCACTGCATCCCTTCAGCGGGCATGCAGTATGTGCACCGGAAATTGCAACGATCAGTGATCGAGATACGCAAATCCTTCACCCGTCGTGCAAACGGATCAATCAACGGGATTGCAATCGGACGGGTCACCACACCCCCAGCGTACCCGCCCTGTCATTGGGGCCTGCGTTGCCCGGCCCTGCGAGCAGCTTGCGTGTCGTTATGGCTTTACGCCTTACGGCGCCGGGGTCGGGTTCGCTCTGGCTCACCGCCGGCGCAGCGACCAATCTTCTGCCGACAGATCAAAGCCTCCCCGGGGTACGCAACCCAACCCAGCCTGAAGGGTTGCGCAGCCAGCCATAAGGCGGTGCCTCCACTCGCTCTTGATGTAGATCTACGACGTTCTACCACCCTACGTGATATTGCTCAAGCGAATTGTGGGAGATTGGGCTATTCTTGCCACCTTGAGTGAACGACGGCACATCGAGTTCTCCTGCGCTTGTAATCGATTGATCGCGGTCCCAGGATGCTGACAACGAGTCGTCGCCTCTGGTGACCGCTCAGGGTGTCGGTACCCCCTTCCCGGCACCCAAATACGGGTGGGCACTGCAACTCCGGGGGTTGGGTCACCGACCCTGTTGGCCGGCATCGGGCGGGTCGGCCAACGGGTCGCAGGCGCGGTTCAGATGTCGCCGAGCAGGTCGGTGAGCAACAGCACCGCAACCGGTTCGCCAGCCGCTACCCCAACACCGTCGGCAAGTATCGCGAGCCCCTGCGCGTTCGCCATCGCCGACAACGCATTGCTCGCTTGCACGCCACTTCGTTCACATCGCAATTCACCGCGGTCGATCCACACGCGCACGCGATCCAGGTGAACTTTGCCATCGGCGCGACGCGACAACGCGACGTTGGCGATGCAGTTCACGAGCGGACGCGCGGCTGTTTCGCGATGACCCATCATCGAGCGAAGCACAGGTCGGGCGAACAACTCAAAACTCACGTGGGATGACACTGGGTTACCAGGGAGCCCGAAGACCGGCACCGTGCGTGCACCATCGTTGATCGTCGCATAGGCAAGCGGCTTGGCCGGTTTGATCGCGACCTGTTGCCATCGGTACTCGCCACCTCGTTGCGCGGCGAGGCGTTCGATCGCGACCTTGACAAAGTCGTAGTCGCCCACCGATACCGCGCCGCTCGTCAGCAACGCATCACAACTGCGCGTGGCTTCGCCAATCACCTCGAAAATCTCAGCCTCGTTGTCGCGAGCGATACCGAGATCCACAGGAATACAACCCGCCTCGGCAACGAGGGACAACAACATCGGACGATTCGAATCGCGAATCTTGCCCGGGGCCAATGCGCCTCGCTCGACGATCTCATCGCCGGTCGAAAGCACCCCAACGCGAGCGCGCTGCACAACCTCAATTTCGCCAATATCCAGGCTTGCAAGCACACCGATATGTGCCGCCCGAATAACGGTCCCGGCAGTAAACACGACGACGCCGCGATCAACATCACCACCCGCGAGCCGCACGTGATCACCGGCTTGCGCCGGAGCGCCGATTGCCACTTCGCCAGCTGGGTCGTCGCGCTCGGTGAGCTCGACCATGACCACAGCATCAGCGCCCGCTGGCATCGGTGCACCGGTCATGATGCGAATCGATTCTCCAGGCGCGACTGAACGATCGGGTGCCGAACCGGCAGGGAGTTCGCCGACGACTCGAAGCCTCACCGGAGCAGATGTCGTTGCACCCGTTGTGTCGGCGGCGATCACGGCGTAGCCGTCCATCGCAGTGTTGGCGAAGGGTGGAACAGGCTCACCTGCAACTACATCAGCTGCGAGCACCAGCCCGTTTGCTTCGGAACACACGACTGTCGCGGTGGCGAGCCGTTGCACCGATCGCGCGACCATCGCTTGCGCATCTTCCAACGACATCATGAATAACTCACCCGCCGATCACGAAATGTCGTAGCGCAACGCGATGTCGGCGATCAGTGCACGCACCTGTGGACCGAGGTCGTCGCGAACCAACGCGAGTTCGATATTCGCGCGCAAGAAGCCCAACTTCTGACCGATGTCGTGACGACCACTCGTGAACGTCTGTCCATACACCGTTTGATCGTTGAGCAACAGCGCAATCGCGTCGGTGAGCTGCAACTCACCACCGCGCCCTGGCGTAATTCTCGCGAGCGCGTCGAAAATATCTGGCGTGAACACATAGCGACCAAACACCGCAAGATTTGACGGTGCTTCGGCAACCGGCGGTTTTTCAACAATTCCCTGCACCTCGATCAAGTCACCATCACGCGACCTCGGGTTGACACAACCGTACGAACTGATTTCGTCGTGAGGTACCTCAAGTAGCGCCAGCACGCTGCGGCCGTAGCGCTCGTGCACACCGAGCATCGATTTGAGGAGGCTTGCATCGTCGACCATGATGTCATCGGCAAGCAGCACGGCGAACGGTTCATCACCAACATGTTGTCTGGCGACCGATACCGCATGACCAAGCCCGAGTGGATCGCTCTGGCGGACGTAATGGATATCCGCCATTTCGCTCGAAGCCTGCACGTCGCGCAACATCTCGTCGCGACCCTGTTCTTCGAGGTAGTGCTCCAATTCAAAATTGCGATCGAAATGATCTTCGATCGCGCGCTTGCTCCGGCCGGTAATAATCAAAATGTCGGTGAGTCCGGCCGCGACAGCTTCTTCAACCACGTATTGGATTGACGGCTTATCGACAACGGGCAACATCTCTTTTGGCAGGCTCTTCGTCGCAGGAAGAAACCGCGTACCCAAGCCAGCGGCCGGGATGACAGCTTTACGGATCGCACTCACTAATACACCCTCACTCGGAACGATTCACCGTTTGTATTGACCGTCTAACTACAGCACGAGCTCTTCGCGATGGACCAAACGACGAATGTTCGCGGCATGCCGAAGCAGCAGCAATCCCGCGATGGCAGAGATCACGCCAACTTCCCAACCCGCGTATCCACCAACCGCGACCGAGATTGGGAAGGCGACAATGATGACCAACGAAGCGATCGATGCTTTGCGGCTGAGCTTTGAGACGACGGCCCACGTCACGAGTAGGCCCAAGACGATGAGCGGATACAACACGACCAGCATCCCGCCAGCGGCGGCGACCCCTTTGCCGCCTTTGCGCAACATCGGAAAGGTATGACCAACGACAGCGGCGACGCCAAGGAGGTAGGCACCAGGACGTCCCCATGCCCATGCGCCGATACCCGACGCGATTGCTCCCTTGCCGAAGTCGCCGAGCATGACAAGCACCCCGATGCGCCAACCCAAGAGTCGAATGACATTCGACGCACCCGGGTTGCCAGAGCCCTCGGCGGTGATATCGAGGCCCTTGGCGCGGGCAATCAAGACGGCGGTGGGGAACATACCGAGCGCATAACCGGCGGGGATGAGAGCAACGGCCAGCCACATGATGCGCTCATCTTCGCGCTTGGCGAACCCCGCGGGTACGATTAGCACTCAACACCCGCGAGTGCCAGCGCGAACCGCATGGCCAAACCGTCGCAACGGGGATCACATGCCGACCTACGAATATCAATGTCAAAAATGCGGTGAGCACTTCGAACTGTTTCAGACATTTGCCGAAGAGCCGCTCAAAAAACACCCAGGCGCCTGCAAGGGCAAGGTGGTGAAAGTCATGAGCGCCGCCGGAATCGTGTTTTCGGGATCTGGTTTCTATAAGACCGACAACAAGGATTCGTCTCGCTCGCGATCGCGTGCCAAGGCAGAGGCATCGTCGAAATCCGAGTCTGCAAACTCATCGTCGGAGTCCTCATCTGGCTCGTCGTCCGGCTCTTCGTCTGGGTCCGATTCCACTTCTGGCGCAACCTCAGACAGCTCCAAGTCGGGCAGTGGATCGTCGGGTTCAAAATCCGACTCGGGCTCGTCGAGTTCAAAATCCGAAGGAAAATCAGCCAAGCCGACAACACCGACGCCGTCGTCAGGCTCGTCTGGCTCGCGCGGCGATTGAACGGCGCAACGGTGTCAGCACAATCAGTTTCGTCCACGTCACAACAGGTCGAATCGCACCGACGACCGCCGAGTGCCGAAATCGGCATCTTTGGCGGGTCTGGCTTCTACGAATTTCTCGACTCCGCGCACGAGATCGAGGTCGATACCCCGTTCGGCGCACCGGCTTCTCCCATCACGATCGGTGAGATCGCGGGGAGGCGCATCGCGTTCATCGCTCGCCACGGACGCGACCACGCGTATCCCCCGGCGCTCGTTCCGGCTCGGGCGAATCTTTGGGCGATGCGCACATTGGGCGTCGAGCGGGTGCTCGGGCCATGCGCGGCAGGCTCCCTATCTCCGACGGTACATCCCGGCGATTTTGTCGTCTTGGACCAGTTAGTCGATCGCACGCACGGCCGTCCCGACACGTTCTACGAACACGGGCGTGTCCACCACGTCTCGTTTGCGGATCCGTACTGCGACCAACTCCGGCCACTTGCCGTTGCCGCAGGACAACAATGCGGTGTCACCATGCACGCCAACGGAACTGTCGTCGTCATTCCAGGTCCTCGTTTCGCGACCCGCGCTGAATCGCGTGCATATCGCGCGAGCGGCTGGGACACGATCAACATGACGCAATATCCAGAGGCATACCTCGCGCGGGAACTCGGGATTTGCTACGCCGGCATTGCCTTGGTCACCGACTACGACACGGGCGTCGAACAGGATGCTGGCGTCGCGCCGGTGACCCAAGAGGAGGTGTTCGCCTTTTTTGAGAGCAACGTCCACCGCGTGCGCGAACTCCTGCACACGCTCATCCCCATGATCCCAACGACGCGAACCTGTACCTGCGGACACAACATTGGCCCGCTTCCCAATGTTTGATACAGTTTCACACCTTCCCTCACAACTTCCCCCTTGTTGCTACATACGTCGCACGTCAACAAGGAGCAACTCATGGCGATCCGCCCCGCCTCCCGCCGCGCCTGGTTCATGCGAGCCACGGCTGTCGTGCTCGCAGCAGGTACCGCACGAACGATCATCGTCAACCTGAACGAACTCGACACACAAGCCAACGCCCTCGGACCCATCGTCACCGTCGTCATCGCGCGCCACGATCTCGCGCTCGGGATGGTCGTGCGCGCCAGCGACGTCTCGGGTGTGCCACGACATGCTTCACAGGTACCACCGCATGCGCTGCGCGACCCTCGCCTCGCAATCGGTCGAACGGTTCGAGTGGCGATGGTCATCGACACGCCGATCCAGGTCGCGAATCTGATCGACCGCACCTCGCCATACACCGGAGCGCCAAACACAGGAATACCAAACGCCGGAATAGTGGCGCCAGGCCACCGAGCCATGCGTGTGGTTGACCACGGCGGGATGGCGCTAGCGCCCGGCAACGTGGTCGACGTGATCGCGAGTTTTGAACCGCAAACGACGTTGAGCACACGCGCCCAAGCGCCGAACGCTCGTGTCGTGGCGCGGGGTGCGATCGTGATCTCCGACACTGACACACAATTTTCACGCGAGGATTCGTCGAAATTCAGTGACGAACCTTCATCATCGGGCATGATCGTGCTTGTCCAGGAGGACGAAGCAGAAGCCGTCGCGTTCGCAACCGCATTTGGTGTTGTTTCGATCGTGCTCGCACCAACGGAGGAAGCGTGTTGCGTCGCAAAGTAGTTCCCCTGCGCGTTGGGTTCGCGTTAATAGTCGCATGCATCGCAGTCTTTACATTGGCCAACGGCGCGAGCGCTTCCAGCGCAGTTACGGCGGCGAACCATGCCGCACGCCACGAGCTCACAGCGGTCAAGGCTGCGGTGCTCGGCGCTGTCGAAGGCGTGACCGAATACCTTCCGGTCAGTTCAACCGGTCATCTCCTCATTGCCGAACGTCTGATGGACGTCGGGGCGACGAAGGCAACCAAAGATGTCGCGGATACCTACACCGTCGTCATTCAGGCCGGTGCCATCCTCGCCGTGTTGGTGCTGTTCTGGAAACGAATCGTCGAGGTTTTGAAGGGTTTGATCGGACGCAGCGTCGAAGGTCGGCGTCTCCTCATTGTGTTGCTGTTGGGTTTCATTCCAGCAGCAATTGCCGGTGCCGTCGGCGAGAAAAAGATCAAGGCACATTTGCTCGCACCGATTCCTGTCACCATTGCCTGGGCGGTGGGAGCAGCCGCGATCTTGCTCGTTGGTACGCGCCTGCACCAGCAGGGCAAGACGACTGGAAGATCAATCACCGAAATTACAAACCGTGAGGCGATGATTATCGGCGTCGCTCAGATTCTTGCCCTGTGGCCGGGAACCAGTCGGAGCCTCGTCACAATCCTCGCGGCACTGATGATCGGCTTGAGTTTGTCGGCCGCGGTGGAATTCAGTTTTCTGCTCGGACTCCTCACCCTCGGCGCGGCCACTGCCAAAGATCTCGTCTCGAATGGTAAGCAAATGTTCGACGCCTATGGCGTTGTGAACCCGACGATTGGATTCGTCGTCGCGTTCATCGCAGCCATGATCGCGATCCGTTGGATGCTCCAGTATCTACAACGCCACAGTCTCAATGTCTTTGCGTATTACCGGTTCGCAGCAGCAGCTATCACAATCGTGCTGCTCGCAGCAGGAACAATCTCAAATAGCATTTAGGACTGCTGTCGGTACGGCAAGCTAACTGCCGCTCATTGTCATTTCGTCGATGAGCAACGACGTACCGATCGTGCCACTTGGCAGATATGTGACATCGTTTCCGACTGCGCTTATTGCGTGCAACATCTTTGGGACGGTTGAGGCAATCGTGATCTCGCGAACTGGTTCCTGATACTCACCGTTGCGAACCATGATCCCTTCGGCGCCAACCGAGAAGTCGCCGCTGATGGGATTCGTACCGGAATGGAGCCCGTGTACTGCCTGCACGTAGAGCACCTCACCACGATCAGCCGTCATCTCAAACGGATTGTGCGGTCCCGGCACCATTCGCAACGACCGCACACCGACGCCTGGTGTCGACCGGTAACCGCCACGCACTGCGCTTCCGGTCGTGACGGTATTTGCACGCCGAGCGGTGTATCCGTTGTGCAAAAAACCTTGCAGCACGCCATCGACAATGAGTTGGTTGACGCGACATGCGACGCCCTCACCGTCGTACGGTGCGGCGCCAAGAGATCGGGGATCAGTTGGATCATCCGCGAGTTGTACGAGCGATGCTGCGACTTGTTCGCCGACGCGGTCGCAGAACAACGACCGTCCTTTCAGCATCGCCTCGCCATTGAACGCCGCCGACAACACACCAAGAAACGATGCGCTGACCATCGGATCGAACATCACTGCGATTCGTTGCCCTACAGGTTGTCGCGCACCAAGCAGACGCGTCGATCGTTCGACTGCCATCGCGAGGATTGCGTCGTCGTCAAGGTCTTCGAATGTTCTCGCGACGCTGAAGCCATAGCCGGTCTGAGTGTCGTCGCTGTCGCCGGCGATCGCAACCGAACTCGCGGATGCGATTGTCCGGCGGTTCGTGGCAGCGATGCCAAGCGAACTCGCGAGCGCGCTCTCCAACAGCCCGTCTCCGTAGCTCGTCGATTCGACGTTGCGAATGCGTGGGTCGGAGTTGCGAACACGCGCATCAAGTTGCAGCACGAAGTCGATCTTCGTATCGAGATCGACGGCATCGAGTCGATCGTCCCACAGCGAGAGTTGCGGCCGCACTCGTTCGTCGGCGGTCGCTTGGTCGATCAAGCCATTGTGTTCGTCTGGTTCAGCAAACTTCGCGTTGTCGCGCGCCTCAGCCAACGTGTCGGCAACGACATCGTCATCTAGCGACCCTGCCCAAGCGAAACCTTGACGCCCATTGTTGACCACGCGGATCCCGATTCCGCTCGATCCAGCAACAGAAAGCGATTCGATGCTGCCGTCGAATACATCGATATCCGTCTCGCGGCCGCGCAATGCATACGCCTCAACTTGTTCTGTGCCCGCGGCCTGCCCCGCGACGCGCTGGCACAGTGCCAGTAGTTCAGGCGCCACAACGTGAGGAGCGGATGATTGCGGGACGCCGGTCACGAAGCGGTCCCACCAACGGTCATGCGGGCGACGCGCAAGGTCGGTTGGCCGGCCGAAACCGGCACGCCCTGTCCGCTCTTACCGCAGGTACCCGTCCAGGTCTCGAAGTCGTTTCCAACCGCGTCGACCAGGGTCATCGACTGCGGTCCATTTCCAACAAGCTGGGCGGCGCGGATCGGTCGCGTGATCTCACCATGTTCGATGAGATATCCCTCGGTGACACCGAACACGAAATCACCAGTCGCAGTATCAACCTGGCCACCGCCGAGCTGCACACAGTAAATCCCGTACTCGGTGTCTCGAATAATTGCATCAGGATCAGTATCGCCGACACCCAGGAAGGTATTCGTCATGCGAACCATCGGAAGATTGCGATACGTCTCGCGCCGACCGTTGCCACTTGACCGCCGCTCTTGTTTTCTTGCGCGCACCAGGTCCCACATGTAGTCGGTCAAGATGCCATTTTCGATCAGAACATTGCGTTGCGCTCGTTGGCCTTCGTCGTCGACCGCGAAGGTTCCCCATTCGCGCGCGTATGTGCCATCGTCGATCACTGTGACCAATGGTGAGGCAACCTGAGTTCCAATGCGGTCCTTGAATACCGACGCGTCACGGTGCACGAGGTCGGCTTCGAGACCGTGCCCACATGCCTCGTGGAACAAGACGCCACCCGCTCCCCGTTTCAGCACTACTTGCATTTGTCCGCTGGGAGCTGGCACCGCATCGAGCAACGTCACGGCGCGGGTGGCAGCTGTTCGCGCGATCGACTCAACATCGAAGTCGTCAAAGAATTCGAAGCCCATTCCTCGCCCTGGTGCCTCCATACCTGTTTGCATTCCGGTATCGCCATTCGCGACGCACTGCACCATGAACCGAGTTCGGACTTGATCATCTGATGTCGACAATCCGTCGCTATTTGCAACCTGAATCCGACGATGACTATCTGCGTAGGAAGCGCTCACGCTCCGAATTGCGCCGCTGACTTCGCGAGCCGACGTGTCGGCGCGCTGCAGGAGTTCGATTTTCCTGCTCTTGTCGACAGTCTCGGGCAGGATGACGAAGCTGTCATCAGCGCGGGAAATCTGGCGATCAACCAACCTCGTTGCGACCACGCGCTGACCGCCGTCGGCGCCACGCGCCGCCGCAGCGGCAGCGGCTCCGGCCTCAAGTAACCCACGTTCGGTGAGGTCTGCTGTGTGTGCGAATCCCGTTGTATCGCCAACAATGACGCGAATACCAGCCCCTCGATCGCGGCCAGACGTCAGTTCTTCAACCCGACCGTCGTCGTAACGGGCGGATGAGGACCTTCGATCTTCAACAAACACTTCGGCAAATTCACCGCCGCGCGTCAGCGCGTTCGCGAGTACCCGTTCGCACACATCAGCTTCGATCAGCACATACCCTCGATTGTTCAGACTCGTTCGGTATGAAGGATCGTAGGTTGTTACTGCACGCCTTTTTTCGCAGTGCGACAGCGCATCAAAAACGCGTCCATGGTTGCGTCCCAAGCGGGCGGATTTTCGAATTGGGGTGAATGACCAGCATCGGGGATCACCACCAACTCCGAGTTGGGAATTGTCGCGGCAATCGAGGCCGACGGCGCGCGGAACGGACTATCAAGTTCGCCGACGATCACGAGCGACGGAACCGACACGGCGGCGAGCTCGGCCAGATCGTCTGATTGATATCCGATTTCCCGAGCGAGAGATGCCCACATGACCTCAGACAACATTTCCCACTTGCGATCGCAGAACTCCTGGTAGCCGGGCCGTTCGGCGAGCACACGCTTGTAGGCAGCGGTTTCGAGGGGCGCAGCCATGTCGAGTGCCGCTTTGAGCGCGTCTTTGCCCTCCGTCAACGCGATTGTTGCTCCGAGTTCCATAATCTCGGCGTCGAAACCAGGAATCGGACCCGCGCAGGTGTCCATGAAGATCAATGCCGCGATGCGGTCGGGAGCGTCGAGCGCGATGCCTCGGGTCAGCATGCCGCCCATGGAATGGCCCAACAACGTGAAGCGCGCCAGGCCAATCGCATCCGC
>JBBRPC010000102.1:0-12397 GCA_038228615.1 Acidimicrobiia bacterium | reverse complement strand
TCAAACCACACGCCAATCCGAAGATCGGCTACGGAGTGTTTGCGCGGTGGCGCTAACGCGAGACGCCAACCGATTTCACGTTCCGGTTCGGGGCCAGCCAAGACGCCGAGCAAGAGCTGAAGATCATCTGCGCTGCGCGCGAGGGGTCCGAACACGTTGATGTCGGCATCGGTCGTGCCACCTCCGACATGATCGAGGTAGCCGCGCTGTGGAACGACTCCAAAGCTGGGTTTCAATCCGAACACACCACAACAATGCGCGGGCATTCGCACCGAACCCCCGATGTCGGTGCCGATTTCGAATGCTGTCATGCCGGTGGCGACCGCGACAGCCGCGCCGCCTGACGATCCGGCGGGCGTGCGATCCAGCGCCCATGGATTGTTCGTGGTGCCGAACAATTCGTTGAACGTTTGCATTTCGCCCGACCACCGTGGCACGTTCGTCTTGCCAAAGACGATTGCGCCAGCGGCTTTGAGTCGGGCGATCGCTGGAGCGTCTCGGGTTGGAACATGCGAGCTGAGTTCTACGGCTCCGCCTGTGGAGCGGAGTCCTGCAACTTCGATTGCGTCTTTGACGGTGATCGGCAAACCGTGGAGGGGTCCGTGCCAGCGCCCGGCGCTTCCGTCAGCGTCGGCACGCCGTGCCTCGGCGCGCGCTTGATCAGCGTCGAGGGTGATGACCGCGTTGAGAGGACCGTTGTAGCGATCAACGCGATCGAGGTAGACCTCCAGCAGCTCGCAAGCGCTGATCTGTTTGGCGCGAACCATCGCCTCAAGTTCGGTGGCGGAAGTTGTTGCGAGGGGTTCAGGTCGTTCGGCCATCGTGTTCGCCTTTCTGCGGGGCAGAATCGTACGCTGCGATTTGCGCAGTATTCTCGCAGTCCATGCGTGCTTACCGAATGATCGATTGGGAGCATCCGCCGCAAATCGTGGAGATGGAGATTCCGTCGCCGGGACCCGGTGAAGTGCTTGTCAAAGTTGCAGGTAACGGACTTTGCCACTCCGATCTCATCATGACCTCGATGCCCGAAGCAATTGGCGTCGCGCTCGGCTGGCAGATGCCGTTCACATTGGGGCATGAAACCGCCGGGTGGGTCGCCTCGGTCGGTGCCGGTGTGCAGACACTGCGCGAAGGTGATCCTGTGGCCTGCATGTCGCCGACGAGTTGCGGAGCGTGCGATGAGTGTGTCCGCGGTCTTGACAATTGCTGCGAGTATGGCCTCGCCGGTCGCGGCTATGGGCGCGATGGTGGTTTGGCGGAATACGTGCTGGTCCGCAGTGAGCGCGAACTCATCGCGCTGCATGCAATCGATCCAGTTGTCGCGGGAGTGATGACGGATGCGGGTGCCACGTCGTATCACGCTGTGCGCCGTGTTCTTTCGAAACTGACTCCCGGCTCAACGGTCGTAGTCATCGGGGTCGGCGGCCTCGGAAGCTTCGCGGTGCAATACCTTCGGGCGTTGAGCTCTGCGAGGGTGATCGCTATCGATTCCAACATCAGACGACGCGAATACGCCGTTGAGCTCGGAGCCCACGAAGCGATCGCAGGTGTCGACGACACGACCCCGCGGCAGCTGCGCACCCTCGTCGGTGGTCGTGGTGCCCACGCGGTCCTCGACTTTGTGGGGATCGACGCCACGATCGCGCTCGGTGTCTCGATCACGCGACCGACCGGTTCATTTGGGCTCGTTGGCGCGGGGGGCGGCAGCTTGCGGGGAGACTGGACGAACCACCTCCCCAAGGGTGGAGAAGTGTTTACGTTCCAAGGCCCGACGATCTCCGATACCCGTGAGGCAATCGCAATGGTGGAACAGGGCTTGGTGCGCATCGACGCCGATCGGTTCAGCATGAACGAGATCGCAGATGCGTACCAAGCGCTCGATGGCGGAACCCTCAAAGGACGCGCCGTCATCGTGATGTGATGTCAGGGGATCACTAGTGTTTCTCACCGACCAAGCGAGATTTTTCTTCGACCAGTGATCCAACTAGTGATCCAACCGGCGACCCAGGTGCGAATGGCCAACTGATGGACCTCAATTTTGCCACAGACTGGGAGCGAGGGCTCTGTGAGCGTCTCGTCCGCGGCGACGACTCGGCGCTTGCGGAGCTCTACGACCAATTCGGCGCATTCGTATACGGCCTTGCCGTGCGGGTGATCGGCGACCGGACCGCGGCCGAAGACGTCGCTCAAGAAGTATTTGTGGCGCTGTGGGAGCGGCCCCACCAGTTCGACCCTGATCGTGGACGCCTACGGACCTTCCTCGGCACGCTGGCGCACCGGCGCTCCGTTGACTACGTTCGGCGCGAGGAAGCAAAACGGCGGCGCGCGCAGCGTGAAGCTCAATTCGTCAGGTCGGTTCCCGATGTTGACGAGATGGCGATGGCAATCGTCGCCGCCGAACGTGTTCGCGAGGCTGTCGCAGATTTGCCGCCTGAGCAGCGCGACGCCATTCAGCTCGCCTATTTTGGCGGCCGCACGTATCGTCAAGTGGCCGTCGAACTTGGAATCCCAGAAGGCACGGCGAAGTCGCGACTCAGGCTTGGCTTGCGCCGAATCGCTGAAGTACTCGAAGCTCAAGGAGTGGAGCTCTTTACATGAACGAGCCATTGACCCCAGACGAATTTGATGACCTGTTGGGTGCGTTCGCGCTCGATGCGCTCGATGCAGACGAGATTGCCGCGGTCGACGCCTACGTGTTGGCGAACCCAGCGGCTGGTCGCGAGGTGGAGCGTTTGCGTTCGGCAGCGGTTTGGTATGGCGCGTCGGTCGCCTCATCACCTCCGCCGGCGTTGCGCACATCCTTGCTCGACCGGGCTCGTGCAGCTCGCGCACCAGAGCTTCGCGAGGAACCCGGTACCGCTGCGCATCTCGAAGCCGATGCCTATTTGCACGAGGTGCTCCGAACAGTCGCGACGAGCGACCTCGATCAAGTCACGAGCAATGGTCTGAGTATTCGAAACTTGATCGCGCATCTCGCGGTGATGGAATCGGCCGTGACGGATGGCGCAGGAAACCCGAAGCTTGCCGAGATTCGTGACCTTGACGTTGCTGCCCGTACCGCAAACGGTCTTTCGGTGATGGCCGATTGGAATTTTGCAGCAGTAGTCAGCGAATGGGAGCGCGCAGCCACAGTCTCGAGATCAGCGAGCCAGACCCAACCCGAGCTGCATTGGTTCGGTGCGATGCAAGGTGCCCAGGAGACGCTGGCATATCGGGCATTCGAAACATGGATTCATGCAGGAGATATCGCCGAAGCGATCGGCGGGGGGCGCAGGCCGCTCTCCGACATTGGCTTTTCGATGATGGCGACTGTTTCGATGTCGCTCCTTGCAGGCTGCATGGCCAAGCGGGGGGTTGCGCGAGATGGAGCGACGGCACGAATTGTGCTGACCGGCGAAGGCGGTGGCGAGTGGATCGCTCCAATCGGTCGGGCCTCCAAGAATGGTGGAGCGCCAATCGTGACGATCACCGCGCCGATCCATGAATGGTGTTTGCGCGTCGGTGACCGCATCGACCCGGACCTGATGCCTGTGCAGTTTGACGGCGACGAACAAGCAGGTCGCGATCTTGTCGGTGCCGCGAACGCCTTCGCGATGCTCTAGCTAGCGGTTTCTCGAATTGCGCAACACGAGACCTTTGTAGCCGTCGACAAATCCGTGCGCTCGCAAACGGTCGGCGAGCGGAGATTCGCGCGCCGCGCGTCCGTCGATCGTTTGGAGTTGCAACCCGCCGATGCGATCGGCCCGCACCGCCTCAGCAATCGCAGCTATACATCGATCGACCAGTGAAATATTTGGATCGCTCGACGGACGTTGCAGTGTTGGTTCCAGTTCGAATGTGAGCATCGATCGTCCACCTCGCTCGATAAACGCTGCGATTGCACCGGACACCATGACGACATCGGCGCCAGCTGTTCGAGATGCACGCCCAGCTTCGTGGCTTGGCCATGGCATCACTGCGCCGAACGGTTGGGCCGGATCCACTGCACTCAGCACAATCGCTGTGTTGTCCTCGCTTCCGTCGGGGTCGCGCGTGGCTCGCAACCGCTCGATGCTTCCAGCCAACGCGAACTGTGCTGCGCCAAGACCAGCAACGAACCAGCCTCTTCGCAACTTGCCAGCTTCCTCAAGTGCTTTGAACAATGGGTACACACCCGAGAACCCACCGACGATTCCTTCTGCATTGACGGCCTCGCGCGTCACGACCCCATGGCGCTCTATCAGCGCGTGCGCGGTCGCGTGGGCAACTTCTGTTGGCGAAGCCGGCGGTTGCAACAATGGCGCAACCAGTGCCCATCTTCCCGCGCCAGCAGGTGGGCCGAGGCGACTGAGGCGTCCGATGTTTGGACGCGCTCGTGCAGATCGTGTTGAGGCGCCGCGTTTCGCTCGAGGTGCGCGCACTGGAGCGAACGTGTCGTTGGTGATCAACCCAGCCCACACGAGATCCCACAACGAGTGCAACAGTTCTGCTTCTACGACGTTGCCTGTTGCCGCTGTGAGGTCGAACCAAAATGACGCGCCGGTGTCGCGCAAATGGGTGAGCAACGTTTCGTGGAGCGGAGTGAGTTCGAGTGATTGAGGTGCAAATGCGGGAGCGAGAAGGCGCACCTGATCACGAAAAAAGAGGCGTACGCGGCCATCGTTGCCGAGTGGTCCTGCACCGACCCACACGAGTTCGCCGGATGAGCACAGTGTGTCGAGCATGGCCGGCTGGTAGTCGCGAACTCGAGATGGGAGCACCGATCGTTCCAGGACCGAAGCCGGAATTGGGACTCCTTGCAATTGTTCGATCGCGTTCACGAGACCATCGAGGCCCCGCCGCGGAGTTGTGATGCCGTGCCATATCGGCAAGAAGCGTGCGAACACCTCGGGGTCGACCGGTTCGACCTCCTTGCGCAGCGCCGCGAGCGAACGGCGACGAATGGTCCGCAGCACGCCGTCGTCGCACCATTCGCTCCCTTGCCCATGAGGATGAAATTCGCCGACGACGACTCGTCCAGCTCCGTTAAGTCGCTGGAGCGCCTCCTGGATCCGATCTGGCGTCAGACCAAGTCGCGTTGCGCAGTGCTCCGTAGTGAACGGGCCATGTGTGCGGGCGTACCGCGCGACGAGTTCGTCGAGTGGCGCAACTACGGAGTCGGTGAACGCGGATGGCAATCCGTCGGGGAGGGCACATCCCAGGGCATCGCGATACCGACCGGCATCTTCCGCAGCTGCGAATCGGTGTTCGCCTGCAACGTTGATTCCGACGATGCGTCGGGCGAGTAACAGCGAACTGATCCAGTGAGCGACGGCGTGGGGATCGGATGCCCGAGCCTCAATCTCGTCGGTGCGCAGATCGCCGAGGTCGCGCAGCAGGTCGGTGAGTGCGTCGGCGGAACGCGCGAAGCGATTCGACACGAGATGTTGCAGTTCGAGTTCGTATTGCGCGAGTGCGACCGGATCGAGGAGCTCGCGGAGATCTTCATTGCCAAGGAGATCGCGCAGTAGCCCGCGATCAAGCGACAGTGCAGCGGCGCGACGCTCGGCGATTGGTGCATCGCCTTCGTACATGTACACCGCGATCCAACCGAAAAGTAGCGATTGTGCGAATGGTGATGCACGACGAGTTTCACACTGCACAACGTGCACACGGCGAGCTGCGACGTCGCCTAGCACTTCGCGAAGTGCTGGCAGATCGAAGATGTCGCGGGCACATTCACGAGTAGTTTCCAACAAGATCGGAAACGATGGATACTGCGTCGCGACCTCGAGCAGGTCGGCAGACCGCTGACGCTGCATCCACAAGGGTGTGCGGCGCGTGGGATCGCGACGAGGTAGCAGCAACGCACGGGCAGCGTTCTCTCGGAATCGAGCTGCGAAGAGCGAGGTCGATGGGAGCCGATCAACGACGGTCTGTTCGACTCCGTCGACGTCGGGTATCAACGACTCGAACGGAAGGTTGTCGAGTGCTTCGGGGAGGCGCAGCACAATGCCATCGTCGCTCCACATCGCCGGAACATCGAGTCCGACAGCTTCCATATTCGCTTCGATGGCCATTGCCCACGGCGCGTGAACCCGTGCTCCGAACGGCGTGAGGATACAGATTCGCCAGTCGCCGATTTCGTCGGGGAATCGTTCGATAACAATGGTCCGGTCGTCTGGGACCGAACCCGTGACCGCGTGTTGGTCGTTGAGGTAGTGCACAAGATTGGATGCGGCCCGCGCATCGAAACCATCTGTCCGCAAACGTTCCACGGCCTCCTCGTCCGTCAACGCGCGCAGCTCTCGAACGAGCGCTCCTATGCCACGACCGAGCTCCAATGGTCGGCCGGGTTTGTCGCCCTTCCAAAAGGGCATCTTTGCCGGTTCGCCAGGTGCTGGAGTGACGACGACCCGATCGTGAGTGATCTCTTCGATGCGCCATGACGACGCTCCGAGTGCGAAGACCTCGCCGGTCCGACTTTCGTAGACCATTTCTTCATCGAGTTCGCCGACGCGTGCACCATCCGGCAGGAACACACCGAACAAACCGCGATCCGGAATAGTGCCACCGTTGGTGACCGCGACGCGTTGAGAACCGTCGCGCGAGTGCACAGTGCCGTTGACTCGATCCCACACGATCCTTGGCCGAAGCCCCGCGAATTGATCTGACGGGTAACGACCCGAAAGAAGATCGAGGATGCCTTCGAAGAGGTCGTTGCTGAGATGTACACAATTGGCGCTTCTGCGGATGAGATTGCGGAGTTCGTCGACGTCCCACTCGTCAACTGCGCACGCTGCGACAACGTGTTGCGCGATGACGTCGAGCGGGTTCTGCACGATGTGCATCTCTTCGACGCGTCCTTCGCGCATGCTGCGAACAACTGTGGCTGTCTCTAAGAGGTCACCGCGCCACTTCGGAAAGATTTTGCCCGTACTGGGCGCACCAACTTGATGTCCTGCTCGCCCGACGCGTTGCAATCCGCGCGCGACGGAACCAGGTGACTCGACAAGAATGACCAGATCGACGCTGCCCATGTCGATGCCGAGCTCAAGACTGCTCGTGGCCACGATTGCACGCAAACGTCCTGATTTCAGATCATTTTCGACGGTGATCCGTTGTTCTCGGGCGAGCGATCCATGATGCGCTTTGACGAGCTCTTCTCCTGCGAGTTCGTTCAGGCGCGCTGCGAGTCGTTCTGCGAGCCGTCGCGCGTTGGTAAAGATCAAAGTCGTTTGATGCTGCCGTATGAGTTCGAGAATCTTTGGATGTACATGGGGCCAGATGCTCGTGCGGGATTCCGGCGTGTTGGGTCCTGCATTGTCGTCGCGAACTGAATTGAAATCAGCGAGGTCATCGATTGGAACAATGATCTCGAGATCGAGCGCTTTTCGTGCGCCCACGTCGATGACCGTGACGGGACGTGGCTGGCCGTGCTCGTAGCCCACCAGGAATTGGGCGATGTCCTGTACCGGACGTACGGTCGCGGACAGGCCGATACGTTGCGGCGGTCGGTGGGCGATCTCGCTGAGTCGCTCGAGTGCGATCGAAAGGTGTGCACCGCGCTTGGTTGGCGCGAGTGCGTGGATTTCATCGACGATGACGCACTCGACCGAACGCAGCATGTCGCGTGCTCGCGATGTCAACATGAGATAGAGCGACTCGGGTGTCGTGATGAGGATGTCTGGAGGATGTCGCAGAAGTGCGGCGCGGACCTTGCTCTCAGTATCGCCCGTGCGGATTGCCACAGTCGGCGCGAGGAATGGCACACCGAGACGTTCGGCTGCGTGTTCGATACCGCGCAAGGGTGCTCGTAGGTTTTTGTCGACATCGACCGCAAGCGCCCGCAAAGGTGAAATGTAGAGAACTCGACACCGCTCAAGTTTCGACGGTTGGGGATCGGTTCCCAGCCGATCGAGTGCCCAGAGAAACGCAGCCAAGGTCTTGCCGGAGCCAGTCGGGGCAACGATGAGGGAATGATCGCCCCGTGCGATCGCGGGCCAACCCTGTGCCTGAGGAGGCGTCGCGGCACTGAAGTTCGTCTCGAACCACGCCCGAACGGCGGGACTGAACTGGTCCATCGGAGATCCTGATCACTAATCCTGGTGCAACTGCGCCGCGAACACGTCCAACATTCGGTGCTCATGGTCGGCGAGAGTGAGGCGATGCGCGGCGATTTGACGTGGCCCAGCAGCTCGGCAACGTTCGTGAAGTTCGCCATCTTGCAGCAGGCGATCCACCGCAACAGCAAGCGCATCCGGATCTGAGGGCGGCACAAGTAACCCGGCTTCGCCCATCACTTCGACCATTCCACCGTGATCGGTGCCGACAACTGGCACGCCGATGCTCATCGCTTCCAGTGCCGTGAGCGGACCAGCTTCTGGGTCGGTGCTCGGCAACACGGCGATACTCCACGAGCGCATTCGGTCGAGCGGGCGCTCGATATGGCCGAGAAACCGCACTCGTCCAGCGAGGTCTGGTTGGGTCGCACGCCGACGCAACGCGGCTGCGTATGGCTCCTCTTTTGGTGGAACGCCACCCATGATTTCAAGGATCGCGTCTTGGTTCTGCATGCGACTCAATGCCTCAAGCAGGACGGAGTGGCCTTTCCATGGCGTGAGCACCGCGGCGATTCCGATGATTGGGACCTCGCCTTCGACGGGTGGCGGCGCCGGATCCACCGGGAAGGCCGTGCCGTTGTGGATCACCTGGGTTGGGATGTCGGTGGGTCGAATCGTGCGAGCAACTGCCTCGGAGACCGCCACGGCCAGATGCACTCGGTGTCGCAGCATTTTCAACAGCGCCAGTCGATCACGACGGATCAGTACGTCGTGTCCGAAATAGATCACCCGATGATTCCTTGCGATGAGGGAGGTAGCCGGCAGCACATTGATGCTGTTGGCCACGACCAGTTCGCCCGGGCGTAAATCTCGTTTGAGTATTCGCGCGGCAAACACCGCGTTGACGAGCGCGCGTGCGAACGCCATGTTGCGATTGCCTTCCGCGAGGCGCAACTCGGGTATTGCAACCCGTTCGATGCCCTCGCGAGCGAGGCGCTCCACAAACGGTCCGTCACTGCACGCGATCCGCACCTTCCATCCCGCGTCCCTGGCAGCAACGAAATCGCGAAGTAACACCGATTCGGCGCCGGAGACCAGGCTGCCGGGCACGACGCCCATCAGATACCGTCCGGAATGCTGGGCGTCTGATTGCGGAACTGGGTGCGTATCTGGGTGCTCAGATCGGTGCGACCCGGTGACATTCATTGTTGCAAGTGTCGCACACGCTCCAGCCGGTTGGGCACTCCACATCGCCGCGCGGATCTCGTAGCATCCCCGAAATGACGGACCGAATACCACAGGGCAAAGGAGCATCGCATCAGCGACGTCGTTTCCACTCGTAGTAGCCCGCGCGCCTCCCGCTCGTTGATCGGTGGCGCAGGAGTATTGCTCGCGAGCCGACTACTCGGCGCAGCACTGAGCTTGTCGGGCACCGTGTTAATTGCCCACGAACTGGGTCCTCAGCAGTTTGGATCCTTCTCGTTCATCTTCAACCTCCTTGGCCTCCTTGGCCTGCTCGCAGACTTCGAGACAACCCGCGTCGTCATGACGGAACTTGGGCGAACCGGCGACGAGAATCTTTCGTCGATCGCGAGTCGTTTTATTGTGTTCCGTCTCGCGCTGGGCCTCGTGACCTATGGCCTCGCCCTGCTGATCGTGTGGATTGGACCGTATTCGAATGTTGAGGTCCAAGGTGTAGCGATCGGGGGCCTATCGCTCATTATTGCGTCGGCGTTGTGGTCGTTGATCAGCGTGTGTCAGGCGAAACAATGGCTGCGGGTCGTGGCTGGATCGCTCGTCGTTGGTCAAGTCGCTCAGTTCGCGGTGATCATCGCTATCTTCACCGGTCATCGCGGTTCACTGCTGCGCTACGTGGCTCCATTTGTGCTGAGCGACATTGTTGCACTCATTTGCATCGGCACCGTCGTTGGGCGAAGTCTCAGGATCCGGCCAAGGATTCACCTGTCGAGTTGGCGACATTGGTTCGTTGAAGCCGCTCCGCTCGCCGTCGGGAGTGCATTGGCGACGTTGTATTTTCGGATCGACAGCTTGATGCTCACGCTTGTATTGCACGGGAGTGAGAGTCGGGTCGCGGTAGGCCTGTATCAAATCGGTTATAAGTTTTCGGATCTTTTGGCGTTTGTGGCGCCAGCTTTGATTGCGGCGATGCTCCCGGTGCTCGCGAGGGCATGGCCCAAAGACCCGGTGGCATTTCATCGAACTGTGCGGCAAGGGATTGTGCTGGTGGTGATCATTGCGGGTTTCGCCGTCGCGGAATTCGCCGTCTTTGCAGGGCCGGTCATCAACCATGTGTTGGGTTCCGAATTCAGCGCGGCACAAACGTCAGCGCGGTGGCTGGTGTTTGGTCAGGCGCTGAACTTCTTTACCCAGATTGTGTATATGTGCCTTATTACGGTGCACCGGCGGCGTATGTATCCGGTGATCACGCTGTGTGGGCTGGCGATCAATGTTGGTCTGAACTTGATGTTCATTCCTCGCTACACCGTCAACGGCGCCGCTGCTGCGACAATTTTTACCGAAGTCGTGGTGTTGGTGTTACTCATCGCGCAGGTCATGGATCTTCCCTTGCGCCCGTTGCCGACGCGCAGCGCCATCATCGCCTTGGTCTCGGCTGGGATGAGTGCCGCGGTTGGGGCCGCGTTGCTGCTCGTCGTGTGGTGGTGGCTTGCCATTCTCGGTTCGGTGGTGGCCTATCCGGCATGTTTGCATTTCTTGCGGGTCGACGGTCCAGGTGGTTTGCGGGCCCTCTGGGAGCGAAGTCATTTCGCCACGCCGTAGTCAATATTCTGCTTCCACTCAGAACAAAGCGGTACGTACCGACGAATCATTGTCACGGATGACAGGATTGTTATGGAAAACGAACACGACACCTTTTTTTCGCGCGGGTCTTCAGAGGCCTGCGCCCTCCTTCGCTTCGATCTCGCGCTCGCTGTCGATTCGCGAGGCGTTGTGCAACAGGTCAAACGACCCAGCGATTGTTCCTTTGCGTCGACATTGCATCCGGGCGCTGACTTGCTGGATGACGTCTTTGTCGACGATCGCGGCGCAGCGCTCGAGTTGCTGACCGTCTCGGGAGGCGCCGTCACGAACGCACGCATTCGAATTCGTCGTGTCGACGGCGGTTGGCGAGTGAGCGATGTACGCGCCACTGCACAACCCGACGGGACGGTGTTGATGGTTGCTCGCGATATCACCGACCACGAGCGTGATCGCCGAATTGGCGAGGTATTTGAAGCGATACTGGCTATAACCAACGCGGACCAGTCGTCCGGCGTGGCGCTTGACGCCGTCGCAAGGTACGCGCAGGTGTGTGTTCCAGGTGCCGTCGTTGCTGTCTACGTCTTTCGCGGTGGAGACTACGAGCTTGTCGCGGCTCCCAATATGCCGTCATCGTGGCCTCGTCGCGCGTTTCGCATCACCGACGCGACCTTTGCGGCAAGCAACGAAACCTCGATCCAAATGTCGCGTGGACGGCTCTTTGAGCTTGGTGCGGAATTTCGGATCGGCCAGCCCTGGGTGGTTGTTCCCGCCGACGTGCATGGCGTCGCCGTCGCCGAGTTTCTGATTGTCGCATTTGTCGGAGAAAAGCGATTTCTTGGCGCAGACGAGCGAGACGGACTCATGCAAGCCGGCCAACTTGCCGGAGTGGCGTTGCAGACTGAGGCGAAGCGAACAGCCGGGCGTGCACACGAAGGAACCGACGAACTCACTGCGGTGTCGAGCCGTCGAGCAATGATTCAGGAGTTGTCGTCAGGTCTGTTGGTCACGAACGCGATGTTGATTCACGTCTGTGGATTGGCAACGATCAACGACACGTACGGATACGACGCTGGTGACGCAGTCTTGCAGGGGGTGGGCGCTGGCCTACGGGCATCAACTCGCGGTCGCGATCTTGTCGCCAGAATCTCAGGCACCGTGTTCGCAGTATTCACCACTAACAGTGATCAGGGGCGGTACCGCGAAGGCGACCAACATGAAGTGTGGCGGCGCAGGGTTGCTGCCGCGATCGCGGCCCCAGTGGTCGCTGCGGGAATCTTGCTCGAACCTGTGTGTGACGTCGTGCAACTGCAGGCGAACGACAATGAGACAGGTAGTTCGCTGCTCCAACGCTGCGAGGGCGCACTCCGCAACCAACGCGAGGTCATAAACGGATACTCAGGAACTGCTGCGAACGACCGATAACGACTGTAGAGGTGTGGATCTAACTCGTCGGATCCACGCGAGGGAGCAGAGATGGCAACCACAGAAACGAACGATCTCGTCGCCGAGATCACCCAGCTGCCGGTGCAGCCAGGCGCAGCTATGCGATTGCTGTGGATGTTGGAAGACCCGCGCACGTCAGCCGCTGATCTCGG
>JBBRPC010000101.1:0-12434 GCA_038228615.1 Acidimicrobiia bacterium | reverse complement strand
CAGCGGTCCTGGATCTTCGCCTCGTTTGATCGTGGCATCCACTACCGCGGCGTCCCGGAGAGCCTGTTTCGGATCGATGGCGCAAAAGGAGTTGAGCGCCCCATCGAAGCGCGAGATGCGCTCGAGCGAAGCCTCCACAGCTTCGGTCGCAGAGAGCTCGCCATTTCGAACCGCCGTCGCAATCGCAGACACTGACATCTCCATGGGTGCCGACGGTAGCCTGCCCCCGATGTCAGATCCCAGTGACCCTGCTCTACCTACCGGCGCTCCCGGGTCGGGACTCGGCGGCCTCGATCTTCCGTTGATTGAGGTGATGCGCCGCAGCGGCGAACCGGTGCGATTGCGTCGCGACCCAATCTCCGACGAGATACTCGACGCATGTCTCGACGCGGCATCTGCTGGCCTCCATAGCCAACCGCGTTACGAACTGGTCGTTGTCCGCGACGCCGACCGCAAACATCAGCTGGCGCGTATCTACCGCCAGGGGTGGTCGGTCTACCGCAGGCTCCTCGCTCGTTCCGGCGCGTCACTCGAAGCCCGCCAGTGGGAGGCTGACCACTTCGAAGATGTTCCGATCGTGATCGTCGCGTGTGCCAAAGGCCTACGACCGGTCCTCCCGGCGATCGGCGAAGCTCGCTACTACGCGGCAGTGCTGCCACCAATGCAGAACCTCATGCTCGCGGCCAGAGCGATGGGGCTCTCTGCCAGCATGTCGACACTCGCAGTGTGGTCTGGCTGGCAAGCGCGGCGCACTCTTGAATTGCCCTACCGTCTGTCGCCAGTCGCCGTTGTGACGGTGGGATACGCCGCAGACACCACCGGCGATGCCCCCAACCGGCGAGGACGCGACTTTGCCGTCCTTGACGCCCACGGACATCCGTTCCCAGAAAAGCCCAAATAGGGTGAACTTCGCAAAGTAGCGAGGCTACGTTGCGCCGAAACCCCCACGGGTAAGGCATGATGTATGGCTTACGAAATCGTTCTTACTCTCTCCCCAAAACGCCCAGGACGGTGAACCGTGGCGAGGAAAGGCCGAGCGCGCCGCTTTCGCGAAGCGCGCCAACTCAAACAGGGCTTTGACGACGGTCTGTTCAAAGACGATGAACGCTCGTCGCTCGCCGACGTGGCGTGGGAGCCTGGTGCTGCCACTCCCGCCGCCGACGACGCCGCTTTCGATGACGACGAAGAATGGGACGACGACGAGACCGACGACGAATACGACCCGCTCGATCACTAACTCCCCGGCTGTTCAGGGGTGAGCCACGGCTGAATCGGCGCTAGCGCAGCCGCGGATCAGGAGTATCGGTTTGTAGCTCAAAACGGGCGATTGCGCCCGCGACGACTGCTGCGTCGACCTTGCCGAGTTGTGAAAGTCCGTCGAGTACCGCCACGACGATGTGCGCCGCGTCGATTTCAAAGTGACGACGTAACGACTCGCGAACGTCGGAGAAGCCGAAACCGTCTGTGCCAAGCGGTATGAACGGTTGCGGCATGAACCGTGCAATTTGGTCGGGAACGATCTTTTGGAAGTCGCTCACCGCAACCACTGGTCCTTGCGCATCGATGAACTGCTGGGTGACGTACGGAGTACGTGGCGGATCGTGTGGGTGGAGTCGGTTCCAACGTTCGCACTCCAGCGCTTCCTCACGTAACTGCTTGTAGCTCGTCGCGCTCCACACATCGGCGGCGACGTCGTAGTCGGCGCCAAGAATGTCTTGCGCTTCCAGCGCGCACCGGACAAGCGGACCACTTCCGAGAATCTGTGCCTGATGCGCCCTTGGGTCCTGTGCGGCTCGGTAGCGGTAGACGCCTTTGAGAATGCCGTCGACCACGTTGTCACCTGCCGGCATCGCTGGCATGAGGTAGTTCTCGTTGTACAGGGTGACGTAGTAGAAGCAATCTTGTGGCTCCGGTCCGTACATCGCGCGAATTCCGTCGCGCACGATGACCGCAAGTTCAAACGCGAACGCGGGGTCGTACGCGCGACAATTCGGTACGGTCGACGCGAGAACATGGCTGTGCCCATCGCAGTGCTGAAGGCCTTCACCACTCAACGTGGTCCGACCCGCCGTCGCCCCCATCAAAAAGCCTTTGCCGCGCGCGTCGCCAAAGGCCCACACCAGATCGCCTATTCGTTGAAAACCGAACATCGAATAGAACACGAAGAACGGAATCGTGGGCTGGCCCCAGGTCGCATACGACGTGCCAGCTGCGGTGAACGAACCCATCGCGCCGGCTTCGGTGATGCCTTCTTCCAGAATCCGACCGTCCCGTGCCTCGCGGTACGACAAAAGGAGTCCTGCATCGACCGGTTCGTAGCGTTGTCCGTGCGATGCGTAGATCTTGGCGTCGTTAAAGAGCGAGTCCATTCCGAAGGTGCGACCCTCGTCAGGAATGATCGGCACAACGCGATGACCCCACTCGGGCTCCTTCATGAGTTGTTTCAACAAGCGCGTGAACGCGGTAGTGGTCGATGCCTGAATCTTGTCGCCAGTTCCGGCAGCAAGTTGATCAATCAACGAGTCGGCGGGAAAGATTACGGTTTTGGTTCGCTCGACCCGTTCGGGAAGAAATCCGTGCAGCGCTCGACGCCGCTCCATGAGGTAGTCGTACTCGGGCGACCGATACCCGGGATGGAAGTACGGTGCTAAGCCATCGTCGAGCGCCGCATCCGAAATCTCGAGATGCAAACGATCGCGCAATATCTTGAGCTGACTGGTTGACATCTTTTTGATCTGATGGGTTGCGTTGCGCGCCTCGATATCGGAACCGAGCGTCCAACCCTTCACAGTTTTGGCGAGTATCACCGTTGGCGAACCCACATTTTCAGTCGCGGTCTTGTAGGCGGCGAACATTTTGCGGTAGTCGTGGCCTCCCCGCGGCAGACTCTCAAGTTGCTGATCACTGAGATGCTGCACCATTGCAGCGAGGCGGGTGTCGGGGCCGAAGAAATGTTCACGGATGTAGGCGCCCGTTTCCACCGCGTACTTTTGAAATTCACCGTCGCACGTCGCGTTCATCTTCGCGACCAACACGCCATCGATATCGTTGGCGAGAAGGTCGTCCCACTCGCGTCCCCACACCACTTTGATCACGTTCCAGCCAGCGCCGCGAAACGTCATCTCGAGTTCTTGCATAACTTTGCCATTGCCGCGAACCGGACCATCGAGCCGTTGCAGGTTGCAGTTCACAACGAAAATCAAATTGTCGAGCTGTTCTCGTCCGGCCAGACTCAACGCAGTCCGCGATTCGGGTTCGTCCATTTCGCCGTCGCCGACAAAGCACCACACTTTCGTGTCGGCAGTGTTCGCAAGATGTTGGTGCTCAAGGTAGCGATTGAATCGCGCTTGATAGATCGCGTTGAGCGGTCCGAGACCCATCGAAACGGTCGGGAATTCCCAGAACTGCGGCATGCGCCGTGGGTGTGGATAGCTCGGTAGTCCCCTGCCGCCCGTCTCGCGACGGAAATGATCGAGCTGATCCTCGGTGAGCCGACCTTCAAGAAACGCGCGGGCGTAAATTCCCGGCGCGGCGTGACCCTGGATCCACAGGAGATCACCGGCGCGCCCGTCGCCCTTGCCGTGAAAGAAATGATTAAAGCCAACTTCGTAGAGCGACGCGGCGCTGGCGTAGGTCGAGAGATGCCCACCGAGCCCATCGAAACGATGATTGGCTCGGTCCACCATGGCCACTGCGTTCCATCGGACGTACGCACGGATCCTGCGCTCAAGTAGTTCGTCGCCCGGAAACCACGGCTCCGCGCTCGCAGGAATCGTATTGATGTAATCCGTTTGCACCATCGCCGGTACGGCCACGCCCTTGTCGCGAGCCCGTTCAAGTAACCGTGCCAGCAGATAGTTCGCGCGGGTATCGCCCTTGGCATCGACCACCGCGTCGAGGCTGTCGAGCCACTCTTGTGTCTCGGCGGTATCGATGTCGGGGAGTTGGCGAATCTGAGCGTCGAGAAACACGTGCACTCCAGAGGATCGGTGGCGGACTCGATTGGTCCACCACAGTGAGCGTACGGCGGCGCGCAGCTACTCGCCGGTCAAGGCCAGCTTCGAAGCGCGTTACGCGAATGTTTCACTTGGAACGTTGAAATACTCCTGGTAGTTGCGCGAACGTTCGCGCCACACGTCACGGTCCAGGCCGGTGCCTTCCCATGTGTAGTTATGGCGACCATGTTCGTCCTGACCATGCTCGGCGAGAAAGGCTCGCATTCGCGACTCAGCCTCCTGGGTGAATGTCATACTGAGCTGGTCGTATATGGCGCCAATCGTCGCGAAAGGATCGGACATAAAGGCACTGAAATGAACGTCAACGATACGGTTCTTTGGCACAAGGCCACTGCGACGGGCCTCGACCGATCGATCGAAACCTTCTGTGATCCATTCAGCCCAATCGCCCGCGATGTCGTGAAGATCCGTGGTGTCGCTCGCGAGTTTTCGCAATACCTCTTGCAACGACGACACCGAAGCAATGACGCGCAGCGGATCGCGATGTGTCTGTACGAGTACGGCGTTTGGGTATTCCGTCAGGAGTGCTTCAAGGCACCAGATATGTGCGGGCGATTTCAGCAACCATTGCTCGCCCGCATGACGTGCCTGCAGGTGTTGCAAGAACATGCGATGCCACTGGTATGCGGGAGCCATATCCGCTTCATAGAACAACCACCGACCATATGAAGGAACGCGATACACGGTCGGAAACTGTGCACTTGCAAACGCGGACGCGGTGATGCTGACACACTCCTGCGCGAGTCGTGCCCCCATCGGATGAATCGCCCGAAAACCCGGGATCAACAAATCTGTTGCCGCAGTGTTCACCTCAACAACATCGATCCTTGGATCGCTCTGATAGGTCGCCGACTCTGGCGGAGGAGACGGGAGATCGACCTCCCAGGTCAGCGGCACGCGCATCGCCGGATCTTGCGCTAAAAGATCGAACAAGATCGTCGTTCCGGTGCGAGCCTGTCCGACGATGACGATCGGCGGCGCGATATCCCGCTCGGCGATCTGCGGATGCAGCTTGCGGTAGTCGACGATGTTCAGGCGATTCGTGAGCATCTGTACCGTCGTTGATTCCACAATCGCAGTGCCAATTTCGTTGAGGTTGGCCTCGCGATCCAACGAGTCGAATAATCGATCGAGTCCGTCGCGCCACGGCGGCGCGCCAAAATCGTCGGAGCCCGCAGCCCCGATCGCTTGTTCGATGAGTTGGTCAGCATGCAATGACATTCGAATTCCTTTGTCGGTCAGCGAACAAACGGATGAGCAACAAGGTCCTCCGACAACGACCAAAGATGCGTCGCAATCTCGGGATCAGTCGCCCAGTTCTCCGGAGTCGCTATGGCACAGTCGCTGCAGTAGCTCCCGCCCGCCAACACGTCGTCGGAAGTAATCGCGGCCCAAACTGACGTCGCAGCACCTTGCTCCACGGTCTTGAACGACGGCATTCCCTCGCCATCCTCGGACGCCGCAGCGGCCCGAGCCTTCGCCCGTTCCATCAAGCGAGTGAAGTCATCACTATCCATGTGACGTGCTAGGTCCGTGGCGATCATTCCAGGGTGCAGCGAATAGCCGTGAATGCCCTCGTTCGAAAAGCGGCGGTCGAGTTCCTGTGCGAACAAAATGTTCGCCGTCTTCGACTGGCCGTAACCCACCAACTTGTCGTATTCGCGCAGAGTGAAGTTGGGATCGTCGAAATCGATGCGACCCATCGAGTGACCGGCTGAGCTCACATTCACGACCCGAGCGCGACCGCTCGCACGCAACAATGGCAATAGTCCACTCGTCAAGGCAAAATGCCCCAAGTGGTTCGTACCGAATTGGAGCTCGAATCCCTCCTGGGTACGGGTGAGCGGCGGAAACATCACTCCAGCGTTGTTCACGAGCAAATCGAGTCGCTTGTGCGTGGCGGTAAACCCGATCGCGAACTTCCTCACACTCGCAAGCGACGTCAAGTCGAGCGATCCAATTTCCAACTCGACGTCAGGATGCGAATCGCGAATCCACTGCGCCGCTTCGTCACCCTTGATCTGATCACGAACTGCCAGCGTGACGTTGGCACCCGACGCCGAAAGAACCCGCGCCGTCTCACGGCCGATCCCGCCAGAGGCTCCGGTCACGATTGCAGTCATGCCATCGAGACGCGTTGTCGCCATCACTTCTGTCGCCGTAGAACTAGCTCCGATGTTCACGGCATGTTTGCTAGTCGCTCGGAGGGTCTCGTGTCGACCGCTACGGGCTGCGACGTATGGTTTCACATGACCCGATTGGAACTCGACAACTATCTCGAACGCCTTGGCGACTGGCGCGGAACCAGCACCTGATGGCTGTCACCATTTATGGCGTCGTCGCGGTGAGCTTCATGATGGCCATGTACGCGTTCGAGCAACGTGGTCCCAAGTTCGTATTGCTCTTCGCTCTTGGGTGCTTACTTTCAAGTTCGTACGGCTTTTTATCCGGCACCTGGCCATTCGGGGTGGTCGAGGGAATCTGGTCAGTCATCGCGCTGCGGCGTTTTCAAGAACTGTCGTCTGAGGCACCCAACGCCTGAGTCCTCGTCGCTTGCCACCGACGTTTACATCTGCGAAATGTTCCCGTTACCTCACGAGCGTCCAGAGTCGTTCTTCTCACCTCCTGACACGCCAGGAGAGATCTTTGGCACGAATGTCTTCACCAAAGCAGTCATGCAACAACGACTCCCAAAGTCGGTGTTCCGATCTGTGATCGCCACGCTTGAACACTCCAAGCCGCTCGATCCGACCGTCGCCGACATCGTCGCAGCAGCGATGAAGGACTGGGCGATGGAAAAGGGTGCGACCCATTACGCGCACGTCTTCTATCCGCTCACCGGACTGACCGCAGAAAAACACGACAGTTTCCTTGAACCGAGCGGTGACGGGACAGCAATCGCCGAGTTCGCCGGAAAGACGCTCGTCCAAGGCGAACCGGATGCTTCAAGCTTTCCGAATGGCGGACTGCGCGCGACATTCGAAGCACGCGGATACACAGGTTGGGACGTCACGAGCCCGGCGTACATTCTCGAAAACCGTTACGGAAACACGCTGTGCATTCCAACTGTCTTTGTGTCGATGACGGGCGAAGCACTCGATCACAAGACACCGCTCCTTCGTTCACAACAGGCGATGGCCAAGCAGGCAGAACGAGTGCTGCGCCTCTTCGGACATGAGAATCCAGACGCGGTCGTGTCGTTCGCTGGTGCAGAACAGGAATACTTCCTCATCGACAGGAGCTATTTCCTTGAACGTCCGGACTTGTTGAATTCTGGAAGAACGCTGTTCGGCAGCAAACCACCAAAAGGCCAGGAATTCGACGACCATTACTTCGGCGCGATTCCGGAACGGGTACTCGCATTTATGCTCGATGCAGAACGCGAGCTGTTCAAGCTCGGCATTCCGGCCAAGACCCGCCACAATGAAGTCGCACCTGGGCAATTCGAAATTGCACCGATGTTTGAACGAGCGAACGTTGCGGCAGACCATCAACAACTTCTCATGGTCACGCTGAAGCGCGTCGCCCAACAACACGGGATGGAATGTCTCTTCCACGAAAAGCCGTTCGCAGGGGTCAACGGCTCAGGGAAACACGTCAACTTCTCGTTGGGAAATGCGACAGAGGGAAATCTTCTGCTGCCGGGTGATACTCCTCACGACAATGCGCAATTCTTGGTGTTTTGCGGTGCAGTGATCCGCGCCGTTCACAAGTTCGGTGGTCTGCTCCGCGTGTCGGTTGCCTCGGCGAGCAACGATCATCGTCTTGGTGCCAACGAAGCACCGCCGGCCATCATCTCGATCTTCTTGGGTGACGAACTGACTGATGTCTTCGAACAGATCGCCAAAGGTGGAGCGACCAGTTCAAAAGAACGTGGCCAGCTCACAATTGGAGTCGACACGCTCCCGGTACTTCCGACTGATCCAGGCGATCGAAACCGCACGAGCCCGTTTGCGTTTACGGGAAATCGCTTCGAGTTCCGCGCACCTGGTTCGCTGCAGTCGATTGCCGGCCCCATGGTCACCATCAACACCATTCTCGCGGAAGCTCTCGACTACACCGCGACCGAAATCGAATCGCTCCTAGCAAATGGAATCGGGTTCGACCGGGCCGTCCAACAGGTATTGGAAGACATCATTACGAATCACGGCGCGGTTGTCTTTAACGGTGACGGATATTCCGAGAGCTGGCAAATCGAAGCCGAGTCACGAGGACTTCCCAACTTGCGGACTACCCGCGACGCGCTCCCACAGTTGGTAACAGAAGAGGCAATGGAACTCTTCGAGCACTACGGCGTATTCAATACCCGCGAAATGCACAGCCGCTACGACATCGCGTTGGAGCAATACGCACTGAGCGTAGGAGTTGAGGCGCGCTTGACACTCAGGATGGCAACCACGATCACCCTCCCCGCGGCGATGCGCTATCAAACCGAAGTCGCCAACAACGTGGTGAGCTTGCGCACCGTCGACGTCGCGGTAGACACCTCGACACTCGATGAGGTGTCGTCGTCGATCAACGCGCTGCGCGACGCGATCGCGACGCTTCGAGGTGCACTCGATCACACTGGTGCAACGACCGCAGAAGACGAGGCCGCACATGCAGCGGTGGATTTGCTTCCTGCGATGGGTGCTGTACGGGCGGCTGCCGATTCGCTCGAAACGATGGTCGCCGACGACCTGTGGCCGCTGGCCACTTACCAGGAGATGCTGTTCATCTTGTAGCCGACTCGTAGCAATTCAACAGCCGGTCCTACCGTCGTGAAATGCGGAACGACGCAACTGGGAAGGCCCTGGCGGCGTTCAGCCCGCTCGGTGCCTCGCTCGTGCTCCTTCCGTTGCGCGCCCAAGTTCATGCCGAGAACGCGAGCCTCGTTCTCGTCGTAGTGGTCCTCGCTGTCGCTGTGGCCCGCGGACGAACGCCAGGAGTCATCGCCGCTCTTTCGGCGGCGGTCTGTTTTGATTTCTTCTTCACGCGACCGTTCTATTCGCTGAATATCGTCGCCGTCGATGATGTCGAAGCAACGGCCGTCTTGCTCATTGTCGGACTCACAGTCGGCGGAATCGTGACGCGCTCCCGCCGGCTCGCCCTCGAAGCGAGTGAAAGCAGAGCCGTCGCACACTATTTACAAGCAAGTGCGCTGCTGGTCGCGGGAAGCGAACCACCGGGCCACCTCATACGCGCGGTGCAGCGGGAACTCGTCGAAATACTTGGGGTCAAGAGCGCGCGCTTTGAGAGCACGCCGCTCATCGGTGATCTTCCAGCGCTGCGACACGGGCGGGTGATCATCCCGAGCGCGCCCGACAGCTTTCCTATCGACGCGAGCCAAGGCAATCTGGCCGAGGTTCGCGTGTACGGCCACGCGAAGTTGTTTGGTCGATTTGTCATCGAGGTACCCATGCACTCGTCGGGCGTCACGATCAGCGCGCAACAACGCGCGTTGGCACTCGCCCTGACGGATCAACTCGGGGCTGCCCTCGCAGATCGAGAGTGATTGCCGGGTCACGCCCCTGGCGGCGCCCCGAGGCCGAGGTGATCGAGGATTCGTTCAATTGCAGTGTCCTGCGCCTGGAGATGTTGTTGAATCTCAATCGCTTCGTGCAGGACCGCTTCAGCATCGTCGTAGGTGTCGGCGGCTCGCTTATCGGACGCCGCGCTCTGAATGTTCTGACCAACGATGATGATCGACAGCAACACGAGTTGCAAGAAGGTCTGTGCCATCCACGAGATCAGTGCCGGTCGTCCGGCCTGGATCGCATTCGGAAGGCTGATCAGAGCGAGCGCTGCGAACGCGTAGGCACACCACATCGTCCCGACGCCAGTCGTGATCTTGATCGCCAACCAGGTGTTGAACCGATCGACGCCGCGGTCCGTCGGCAGCTGCGACGCAACCGTTGCAGGTGATCCTTGTTGTCGTTCCTCGATACGGGGATGCGGGCTGTGCTCGTAGAGTGCCATCTTCCGAGAATACGACGACGCATGCAGAGCACTTTCGTACGAGGAGGGCGGACGAGAAGGGCGGCGTCGCGTCCCAGAGGCGGCGATGGGATTCGAACCCATGTACGGGGCTTTGCAGGCCCTTGCCTGAACCACTCGGCTACGCCGCCAGAGCGCCAGAGGCTACCGGATCGCGACGTCGCATTCCCCAACGGTCGACTCCGCAGGTTTGGTGTTGCGTGAGGTGCGCGATCGGGTGAATGGCACGCATCCACACGCTGATCGTTCTCGCGCTCGATGCAACCGTGTGAGAAACCGCGTCGATCCGCATCTGGGTAGCATCCCCCGGATGCCCGTGCATATTCTTTCGGTTGGCGTCGGCGTGCCGACGCTTCGACTGCCGATCGCAGACCTCAATGCCGCATGGAACCGTCGCGGCGGCAAGGGTCATACCGCGGCATGCGCGCACGACGAGGACGCCCTCACGCTCGCCTGGAGTGCTGGCGATGCTGCCATTCGCGCGGGTTCAGTCGAACCGGAGACGATCGATGGTCTCTGGTGGGGAACGAGCCGTCCTCCATTCGCCGAAGGCCCGTCGCATTCGATGCTCGCTGCGGCACTGAATGTGAGGCCTGGCGCCAGCGGGTTCCTCGTCAGCGGGTCGACGCACGCCGGAATGGACGCGTTATTCGCCGCGATCGACGCCGTCGCGGCCGGGAGTGTCCGTACTGCGCTCGTTGTCGTTGCTGATGCCCTCCGTCCCGGATTGGGCACCTCGTTCGAAGCGCGTTGCGGTGCCGGTGCAGCGGCATTCATTCTGCGCTCCGGCCCAGGTTCGGCGTTGTTTGGCGAACGCTTCACGTACGCGCAGCCACTGCTTGACCGGTACCGCGGGGACGGCGAGGCCGATACGCGCGATCTCTACGACGGACGCCTCTTTCGCGAAGAGATTTTCCTACCGATTGTCGGCGAGATCGTTGACGCGCTAGCGGCAAGCACGCCAACTTCGTGGTCACTTCCCGACCCCGACGGACGCCTCGCAACGCTGGTTGCGAAACGTGTCGCGGCAGCTGCCGCTTCCGTCGCTTCCACCAATTCCTACGCAGCAGTCGGTGATACCGGCGCGGCCGCAGCGATCATCGGCGCGATTCCCGCATGTGGCATTCCGGGACGCGTCGCCATCGTTGCGTACGGAGGCGGACGTGCCAGCGGAATCTCGCTTGATATCGCGAAGGCGATCGCTGGAAGCGACGTTGCAATCGCAACGCTGATGGCACCAGGGACGCCAGCAACATACGGTGATGTGTTACGCAGCCGCCGGCAACTTACGCCGAGCGGCGAAACCATCCCGATGGGCGTCCCTCCCGAATCGGCGATGTTCGTGCGTGGTGCATTTGAAATGTTGCAGCTCTTAGGGGGCCGCTGCGAAGACTGCGGGATGATCAATACTCCCCCGTCGATCCATCCGCATTGCATCGCGTGTGGTGGGCCGAAAATGGCACCCGTTCATCTCGCCCGCGGCGGAGTCGTCCATACATATGTCATCAACTACACAATGCCAGCGCCGTTTGTCGCGCCCCTTCCGATTGCAGTGATCGACCTCGATGATGGAGCACGCGTGATGTTGCAAGTGGCCGACGACGGGAGCAGCGTCGCAATTGGTACCCGAATGCAGCTCGTGTTGCGGCGCTATGCGTTTGAACGCGGGGCCCCGGTGTATGGGTACAAAGCAGTACCTGTCGGGGAGCGGGGGTTGACATGAGCTGGAATCGGGTTGCGGTCGTGGGCGCCGGCTTGATCAAGATGGGTGAGCTGTTCGACCAAAGTTACGAACACATGGCGGCGGGAGCTTTTTCGGCGTGCGTGGAGTCGGTGGATAAGGGTTTCGATCCACTGCAGGTTGAAGCTGCGTTCGTGGCGACGCAACGCGGCACGCTGTGGGGCCAGGAAGGCATCGGCGGCAACACGGTTCCTACGGCGATTGGGCTCGTCGGTATCCCCTGTACACGAATCGAAAATGCTTGCCCGTCTGGTTCTGACGCATTTCGCGTTGGAGCGATGGCAGTTGCGAGTGGTGTGCACGATGTGGTGCTCGTGATCGGCGTCGAGAAGATGCGCGACAAGTCGTCGGAAGAAGGTTTGCTTTCTCGGGCTGCTGCTGGGCACCCAATCTTCACTCGCGGCGAGACCGCGCCCGTGTTATTTGCGCCGTTCGCGACGCGCCATATGGCTGAGTTCGGTACGACGCGCGAAATGCTCGCAAGCGTCGCTGTGAAGAATCACTTCAATGGCGCGCGGGATCCTTACGCGCATTTTCAAGCCGAAATCACCATGGAGCAAGTGATGGCGTCGCCGCCGGTGTGCCATCCGCTCCACCTGCTCGACTGTTGTCCGCAAACTGATGGCGCGGCGGCAGTGTTGTTGGTCAGCGCGCAACGCGCGCACGAATTTACCGACCAGCCTGTCTTTGTCGCTGGATTT
>JBBRPC010000100.1:0-12471 GCA_038228615.1 Acidimicrobiia bacterium | reverse complement strand
TGTCAGCGTCCCGGAACTGTTCGGCGACTCAGGACCCCCAGTGCGATTGATGGTGCGTTCCGGGGGGTTCGACGAAGGAAAAGTCAACCGACTCAAAGAACTACTGCTCGCGCATCCTGGGGAGTCGGCCGTGTTCGTGCACCTGCAGCGCCACGACGGTGAGACAATCCTCAAACTCGATGAGAATTTCAATTGTGACGGCTCGACCGGCCTGTTCGCTGAACTGCGTGTCGCCTTCGGCGCCGACGCTTGCCGCTAATTACGCGAGTTTGGAAATAACTTCGTTCGCGAATTTCTCAAGCCCTGCCTTTGCCTGATCGAGCGTGATGCCGAATGGCGGAACGGTGAAACGGCTCACGTTGTGTTCGTCGCGATAGCGCTCGACGGTCGCAAGGTCGGGTTTGCCGCCGGCAGTGATCTCGATCGCATCAGGATCACGACCTGCAGTTTGGGCGGCGGCTCGCATCGCAGGCACCAGCTTGGCCACGTCGTAGCCGGGAAAAAAACCGTCGCCGATGCGCCCTGCGCGCCTCGCTGCCGCCTCCGTGTGCCCCCCGATATGAATCTTGGGGCCGTGGAGTTGCGCTGGTTTTGGAAAGCTCTTCAACGCGTCGAAGTTCGTGAACTCGCCGCGAAACTCCGTCTCGGATTCATTCCATACCCGGCGCAACACATCGATGTACTCGTCGGTCCGCCTGCCCCGCGCTGCAAACGGAACGCCGAGCGCGTCGAATTCTTCTTTCAGCCAACCAACGCCAACGCCGAGTTCGAGCCGGCCACCCGACATTGCATCGAGCGTCGCAAGCTGCTTGGCGAGAATCAGAGGATTGCGCTGCGGAAGAATGAGGATTCCCGTTCCGAGACGAATCGACGTCGTGGCACCCGCGACGTACGCCAACCAGATCAATGGGTCGGGGATCGGATTGTCTTCGCCGCCCGGCATTTTTCCCGTGGGCGAGTAGGGGTAGACCGACTGGTAGCCAGAGGGCACCACGACGTGCTCAACGGTCCACAGCGATTCAAAACCAAGTTCCTCACCGAACTTGGCGAGCGCGACCGAACCCGGCCCCGTCGCGAATTCACCGGTGTTGGCAAACAGAATCCCAAACTTCATCGCCTCACATTAGAGGCGGGTTGTTGCGAACGTGGTGTGTTGTGCAACAATCCCGCCCCATGCGTATCGGGATTCTTGGAGCGACCGGCCCAGCCGGGGCCGGACTTGCTGCTCGCCTCGCGAGCGTGGGCCACGAGGTGCTATTCGGATCCCGGGCGGTCGACAAGGCCAAGAGCGCCGTCGACGAGCTCCGAGAACGTTGGGGCGATCGAGTCAATGGCCTGATCCCCTGCGACAACGCCTGGGCCTGCGATGCGCCTGTGGTGATACTCGCAGTGCATGCAGAGTCGGTGATCCCGACAGTACGCGATCAAGCTGAGCGTCTCGCCGGCAAGATTGTTGTGAGCATGGCGAACAACCTCACCCGCAACGGCAATGAATTCAACGCAGTGTTGCCGCCGCACGGATCCGTAGCCGCCGAAATCCAAGCCCTCTTGTGGCGCTCCCGAGTTGTCACCGCATTTCACCTCGTTCCAGCTGCCGAATTTGCAGATCTCGACAACACGATGGAAAGCGATGTTGTCGTGCTCGGTGACGACGATGAAGCGCGCCAAGCGTTGATGGAAATCACTTCGTCGATCCCGCATTTGCGCCCCCTCGATGGCGGATCACTCCGCAACGCCGTCGGCATGGAAACGTTCGCGGCGGTGCTGCTCACCATCAACGTGCGCCACAAAATGCGGGCCAGCCTCCGCCTCACCACCATTTGAGGGCTTGCCTATTGCGCCTACTTCGTCCGGCGCTGCGCGTGTCACGCCACCCGTCGTTCGCTTTGCTCACCCGGGCTGGCTTTGCCACCGCATATTGCGCTGACATATTGCGCCTACTTCGTCCGGCGCGACGCGTGTCACGCCACCCGTCGTTCGCTTCGCTCACCCGGGCTGGCTTTGCCACTTGTCAAGCGCGCCTTCTTCGTCCGGCGTGGGCGCCGGTCGTTTGGAACTGAGCTACTAGCTTGACGATGATGCGTCTTTACGACACCGCCCAACGCAAAGTTGTCCCGTTCGAGGCTGGGCCGACAGTTTCGATGTATGTGTGCGGAATCACGCCATACGACTCGACGCATCTTGGCCACGCCGCCACCTATCTGACGTACGACCTTGTGATCCGGCGTCTTGAGTCACTCGGTCATGAAGTTCGCATGGTGCGCAACATCACCGACGTCGACGACTCGATTCTTCCCAAGGCTCGGGAACTCGGAATGAACTATCTCGATCTCGCCGCACAAGAAGTCGCCCGGTTCCGAGCAGATATGGACGCGCTCGAGATGCGGCCAGCTGTGGCCGAACCCCGTGCGACGGAAGCTGTCGACGGCATTATCGAACTCGTCGCCAAATTGCTCGACAACGGGAATGCGTACATATCTCACGGGACGGTGTACTTCGACGTGACGACGTTCCCGAAATTTGGAGAGCTGTCGCAATATCCGTACGACCGAATGGTGAAACTGGCCCGTGCCCGTGGCGGTAACCCTGATGATCCGCATCGGCGTGCCCCGCTCGATTTCGTGTTGTGGCAGCCGAGCCTCGCCGACGAGCCGGCATGGCGGGCGCCATTCGGTGTGGGTCGTCCCGGCTGGCATATCGAATGTTCGGCGATGAGCATGGCCGAACACGGGCCAACGATCGATATTCATGGCGGCGGGACAGATCTCATCTTTCCGCACCACGAATGCGAGATCGCGCAGAGCGAGGCACTCACCGGCAAGCCCTTTGTGCGTCTGTGGATGCATTCGGCGATGGTGAACTACGAAGGCGAAAAGATGAGCAAATCGCTCGGGAACCTTGTGTTCATTAGCGATTTGCGCAAGGTTGCCGACCCGCGAGCGATCCGCCTGGCACTCATGCATCACCATTACCGCAGTGGCTTCGAGTGGTTCGACACCGATATCGATGAAGGCATCGCGTTGCTCAATCGACTCGTCGCGGCGTCGCGATGCACCGCAGGGCCCGACCCTGGGCCGTTCATGCAACGCTTCTACGACTCGCTCGATGACGATCTCGACGCACCGAAGGCAATCGAAGTGCTCGGCGACCTCGCCGATGCAATGCTGTCTGGCGGAACGAATACCGAAGCTCCTGGCGCACTCCATGAACTCGCCGGGTTGCTCGGCGTCGATCTTCGTCGGCCGATCGAGTTTGGGTAGATCGATATTGAGCCACGGCTGGCCCACCACCCAGCCGTAAACTCGCCGACCTATGAGCAACCAAGTCACGGTCACCCTGCCCGACGGGACCACTCGGGAGTACGACCGCGGTACGACGCCAGCTGAGGTTGCTGCATCGATCGGTCAGCGTCTCGCCAAAGATGCGCTGGCTGCGATTGCCGACGGCGAATGGATCGACATGAGCCGTGCGCTTGTGGTCGATACGCAGCTCGCGATCGTGACACCCGCGACGGACCAAGGGCGCGAGGTGCTGCGCCACTCGACCGCGCATGTGTTGGCACAGGCTGTGCTAGCGCTGTTCCCTGGAGCGAAATACGCCATCGGTCCGGCGATCAGCGACGGTTTCTATTACGACTTCGAGCTGCCTGGCGGCGCGACATTTTCGCAGGACGATCTTGTCAAGATCGAAGCTGAGATGCGCCGGATCGTGAAAGCCAATCAGCGATTTGTTCGCGAAGATCTCGAATTCGCGGCGGGTCTCGCGTTGTTCGACGGCCAGGAATACAAACAAGAAATCATCGAGAAGGTACGCGGCGGAGCGGCCGACACCGACGACGCAGGTGAGGTGAGCGGCGACGGAGTGAGCGTCTATCGCAACGTCGGTGCCGACGGCGCCGCGACATTTACGGATCTCTGCCGCGGCCCGCATGTACCGAGTACTGCGCGACTCGGCGCCTTCAAGCTGATGCGTGTGGCTGGCGCGTATTGGCGCGGCAACGAAAAAGGGCCGCAACTCCAACGCATATACGGGACCGCATGGGAAAGTAAGTCGGCGCTCGAGGAACACCTGCATCGGCTTGAGGAAGCTGAGCGTCGGGATCACCGCAAGCTCGGTGTGGAACTCGACTTGTTCAGCTTTCCCGAGGAGATCGGAAGCGGTCTTGCCGTCTTTCATCCGAAGGGTGGCATCGTGCGTCGTTTGATGGAGGAATACAGCCGCAAGCGCCACGAGGAATCTGGCTACGAGTTCGTGTACTCACCGCATATCACGAAACGGGACCTCTTCGACACCAGCGGTCATCTTCAATGGTTCGCCGATGGAATGTTCCCGCCGATGGAGATCGACGGCGAAACCGAGTACTACCTGAAGCCAATGAACTGCCCGTTTCACATCTTGATCTTCAAAAGTCGCACGCGGAGCTACCGCGAACTTCCGCTGCGAATGTTCGAGTTCGGCAGTGTCTATCGCTACGAAAAAAGCGGGGTTGTGCACGGCCTGACGCGTGTGCGCGGCATGACGCAGGACGATGCCCACATCTTCACAACGAAAGAGCAAATGGGCGAGGAGCTCGGTTCATTGCTCGATTTCGTACTGTCGTTGCTGCGCGACTATGGCCTGACGGATTTCTATCTCGAACTTTCGACGAAACCCGAGGCGAAGGCGGTCGGGACCGACGCGGAGTGGGAAGAAGCAACTGAGGCTCTACGTATCGTGGCGGTTGCCAAAGGTCTCGATCTCGTCATGGACGAAGGCGGAGGAGCGTTTTACGGACCGAAGATTTCGGTGCAGGCACGCGATGCAATCGGACGCACGTGGCAAATGAGCACGATCCAGGTCGACTTTCAGATGCCCCAACGTTTCGACATGCACTATGTCGGTGGTGACAACGAACGCCACCGACCGATCATGATCCATCGCGCGTTGTTCGGCAGCGTGGAGCGTTTCTTCGCGCTGCTCGTCGAGCATTACGCCGGAGCGTTTCCGCTCTGGCTCTCGCCGCAACAAGCTGTGGTGCTTCCGGTATCGGATCGCCACGTGGAGTATGCGTCGAGTGTCGTGCAGCGATTGCGGTCCGAAGGGGTCAGGGTCGAGATGCTCGACAGTCACGCCGGAGCGTTGGGTGCGCGCATCCGCAGAACCAAGATGGAAAAAGTTCCATACGTGTTGGTAGTTGGCGACGACGATCTAGCGAACGACACGGTCGGAGTGAACGCTCGAGGTGCCGACCAGCCTGAGCGAGGAGTCGGCGTCGACGAGTTTTCAGCACGCGTCGCCGCTGAAGTTGCAGCCAGAGCATGACTCTGGATCGGCTGTGGGCCGGTTGGCGCTCGCGTTATGTCGGGGAGATCGCGGGCAACACGACGGAATGTTTTTTGTGTGCGATTGATCAACTTGATGATGTCGAGGTGATCTCTGAGCGAACGCTGGTATTGGAACGAACCGCCACGACCATCACTGTGATGAATTTGTATCCATACGGATCTGGCCATTTGCTGGTTGCTCCTCGGTGTCACGAAGGTGACCTCACCGCACTGAGCGACGATGTCTGCATCGACCTCATGCGTGGGAAGCGCCGCGCGGTAGTCGCGCTGCAAACCGCCTACAGATGCGAAGGCATCAATCTTGGGGCGAACCTTGGCCAAGCCGCCGGCGCTGGGGTGCCGCAGCATCTGCACTTCCACGCACTGCCGCGTTGGGCCGGAGATACGAATTTCATGACCACGGTTGGCGAAACACGGGTCATCCCCGAATCGCTCGAGGTCGGCTGGACGAAGCTCAGAGCAGCGTGGCCGGTAGCGTCGACACGATCATGAATGACGCCGGCGACACGCTGCCAGACGACCTCGATCTCAATGCCGCGACGCTCGGCCCGTATCAGTTCCCCGATGTCGCCAAGCGTCGCATCGCGGGTTGGCTCTATCTGGGCGTTGCGGCGTTGTGTTTCGCAAGCGGGGCAGATGCGTCCAACCGTGGTCTGGTCGTCGGGGGCGCTTGCATCGTTGTGATCGCGCTGTACCAATTCGCCTGTGCGTACCCGCTCAACATCGATCAGACCCAAGCGCTCGCCGTCGCAAGTAAGTCGGTCGGCTTCGCGCCGGGCCACGCGTCGGCACAGGTGACATGGAGCGGATTGCGCAGCAAACCGATGTGGCGGGTTGTGTTGTATTCGAGTGAAGACCCCCCGAGGGAACGCGGCATCGTGGAACTCGATGCGGTCGATGGACACGTGGTGTTCAGCACGAACGAACCAAACCCCGAAGATTGGTCGAAGTTCGACATCACCCAAACGAAGTAGTCGACAACGTCGCGATCTTTTCGTAGTGTGCGAACTCCAGTTGTCTCAAGCGAGGGCGTTACAAATGAAGAAATTTTTTGAAGAGTTCAAAGCCTTCATCATGACCGGAAACGTGCTCATGCTCGCAGTGGCGTTCATCATGGGTGGGGCCATTGCGTTGGTCGTCAAATCATTCATGGACAACATCATCAGTCCGATTATTGGCGCCATTGTGGGACATCCGAGCTTCGATAACGTGCTCAAGATCGGTGATGGCCGAGTTACATATGGCGCGTTTATTACCGACGTCTTCAACCTCGTCATTGTGGGCCTTGTGCTCTTCGCGATGGTCAAGGCGTACGACAACTTTCAAAAGAACAAGCCAGCAGAGGAACCGAGCGACGAAATCAAGTTGCTCACCGAGATCCGCGATTCGCTCCGGGCCAGGTCCTAGTCGGCCTGTCGGTCGCACGGGTGGGGACCACGGGCACGCTCGCGTGCTACGGTTATGGTCCTGCTTGCGGACGCGAGCAATGCGGTCTACACCCCGGGCCTGTATTCCGGGTTCACGTCAAGGAGACACATGCTCGACAAACAGCTGCGCGCTGGTGTTGAGCGGGGACTCGGCCCAATGGGTCGCGGACTCAGCCGGCTTGGGATTACACCAGACGCGCTCACGATTCTGGGTGTCGTCTTCGCCGCCGCGACAGCAGTTGCAGTCGCCAGCGGCCACGTCGTCTGGGGAGCTGTAGGAATAGCGCTTTCGGGACTTGGCGATTTACTCGACGGCAACATGGCACGGAGTTCTGGTCGAACGGGCGTACGCGGTTCGTTCTTCGATTCTGTCATGGACCGGGTCTCGGATGCCACGGTGCTCGGTGGTGTTGCCTGGTACTTCGGCCGCCAGAACGCGCACCTTCCCGTCCTGGCCATGGCAGTCGCGGCGCTGTCGATGTTGATTTCGTATGAGCGTTCGAAGGCCGAAGGGCTTGGTCTCACAGCCAAGGGCGGGCTCATGGAACGCGCCGAGCGTTATGTGCTGCTCGGCGTGGGTATGGCCTTCAATATCTTGGTTCCGGTCCTGTGGCTCATGTTGGGGCTCACGCTCTTTACCGCCGCGCAACGTTTTGTGCGGGTTTGGAGACAAGCCGACCGTCCCGCCGCGGTGGAACGTTCCCGTCGGCGTTTACCCCGGTCGACTCAGCGGCGCCCAAGCGCGCCAACGGGCCCGGCTACGCCACGACTGCGTACCTGGTTTGAAACGCGAACGGCTCGAACCGAAGGAGCGCGTCGACTTCATCCGACGCGACGCATTCGTCCGTAGTCGCTTGTGCACTTAGTGTCGAGTCCACTTAATGTCGGAGCCTTGTGACCGACGCACGCGACAGCGCGATCTACTGGGCCTACCGCGCAGGGTCGGTCGCGGCCAACGCGCTGCCCTCGCAACTGAGCGGCCCGACGGCGCGCGGCATCGGACGCATGTTGAGTTACGCAATGCCGCAACGTCGCCGAATGTCGGCTCGACATTTGCAGCGGGCGAGTGGGGGTGCGCTGCGTGGCGTCGCGCTGGAGCGATCCGTGAGCGAGGCGTTCGATTCCTATGCCCGTTATTGGGTCGAGATGTTTCGCCTTCCACAAACTGCCACCGACGACATCGCCGCGAATCTTGTCGTTGACGGCTACGAACACGTCGAGGCAGCGCTCGCTCGTGGCAAGGGCGTGATCTTCGCATTGCCACACCTCGGTGGCTGGGAATTTGCGGGCGCTTGGATGAGCGCTGTGAAACAACAGCGGCTGCTTGTCGTGGTGGAGGCGCTGGACCCGCCGGAACTGTTCGCTTGGTTTGTGGAATTGCGATCGGCCATGGGAATGGAGGTTGTGGCGGCCGGTGCCGACACGGCTTCGCGCTGTATCCAAGCGTTGCGCGACAACCGCATTGTGTGTCTGGTGAGCGATCGTGATCTTTCTGGCGAAGGTGTCGAGGTCGAATTCTTCGGTGAGCGCACGACGCTTCCCGCCGGCCCGGCAACATTGGCGCTGCGCACAGGTTCGGTCATCTTGCCGGTGGCTGCGTATTTCGGCAAGGGCCGTTTCCATCGAGCGGTCGTACTGCCTGGCCTCGATATGGGGCGTCGCGGGAAGCTGCGCGACGACGTCGCGCGCATTACTCAGGATCTCGCGCACGCATTTGAGACGTTGATCGGAGCGGCACCACAACAATGGCATCTCATGCAGCCGAATTGGCCGAGTGATCGTCATCTCCGACATCGGCCAACGCCATGGAGCACGCCGTGAAGGTCCTCATGGTTTCACCGTATTCACTGTCGCGTCCCGGCGGCGTGCAGTCGCAAGTCTTGGGTCTCGTTCGTGAATTGCGGTTGCTTGGCATCGATGCGCGAATTGCCGCGCCGTGTGACGGCCCTGCGCCTGTGCCGGGCGTGATCACCGTCGGCGAAAGCACGTTGTGGGAGAACAACGGGTCGGTTGCGCCCATCGCCACCGGCACACAAGTGGCGCGTCGCACGATCGACGCACTGGCCTTGTTCGAGCCCGACGTCGTGCACCTGCACGAGCCGATGGTTCCGGGACCGGCGTTGACGATCCTCCTCGGATACCACGGCCCGATGATTTCAACGCATCACATCTCTGGTCATGTCGGGCGGGAATGGGTCATGCCCGCCGTACGGATCAACATGGAACGCATTTATGCCCGCGTCGCGGTGTCAGCCTCGGCGCGTGCCACTGCGCAGGATTCTCTCGGTGGCGAATACACCATGTTGTGGAATGGCGTTGAAGTCGAACGGTTCCGCGCTGCAACGCCATTTATCGACGTCGACGCGTCAGCCGCCACGAGGGCGCGACCGGCGGTGTTGTTTTGCAATCGCCACGAACCGCGCAAAGGTCTGTCCGTGTTGCTCGATGCGTGGCAGGGAATTGATCGCGACGCGGTGCTATGGGTCGCAAGCACCGGTCCCCAAACATCCGAGCTCAAGGCGCGCAATGTCGCCAACGTGGAATGGCTCGGCGTGGTCTCAGACGACGACCGCAACGCGAGGCTACGGGCCAGCTCAATTTTCTGTGCGCCGTCAACCGGCGGTGAGTCGTTCGGTGTTGTGCTACTTGAGGGGATGGCAGGCGGTGCCGCCGTGGTTGCATCCGACATCGACGGGTATCGAAATGTTGCGCGCAACGACATAGATGCGCTTCTGGTGGCGCCGAATGATCCTGTTGCGTTGCGGACGGCACTGCGCAAACTGCTCGACGATTCAGCATTGCACCGTAGTCTGGTCGCCGCGGGGACACAGCGAGCCGACGATTTCTCCATGTCGCGTTTGGCCGCTCGCTATGTCGAGCTGTATCAGGGGGCAATCTCTGCCACCCGCAACGATCGGGCGACGTCGAAGGGTCAGGGATTGCGGCGCGAACTGCGTTTCTGAGAACGCGTCAGGTTGCGGAATGCGAAGCGGTCGACTGTGGTTAGGTACCCGTATTGGGAGCGATCCACATCTGTTGTTGCGGGGCCAACTACGTTGGGTTCCGCTGGTAAACGAAGCCCGAGAGGGCGAACGGAGTCTTGTTCATGGTCCCTGTGATCATCATTTTGGTTGTGATCCTTGTATTCGTACTGATCTTTGTCATGCAATACAACGGATTGGTGAAACTCAGAAACCGGGTCGACAACGCCTGGTCTCAGATCGATGTGCAGCTGAAGCGCCGTCACGATCTCATTCCGAACCTCATCGAGACTGTGAAGGGGTACGCGAAGCACGAGGCCGAGACGCTCGAAAATGTGGTGAAAGCCCGCAACGCGGCTGTGTCGGCGAATGGTGTGCAGGCCCAAGGCGCAGCCGAAGGCGCGTTGTCGGGCGCGCTGGGCAAGCTGTTCGCGCTTTCGGAGTCGTATCCCGACCTGAAGGCCAACACCAACTTCTTGGAATTCCAAGAGGAGCTCACCGCGACCGAAGACAAGGTCTCGTACTCCCGCCAGTTCTACAACGACTCGGTCCTCGGCTACAACAACAAGATCGGTACGATCCCGTCCAACATCATCGCGGGCATGTTCAACTTCACCGCCCGTGAATTCTTCGAGACGGAAACGCCCGAAGACCGCGAAGTCCCGAAAGTGCAATTCTGAGTCTTGATATACGACGCGATTACGCAGAACAAACGAAAAAGTGTCGTGATGATCGCGGCGTTCGCCGTGGTTGTCTTCGCGGTCGCCGCGGTGATTACGTATCTCGCGCGGTTCGGAACGATCGGTGTGATCATCGCCGCGATCTTCGCGATCTCCTCTTCACTCTTTTCGTACTTCAAGTCAGATTCGATTGCCCTTGCGATGAGCCGCGCGAAGCCGGCGAGCGAACAAGACTTTCGGCGTCTTCATAACGTCGTCGAAGGTTTGTGCATTGGTGCTGGAATTCCCAAGCCGCGCCTTTTTGTCATCGATGACGAAGCGCCGAACGCATTCGCGACCGGGCGCGATCCGAAACATGCAGCTGTGGCCGTCACAACCGGACTGCTCGAAAAGATGAATCGCGTCGAGCTTGAAGGCGTGCTCGCGCACGAGCTGAGCCACATCAAGAACTACGACATCTTGGTGATGACCCTGGCGGTCACGATGGTAGGAATGATCGCTCTCATGAGTGACCTGTTTCTCCGGTGGTCTTTTTGGGGCGGGATGGGCCGTGACCGCAACGACAGTAACGACAACAACCCGATCGGGATTTTCCTGGCTATTTTTGGGTTTCTTCTCGTCATCTTTGCTCCGATCATTGCTCGGCTCATGCAGCTCGCGATTAGCCGTCAACGCGAGTACCTCGCCGACGCGAGTGGTGTGATGATCACGCGATATCCGCCCGGCTTGATCTCAGCGCTCGAGAAACTCAAAGCCGACACCACGGTGGTGCACAGCGCTTCAAAAGCCACCGCGCATTTGTGGATCGAAGGTCCGCTCGATGGGGACCCGCGCAAACAGCGCAAATTCGACAACTTGTTCGCGACGCATCCTCCCCTCGATGACCGCATCGCTCGACTGCGTGAACTCTGAGAATTTCGGGCAACCCGAGGAGCAGCATCGTGCGAGGTCGACAACTCGGAATCATCGTGGCGTTGTGCGCTGTCATTGGCACCGCGTGTTCAAGTGATTCGAAGAAGCATGCGACGGCTTCGACGGATCGTGCACCTACGTCCACGACGGCGAAGCATCCCCAACGACCGACCGCTGCGACCGGACCGATCGCCCCGTTGACCGGGTTGCGCGGCGATGCCGCGGCCGCGAAGCGTCCGGCCGTCACCGTGAAGATCGAAAATACGCCGGCGGCACGTCCGCAATACGGAATCGAATTCGCCGACGTGATCTACGAGGAGGTCGTGGAGGGCGCGTATACGCGACTCGCGGCGATCTTCCAGTCGCGGATTCCAGCGGTGATCGGTCCGGTTCGCTCCGTTCGGCGTACCGACCAAGCGATCGTGCGCCCGATCCGCGGAATTTTTGTGTACTCCGGTGGCGCGAAGTACGCAGAGCAGAGCATCGCAACGGCCCCTGTCGTACGGATCAATGAGACGAGCGCGCGCGATGCCATGTTCCGTGATCATTCACGCAGAGCCCCACACAATCTCTTCCTGAGAGGTCCCGATATTTTCGCGAAGGCGCCGAGCGCGATTGGCCCGCCACCGGCGCTGTTCCATTACGGCCCAACGCCGACGAGCGCGGTCGCGGCTTCGAGTGTGGTCGTCGGCTTTCACAGTGGCTACGCGGTGACGTGGCGTTGGGACGCGACCACCCGCAGCTGGCAACGCTCGATCTTCGGACATAACGATGTTGTCGCGTCTGGCGCCCGGCTCCAAGCGACCAACGTGGTGATTGAGGCGGTGCATTACCAAGGCGGCGCGGGTGTCATCGGGGCCGAAGCCGACCTCACGGGGAGCGGCAAGGCTTGGGTGCTGTCGAGAGGTCGGGTCATGTTGTGTACCTGGCGGCGGACCCTTCCCGACGCGCCCGGCGAACTCGTCGACGCTCAGGGCGGCGTGGTGCATCTCGCTCCAGGCAACACCTGGGTTGAGCTTCCCGACACGAGTTATTCGGTGGCGATCTCCTGAGACCTCGCCGGTAGCATGAGGTCATGTCCGAACCGCGTACAACCGGAACCGCCCGTGTGAAACGGGGCCTCGCCGAGATGCTGCGCGGCGGGGTC
>JBBRPC010000099.1:0-12594 GCA_038228615.1 Acidimicrobiia bacterium | reverse complement strand
GTATCGCAATGAGTCCTACAACTTTTTTGCGCTGAGCCGTTTTGACGATGTGCTCGCCGCATCACTCGATACTGAGACCTATAGCTCAGCCCACGGGATCACGCTCGACGCGATCCCTCAGGACCCGCCGATACCGATGATGATCATGATGGACCCGCCGCAGCATGAGGTGCTGCGCAAGGTCGTCAACCGGGTGTACACGCCTCGACGAGTTGCGTCGCTTGAGCAGCGAATTCGTGAACTTTGCGCTGCGTATCTCGACCCGTTTATCGGCGGCGGTGGATTCGATTTCGTCGCCGACTTCGGCGCTCGTCTTCCGGTGATGGTGATCTCAACGTTGCTTGGTTTCCCCGAAGCCGACCACGACCAGTTGCGCGAGTGGAGCGATTTGCTCCTGCATCGCGAGGAGGGTCATGAAGGGATCGCGCCAGAAGCGCTTTCAATTCTCACAGAGACGCACAGCTACTACTACGGCATTGTGCGACAACGTCGTGCCGATCCGCAGGACGACTTCATTTCGGCGCTCTGTGCGGCGGAACTCACTGAGCTCGACGACACGACACGCACGCTCGACGACATGGAGCTGCTCGGCATGATTGGACTGATCAGCAATGCCGGCAACGAAACTGTCGCGCGGATGTTGGGATGGGCCAGCACGGTGCTGTGCGATTTCGAGGATCAACGCGACCTGTTGGTTCGCGAACCGTCACTGATTCCCGCTGCCGTCGAAGAATTGTTGCGTTTTGAATCACCGTCGCCGATCCAAGGACGGTACGCGACGCGTGACGTTGAATTGCACGGCAGCACGATTCCCAAGGGTGCGACAGTCGCGTTGCTGACAGGCTCCGCAGGCCGCGACGAACGCCAATACGCCAACGCTGATCGATATATCGTGCGACGTGACGCTGCCCGTCACGTGAGTTTCGGTTATGGCGCTCATTTTTGTCTCGGAGCGGCGCTCGCACGGCTCGAAGGGCGCGTTGCGATTGAAGAGACGCTGGTGAGGTTCCCGAAATGGACCGTGGATCACGCATCCGTTCGCTATGTGGCAACCAACACGGTGCGCGGACCTTCGTCGGTACCAATCGAATACTGACGATCCCCGCTAGGTCGTGTGGCTGCCGCCGTTCAGTTCGATGGTTTGGCCAGTCATCCAGCTGGCTTCACCACTCGCGAGGTACACGCAGATCGCTCCGACGTCGTCGGGGGTGCCGAGCCGTTTCACGGGAATGGTTTTCGCGATGTGGGCTGTCGCGTCGGGATCGCCGCCTCCGCCCATCAATCCGAGCGCCACGCAGTTCGCGGTAACGCCCACACGAGCGTTTTCGATCGCGAGGTGTCGCATGAAGCTGAGTGCGCCACCCTTGCCCGCCGCGTACGGCGAAACTCCAAGCGCGATGCCTTGAGTTCCCGCACCAGATGAGATCGTAATGATGCGGCCGTACTCGCGATCGCGCATGCTGTTGATGACTGCGCGACAGCAATTCAACACACCAAAGAGGTTGAGGTCGATGTATTTCGACCATTCGCTCGGTTCGGAATCTTTGAATTGCTGAATCGCCATGCCAATCGGCACACCTGCATTGTTGACCAGTATGTCGATCGGGCCGACGGTGCTGTGTATATGTGAGATCGCCGCGTCGACAGTGTCGTAGTCGCTGACGTCGAAGGTACAGACGGAGGCGGTTCCGCCCGCGCTCGTAATGGAGTCGACGGTTGTCTGCGCGCGTTCTTGATACAGATCATTGACGACAACCGCGGCGCCCTGTGCAGCCAGTGCCCTGGCAATGCCCGTGCCGACACCCTGGCCCGCGCCAGTGACGAGTGCCACGCGTCCTGTGAGATCAAACATGATCCCAACATACCGCTGGTCTCGCCAGCATGACTCGACCGAACGCGACGACGTATGGTCTCGCCCTGTGAGCGACCCCCGTGTACATCTCGAAATCGACGGCCCCATCGCCATCATTACCAACGACCATGTCGCGAAGCACAATGCCTTCGATGACGCGATGGATCTCGCTCTGTTCGAGATTTTCGCTGAACTCAAGGAACGCCCAGATGTACGAGCGATCATTTGGCGTGGCGAAGGCAAGAGTTGGTCTTCCGGACGAGATGTGGGGTCGATCGGCAACGGCGATCAGAGCCTGACGCACCACGAACTCATGCGCCGTGGTCATCGCGGAATTCAACAGATTTTCGAACTCGACGCGCCCATCATCGTGGCGATTCAAGGTTGGGCGATCGGTGGTTCCTTTCAAAGAGCGTTGCTCTGCGACATTCGTATCGCGGCCGACGACGCTCGGTTCATGTTGCCCGAGGTTGGTCATGGTGTCATCCCTGATACGGGTGGCGTCGGTCGCCTGTTTCAAATGTGCGGTCACGGTGTGGTGAGCGACATGGTGCTCACGGGTCGTCGCCTCGACGCGTCTGAGGCCTTCGCGTGCGGCATCGTGTCTCGCGTCGTTCCGATCGAGGAACTCGATACCGTCGCTCACGAAATGGCTACCAAGATCGCTGCCGCGCCAAAAGTATCGGTGAAAATGGCGCGCAATGTGATCCGTCACCTTGGCGAACCAGAGATCGTCAGCTCGATGAACGACGAACTGATCTATCAAACGTTCATCAACAAGTCCGAAGACTTCGCCGAGATGCGTGCTGCACGTGCTGAAGGCCGCGAACCGAAATTCCAAGGGAGCTGAAGAATCGATGGCCGAACTGATGGGCCTCCCAGAACCTCCCGATGCGGGAACGATGGCGCTTCCTGCCGGGAGCTACGACGGCGCTGTGGTTTTCGTGACGGGCGGCGGCACCGGGCTCGGGCGAGCGATCGCCGCAGAATTCGCGCGTCTCGGTGCCTCGATCGTGATCGCGAGCCGAAAGCCGGAACATCTCGAACAAGGTGAAGCGACAATTCGCGAAGTTGGTGCGCCGGTGATCACGGTCCAATGCGATATCCGTGAGCCAGATTCGATCGCGGCGGCGTTTGATATCGCCGTCGCAACGTTCGGGCTGCCCGCTGTGCTCGTCAACAATGCCGCGGCCAACTTCCCAGTCCCAGCAGAAGACATGTCCCCGAATGCTTGGCGCACCGTTGTCGATATCACCTTGAACGGCACCTATTTCTGTGCCCGTGAATTCGCCCGTCGTCATCTCGCAGTTGGCACGCCCGGTTCCATCATCAACGTGGGCGCCTCGTACGCATGGACGGGTGGACCCGGTTTCGCGCATTCGGCGGCGGCGAAGGCCGGGGTCAAGAACATGGTGGAAACGTTGGCTGTCGAGTGGGGCCCGTATGGCATCCAAGTCAATGGACTCGTTCCAGGCTTGTTTCCTCACGACGACATGACGGCCGATATCAAAGGCAACCTTTCGCGCACCAACGATAAAGACGTTTGCCAACCTGCGCTTCGAGTCGGTCGACTGCGCGAATTGGGGTGGGCAGCGACGTTTCTCGCGTCACCGTATGCGCGGTTCATTTCGGGTCATACGTTGGTGGTCGATGGGGCGAATTGGCAGCGCCGCTTGTTGACGAATCCACCGGTTGTGACAGTGCGCGAACAGATGGGTAAGGGACCGTTTGGTGAGTGACCCGATCGTTCAATATCCAGTGGTTGGTGACGTTATCTACGACCCATATTCATATGAGATCCATGAGGATCCGTTTCCAACATACGCGCGCTTGCGCGCAGAGGCGCCGCTGTACCGCAACATCGAGCACGGGTTTTGGGCGCTCTCTCGCCATGCCGATGTCGTTGCTGCGTTTAAGGACTCGCGTCGCTTTTCGTCGGCCGACGGAGTGACAATCGATCCGACGGCGAGCGGCCCAACTGCGCATCGATCGCAATCGTTTCTGGCGATGGACCCTCCTCGCCATGGTCGGATGCGCGCGCTGGTGTCGCGTGGGTTCACGCCGCGAAGGGTCGCGGAACTCGAACCCCGCATCCGTGAGATCGCGAGCTCCTACCTCGACGTCGCGGTCGAGCGAGGGGAGTTTGATTTCGTTGCCGACTTCTCGGGGAAACTCCCCATGGATGTGATCTGCGAACTTATTGGCGTCCCGGTGGCCGATCGCGTTGAGATTCGCCGGCTCGGAGAACTGCTGGTGCACCGCGAACCGGGTGTGCACGATGTGCCACCGGCAGGTGTGGAGGCGGCGCTGAAGCTTGTCGGCTACTACGCAGAATTCATCGCTGAACGCCGCCGTGCACCGCGCGACGATCTCACATCGGCGCTGCTTGAAGCTGAGATCGACGGCGATCGGTTGACCGACGACGAACTCCTCGGATTCTTGTTTCTGATGATCGTGGCTGGCAATGAAACGACGACGAAGTTGCTCGCTAATGCGTGGTACTGGGCGTGGTATTTTCCTGACGAACGAGCCAAGCCGTTCACCGACCAACAACGCGTTAACGATTGGATAGAAGAGACCCTTCGCTACGACACGTCGACCCACATGCTTGCCCGAACAGCGACAGAGTCATTCGACCTGCACGGTTCGAGCGTCGCTGCAGGCGACAGGATTGTGTTGCTGATCGGCTCCGCGAACCGGGATAGCGCTGCATTCGAGGCGCCGGACGCGTTCGATCTCGATCGCCGCACCACCGAAACAGTCAGTTTTGGATTCGGTCGACACTTCTGCTTGGGCGCGTCGCTGGCGCGACTCGAAGCGCGTGTTGCCCTCGGCGAACTCGTGCAACGGGTTCGGAGTTACGACATCGACGCGGCTGGCGCGCGGCGCGTGCATTCCATCAACGTTCGTGGCTTCGCCGCGTTACCCACGACCGTGGTCCCACGATGAGGGTGGAACTGCGATGACGGGCCAACTCGATCAAGAATCGATCGACTACATCGCGATCTCCCGACTGCAATCAGCCTATGCCGACGTTGTGAATCGTCGTGCGTGGACAGAATTGGCAATGCTGTTCATCGCAGATGCACCGGTGACGGTCGATACGGTCACGCGGCCTGCGTTCCACCTTGAAGGACCACGCGCGGTGGGTGAGTTCATCGGAGCGGCGATCGAAAGGTTCGAGTTCTTCGAGTTTGTGATTCTCAACTCGCATGTCGAAGTCGCGCCCGACGGCCGTACTGCCCGAGCCCGAGTGTTCATGTGCGAGTTACGCCAAGATCGCGAGACCGGAGCGTTCAGCCAAGCATTCGGTCTCTATCAAGATCGTTACGCGAAGATCGAAGGACGTTGGTGGTTTGTTCGGCGCAACTACCAATCGCTCGCCCGCACCGGACGCAACGAGATTCTCCCGTTTCCTGAGATGTTGCACTAAGCATTTTTGCTGCGACACGCCTTAGTGGGGAGATGGCAGTGGATTTCTCCGACTGGTACGCACGGGAGCACCCGAAAGTATTGGGTGCACTGTGCGCGCTGACAGGAAACGCCGACGCCTCGCGAGACGCAACCGACGAGGCGTTTGTTCGCGCGCTCAGTCGTTGGCAGCGCGTCCAACGCATGCAGTCGCCGTCGGGTTGGACCTTTCGCGTCGCGCTCAACGTGCTGCGTCGCGATCTGCGACAGCGCGGGAGGGATCGATCGCTCGCGTTGGACTCGACTGTTGCTGTGCATGTTCCCGCCACGGATCCTGAACTGTGGATGGTGGTGCGGGGGTTGCCCGACCGTCAGCGCACGGCAATTGTGTTGCGCTATGTGGCCGATCTCGCCGAGGCGGAAATCGCGATGGCAATGAAAATCAAAAGAGGAACAGTTTCGGCGACGCTCGCCCAAGCAAGAGTGCGACTTGGCGAGTTACTTGCCGACGATGACGACGGTGCGGAGGACAATGGTGCTTGACGATGCCAAGGTAGACGCGCGCCTTATTGCCGCGGGCGAGCGCGTGATGACGCGCCCTGTGGCGCGTGCCAGCCAGGTTGTTGATCTCGAATCGCGGTCGCGCGTGCGGGGCGACCGTCGCTCGTTGCGGATCGGTGCAGCTGCTCTCGCTGTTGGCGTTGCCGCGGGGACCTTCGCAATCGTGTCGCGCCACGATGCAGGTCCGGTTGTACATGTGCAGACCACGCCGAGTGTTCCAAGCGGAGCAGCAGAAGTCGACAAGGACGGCCTACCGCTCGAACTCCCAGGCATCAGCAAGCAACAAATGCGTGCGCACCTGGGCCTCGATGTGCCTAGCGATTGGCAGCCAATCGACTTCGGTCAAGCCCGTATTTGGGCACCACCGGTCTACGACACTTCATCAGCGTCGGGCGTCGGTCGTCCAGTCTGCACCCGTTCGACGCCTGGCGAGGTCAACGCCACCACGGCACAACGCATCGATGTGCAATTCCGGTGTCCTGCAACTGGGAATGCGGCCGCGAATCGAGTCCTACTCACTCCCTTGCCAAAGCTGGACGGTCGGAACCAAACCACCATCACCGTGAATGGCTATCGGCTGCAGCGATTCGCCAAACTTGCTGGCGTGTCGATTTGGGCCTCCCGAGAACTTGGCATTGAGTTGCAAGGCAGCGGACCGCATGCCGAGACCGTGATGAAAACGTTGGCGCCATCGGCGCGGCGAGTCGTGGCGGCGAACGGTCGCGAACCAACGCCGGTCGCGTGGCGCAACATCACGGTCGGTACCGCGAGATTCTCGATTCCTTCCACGTGGCCGATCGACCACAGCGGTATCGGGGCCTGTAGTTCGGTGGAAGGTTTGACCATCGGCCCGATTCTGACCGTCTTGCATTGCAAATACGTGCCGTCGGTGCCCTTCAAGAGCGCGGCGTTGATCGAGCCGAATTTCGATACGGTGCGTGAAACGGTGAGCGATGTCAGCATCGATATGCCGCTCGCCAAGCAAGATTTCATTGTCTACTTCGGGACAGATGGGCGAGTTGCGCGCGCCATTCGACAGTCCGCGCATGTCGCCACCGACGCAGGCTCCGGTGCTGATATTGCGGTCGATGGATGCCCTGGTCATCCGGCCGTCCGCTCCGAGCAGTTTCCGAAGAGCACCACCCAACTTGTACCCGACGACCTCATCAGCGCGATTGCTTGCGTATACGAATTCTCCGGTCGAACTGCGCTGCTTCGCCAAGTAGTGCCCGTGCACTCCGAGTCGGTACTTCCAAACGATGTGCGAGCGCTCCAAAACGAGCTCCTTGCGGGTGACCACCCGCAGAATCCGCGGTCGTGTCCGTATGTGCCACAGTGGTACCTCTCCGTTGTGAGCCGCCGCTATGGACAGCTGATCCTGTCGACCGACGCGTGTGGCACAACGAACGGCGACCACACCGAGAACCACAATCCTCTCGATGCCTTTTTCACTCCGCGACTCAACCTCGGTCCGTATCCGCACCTTCACAACTGAGCGCGACTGCGACAACGGTCACTGCGCGTTCGTTACACGAAATTGCCTGTAACTCTTGGTGGTGACGTGTGTCGGAATGAGTTACCGGCGCAAGTTACGTCGGCTTGAAATATCCACCAGGAGGTGGGTCTCATGTACGCATTTGCCATTGTCGCCCTGCTTGCGTTGTCCACGCTGAAGCTCGTCGACTTTCTCACCGACGCTGTACCCGCGATAGCTCGTCTGCGTTCCCTCATGACGTTCGTGTTCGGCATCGCTGCCGTACTCGTGCTCGACTATTCGCTCTTCGATGGTTTCGGCGTCGCGGTACGCAACCACGCGACTGGCGTCTGGATGACCGGCCTCATGGTCGCGGGCATGACTGTCCCGTGGCGGGCAATGTTCGGGTACCTCACCCACGACAAGGCTGCCAGCGACGAAACCCTCGGCGACCACCACATGATGCGAGCCGCGTGACTACGGGGCTGCTTCGCCCGCCCTGGCGAGTAGCTCGTCACCGACTCGCTCGCTGGCGCTCGCCTCGCATTCCTCCGCTACCGCGCACAACGCGCGGTAGCGGACGGGACTCAGGAGCGAGGAACGAGCGGAGGTGAGCCAGGAGCTACTCGCCCGGGCCGGGCAACGCAGGCCCAATAGACGTGCAGGCCCAGGAAACAAACGCGGTGACGGGAGGTGCCTGAGAGCGAGGCACGAGCGACGCAGGACCGAAGGGAACTCGCCAGGGCGGGCGAAGCAGCCCCATATACAAGCCGTAGGCTTGGGGTTGTGACTGCGTTGTATGTGCCTAGCCGCCCGGTTCGTTTCGTTACCGCGGCGACGTTGTTTGATGGCCATGACGCGGCGATCAACATTATGCGGCGGATCTTGCAAAGTCAGGGCGCCGAAGTGATCCATCTTGGCCACAATCGCAGCGTCGCCGAGGTGGTGGCGGCAGCGATTCAAGAAGATGTGCACGGGGTGGCGGTGTCGTCGTATCAGGGCGGCCATCTCGAATACTTCAAGTTTCTCATCGATGAACTTCAACGGCTCGGCGCTGGTCACGTCAAGGTGTTCGGTGGGGGCGGGGGAGTGATCATCCCCTCGGAGATTGCAGAACTCGAGGCGTACGGCGTATCGAAGATCTTTTCCCCACAAGACGGTCAATCCCTCGGTCTCGCCAAGATGGTGAACACGATGATCGAAGCTTGCGATTTCGATCTTGCGGTCACGGAACCCGACCTCGACGCCGTACTCAACGGCGAGCACCGGAGCCTCGCACGGTTGCTCACCACGATCGAGGAGGGGCGGGCCAACGAAACAACGCTCAATGCGGTCCGCGCTGCGGCGGCCGCAACCACAACAGCGGTAGTTGGTATGACCGGCACCGGTGGGAGCGGTAAGTCGTCGCTGACCGACGAGCTCGTGCGCCGTTTCCGAATAGATCAGCAAGACAAACTCCGTATCGCGGTTCTTGCGATCGACCCGACGCGTCGTCGCGGTGGAGGTGCGTTGCTTGGCGATCGCATCCGTATGAATGCGATCGATGGCAACAACGTCTTTTACCGATCTTTCGCGACCCGAGGTGGGTCGGGAGAAGTGCCCGACACGATCGACGACCTTGTTGCAGCGTGTCAGGCCGCTGGGTTCGACCTTGTGTTGCTGGAAACGCCGGGTATCGGCCAGGGTGATGCTGGCATCGTCGACCACGTCGACATTCCGATTTATGTCATGACTCCGGAGTTCGGAGCCGCGTCGCAACTCGAAAAGATCGACATGCTCGACTTCGCGCAGGCGGTCGCCATCAACAAGTTCGAACGTCGCGGTGGGGAAGACGCACTGCGGGATGTGCGACGCCAGCTTGCACGCAACCGCGAGCAGTTCGACGACATCGAACGGCTCCCGGTGTTTGGAACAATTGCATCTCGGTTCAACGACGACGGCGTCACCGCGTTGTACCAACACCTCCGCGCGGCGATCAACGAACGGACCTCACTACAACTGAACGATGGCGTGTTGCCGCGGGTCACCGTGTGGGCGTCATCGACTGCTGCAACAGCGCTCATTCCGCCAGCGCGCATGCGGTACTTGGCCGATATCGCTGGTGGGATCCGCGCATACCACGCGCTCACCGAGCAGCAAGCGAGCGCGGCGCGCGAGCTGGGGCACCTGAAGGCCGTGAGCGCTGCGCTCTCGAACGCCGATCACGACACGGCGAATGTCGACGCGCTTGCTCACGACGCAGCCGCATTGCTGTTGCCCGAGACGATTGCGATGCTCGAGCAGTGGCCGGCGCGCAAGGCGAGCTACGAGGGCGATGAGCAAGTGGTAGTGAGCCGCGATCGGGAATTGCGCACGGTGCTCACGCGGGCATCGCTTTCGGGCACCAAAGTCCCCAAGGTCGCGTTGCCTCGGTTCGTCGACGACGGGGAACTCGTGCGTTGGCTCCGAGCTGAAAACCTACCGGGAACGTTCCCCTTTGTCGGGGGTGTGTTTGCCTTCAAACGAGAAAATGAAGACCCGACGAGGATGTTCGCCGGTGAGGGAGATGCATTCCGAACGAACCGGCGGTTCCATCTCCTCGCCGACGGTATGCCGGCGACGCGACTCTCGACGGCGTTTGATTCGGTCACGCTCTACGGTTTCGACCCTGAGGAACGTCCCGACGTCTACGGCAAGGTCGGAACTTCGGGCGTCTCTATTTGCACGCTCGACGATATGAAGGCGCTCTACGCAGGTTTCGACCTGTGCGATCCGACGACGTCGGTATCGATGACCATCAACGGACCTGCGCCGACAATCCTTGCAATGTTTTTGAACACTGCGATTGATCAACGCCTCGACGCGTTCGTTGCTACATCAGGGCGGCCAGCGACGAGCGAAGAAGTTGCTGAAATTCGCGGAACTGTGTTGCGAACAGTTCGCGGCACGGTGCAGGCCGACATTTTGAAAGAAGACCAGGGTCAGAACACCTGCATTTTTTCGACCGAGTTCGCGTTGCGATGTATGGCTGACATGCAAGAGTGGTTCATTGCTGAAGAAGTACGAAACTTCTACAGCGTGTCGATCAGCGGCTACCACATCGCCGAGGCCGGCGCGAATCCGATCAGTCAGCTCGCGTTTACGTTGGCGAACGGGTTCACCTACGTGGAGGCCTACCTCGCTCGGGGCATGAGGATCGACGACTTCGCGCCGAATCTCAGCTTCTTTTTTTCAAATGGAATGGATCCCGAATACACCGTGCTTGGACGCGTCGCTCGCCGTATCTGGGCCGTCGCCATGCGCGATCGGTATGGCGCAAGTGAACGTAGTCAGAAGATGAAGTATCACGTGCAAACATCGGGCCGAAGTTTGCATGCCCAAGAGATGGCCTTCAACGACATACGAACCACGCTGCAGGCATTGTGTGCGATATACGACAACTGCAACTCGCTGCACACGAATGCGTACGACGAAGCGGTCACGACCCCCACCGACGAGTCGGTTCGCAGGGCCATTGCCATTCAGCTGATTATCAATCGCGAGTGGGGTCTGGCATTTAACGAGAATCCGCTGCAAGGTTCATTTGCGGTTGAACAGCTCACCGATGCGGTCGAAGATGCAGTGCTCCAAGAATTCGAGCGCATCAGTGACCGTGGCGGTGTGCTCGGTGCGATGGAAACGGGCTATCAACGCGGGAAAATTCAAGACGATTCGATGCTCTACGAACATCGCAAACACGATGGAAGTCTTCCGCTCGTTGGTGTCAATACGTTCGTGAATCGCGACGTAACAAACTTGGAACAGGACGCCCCGGAGGTTATGCGGGGCACCGAGTCGGAACGTCAACAGCAACTCGAGCGGCTTCGACTGTTCCAGGCCCGCAATGCTCCTGACCGGGAGGCGATGTTGGACCGGCTTGCCGCAGCAAGTCTCGCGAGCGACAATGTGTTTGGCGTGTTGGTCGACGCAGTTCGCGTGTGCAGCCTCGGTGAAATCACCCAATGTCTCTTCGACGTCGGTGGCCGCTACCGTCGCAACGTGTAGGCCCGGCGCACACAACGTCGGCGCTCGATAATTAGCGGCCCTTGAACTCCGCTGGGCGCCCTTCGCGTTTTGCTCGGCGAGGTTCTGTGAAATCGTCGGTTCGGCTGATCATTTCCAATGCCGCAGCTTCACTGCGAAGATGGGCCGCGAACTCGACGGTCATTCCGCGGTAAATCAAATCTTTGGCGAATCCGATCGCGACGGTCGCGGCGTTCGCTAACTCTTGTACGAGGCGTTCGGCCGTGGTTTCTACCTCGCCGGACGGCACGCTACGGAACACGAGCCCCCATTCCTCTGCCCGCGCGCCGCCAACTTCTTGGCCGAGAAGAATCATCTGTTTGGCACGGGCAACGCCGACCAGTCGTGGCAGCATCCAAGCGACACCCGAATCTGGTGTCATGCCGATCGCGCTGAACGGTGCGCGCAGCTTGGCATCGTCGGCGACGACCGTAAAGTCGGCGGCCAACGCGAGTGCAAGGCCAAGTCCGACTGCGTGGCCGCAGACTGCAGCAACGATTGGAGTTTGACACTCGAACATTGTCGCGATCAGGCGGTTGATATCAGTACGAAGCCGACGCTGGGTCGCTCCGAAACGCGGTGGTTCGGTCGGGCGGCCACGTTCTGAGAGATCGAATCCAGAACAGAAGTTGTCGTTCGCCGAATTGAGCGCAATCACTCGGATTGCATCGGAGTTCTCGCCGGTTTCAAACGCGTGGATCAACGCGCTCACCATCGCGTCGGTCAGCGCGTTGCGACGGTCGTCGCGATCGAGGGTGATCCGTAGTACGGCGCCGTCGGTGCGAATGTGCAGGCCGTCGACAGTTGGAAAGGTGGTCATGATTGCTCCGTTGCACCGAATCGTTCCACGAGGGCATCCAGCAATCCTGCGCACGTCGTGGCGTTGCCAGGCGGTTGGGGCAATCGTATGGGACCCTTGTCGCGACTCGGTAGCAGGATGGTCGCGTGTCCTGGAGTGGTGCATTCGCCGCGTTGGTTCTCGCCCCAAATCTCGAGTTCGACGGCGAAGCCACCGTCGTCGGTGACGAATTTGCGGGCGACGCTTCCTCGCATCCAGTGGGTGTCGCCGACATAGTTGAACTTGCGGAATTGGCAATCGAGTTTCCAGAGCCAGGCGTCGTCGCCCATCCAGTCGGTACACATGTGGATCAGCCAGGTTTCACGCATGCGTCCGTAGTCGTAGCTCGCTGGGTTCCCAACGGCACGGGCCCAATCGGGGTCCCAATGGACGCGCTGTTGCACGTCGGGGATGTTC
>JBBRPC010000098.1:0-12731 GCA_038228615.1 Acidimicrobiia bacterium | reverse complement strand
ATAGCCAGCCGGTAGAGCCTGCTCAAGGAAAAAATAGAAGCCGATTAACACGGGCACGAACGGGATGAGACCCAAGAACCAGGTCGCCGGGTGGCGCCAGTGCCGGTATACCCACCACCAGCCTGCTCCGACGAGGATGGTCAACAGGCCCCACAACGTTGCTGGTCCTTTGCTTGCGGCGTCGCCGGCGAGTCCTTCTTGTATCGAAGCATTCTCTTGTGGCCCGAGGCCTGTGTTGGTCGCTGGTTTCGGGGGTGCGTAGGCCTTCGGCAGGGGGCTCTTGGCGACGACGAGCTCGGCCTGAATGATCAACCGCTGGCGGGCCGAATATTTTGGAGTACACGCGGTCAGTGTGAGGGTTGCTTTGTGTGGATTCACCGTGGCGACGACACCGACGTTGCTGGGCTGCACGGCAAACGGTTCTTGGGTCACTCGGTAGGTGTATGAGCCCCACAGCATGTCGATTTTGAACTCGGTACCCACATGCAACGTATCGAGGTCGTAGAACGGGTGGAGGTAGGTAGTGCGGTGACCAGCGATCGCAGCGTTGCCCAGTTGTCCAGGAAACACTGTCGCCGGATAGTGGCCCGGCCCTTTTTTCAAGTCGTCGCGGCTCGTGCCCTCGATGATCGCGTATTCGCCCCATGGCATGTGGATTTTTCCAACGGCGTCACCCTCGTGGAACTGAGGGATACGGTCGGCGCTCACGACCTGAGAACTGGTGGGCGGCGCGGGTGTCGTCGGCGCTGTCGACGTCGTCCCGCCCGTCGTTGTCGTGCTGGGCGCTGCTGCGAGGGCAGCTGCAGCTTGGCGGTCGTACTCGTGGTTCAACCGGACTTGTTCCTGTGCGGTGAAGTAGCCGGTACCCCAGAGCTGATAAGCGACAAAGAGCAAGATGAGGCTCCCCACAGTCACGAGCGTGCGGCCTACACCACCAAGTGTGCGTCGCAAGCGTTCGCGCATGCGGTCGAAGCTACTGCATCTCTTTACGGGTATCGCAGCGGTCGGTTCGTACAATCGCCTTTCTGTTTGCACCTGCTGTTCAGCACACCGCGCAGTTCCAAGGAGGCGCGTTGCCAATCGTGACCGTTCGCGCAGCCGTGTGCGTCCTTGGGCGTTTCCCCGCACTTGCTGGCGCTGATCTCGACGTGGACGCTGGCGAAATTGTGCTCCTCGCTGGGCCAAACGGTGCGGGTAAGACCACGTTGTTGCGTGTGCTCGCCGGATTGGTCCCGCTACGCGCTGGCAGCGTGCACGTACTCGGACACGACCTCATCGCAAACCGGCGCGCCCATCGACGAAGGCTGTCGCTCATCGGCCACGACACGTTTTGCTACGACGATCTCACGGTGGCGGAGAACCTCCGGTTCGCTGCTCGCGCTGCAGGAGCAACTCTCGCGAGTGCCGATGCTGCGCTGCTGCAGTTCGGACTTGACGAGATCAGCGAAATTGCGCACTCGAAACTCTCCGCCGGACAACGACGACGGCTCGCACTCGCTGTCGCGTTTGCGCGGGATCCCGAGTTGCTGCTCCTCGATGAACCGCATGCGGGATTGGATGCCGACGGCCGTGACCTGCTCGACGCGCTGCTGCGTGCTGCTCCCGCGCGCGGAATGACCGTGCTTGTTGCATCGCACGAACTTGATCGGACCCGAACAATCGCGACACGAGAAGTGCGCGTCGAGAATGGGATCGTCTTCGGTGGTCGGCGCGTCGAAGATCGCGCGCAACCGCGTATTGCGGAGGCCTCGGCCCCTGTGGCAGCTGTGGCGTCGCCGGCGGTTGGAGACGTCGTCGGATGATGCAGCTGCTGCGCGACGCGCGCCTCGTGTTCGTCAAAGATCTGCGTATCGAACTGCGTGCGCGAATCGTGATCGCGCAAATCGTGCCGTTTGGTGTCCTCGTGTTGTTGCTGTTCGCCTTCGCGCTCGATCCGAGACGAGGGATGTTGCCCACGGTCGCGCCCGGTCTGTTTTGGATCACGGTCTTGCTCGCCTCGATCCTCGCGGTTGGTCGGAGCATCGCGGTGGAATCGGAACACGGGGCTCGTGATGGGCTGCGGCTCAGCGGTCTTGACGGTGGTGCGATCTTCGTTGGCAAGGTGGGGGCGATTGTTGCTGAATTGTTGGCGCTCGAGGTGTTGCTGTTGCTGGGGACATTCGTCCTCTACGACGTATCGGCCGACGGCATCTTGGTGCTCACGCTGACGGCCCTGGCCGCGACCGCGGGAATCGCGGCGACGGGTACGGTTTACGGCGTGCTGGCATCGGGTGCGAAAGTTCGCGAAACGCTCGTTCCGTTGCTTGTACTACCGATTACGGCGCCGGTGTTGCTTGGGGCCAGCAAAGCCTTCGAGTCGGCGTTGAGCGGTCGCAGCGGCGAAGCTTGGCCTTGGGTACAGCTCCTCGGTGTGTTCGCGGCGCTATATCTGACTGTTGGGTTCGTAGCGTTTGGTGCACTCTTGGAGGAAGCGTGAGCGTCGATCTGCACATGCCGCCGCGCCGCGCTCGTCCCTTCCTTGGCTTCGCGGCGTTGCTGGGAGTCGCTGCGACCGTAGTAATGGGCTTGTTCGTCGTTCCGAAGGACGTCGCCCAGGGCGATGCCTATCGCCTGTTGTTTGTGCATGTTCCCGCTGCCTGGCTGTCGTATCTCGCGTTTGCCGTGACGGCGCTGGCCTCAGTGTTGTACCTCGTTCCCCGCACCAGAGACATCCGGTGGGACTATCTGGCTGGCGCCTCCGCGGAACTTGGCGTCATCTTCACCGCGCTCATGCTCGCCGTCGGATCGTTATGGGGACGCCCGATCTGGGGTGCGTGGTGGGCATGGGATGCCCGTCTCACCACCACTGCGATCCTGTTCTTTTTGTACCTCGGGTATCTCGCGTTGCGCAGAATGGGCGGTTCGCCAGAGCAGCGCGCGATGCGAAGCGCCATCGCTGGTTTGACGGCGTTCATCGATGTACCGATTGTGCATTTCTCAGTCACTTGGTGGGCGACGTTGCATCAGGATGGTTCGGTCTTCAACGAAAAGATGCAGGTGCACATCCGCGACACGAGCATGCAGCTCACGCTGCTCCTCGGCGTTGCCGCGTTTACGTTGCTGTATGTCTATCTCTGCACGCAACGCGTGCAACTCCTTGCGCTCGAAGAAGGAATGGCGGAACGCGAGTTGCAGGCGGCGATCGAGGAACGGGTGGCCCGCTCCGGCGCGACTGGAACGGCATCGTCTGCACCTACCACGGATCCTTCAACGTCTGCCACGACGGCGGTTGGCGTGTGATGGACCAGAACTGGCCGTATGTCGTCGCGGGATACACCCTCGCCGTTGTTGTGCTCGCGACGTATTCGATATGGCTCCTGCGCAAACTGGCGAGAGCCAGAAAGACCGCGAGCACAACAACGAAATGAAAAACGTCAAGACGCGATATGTGGCTGTTGTTGTGGTGTGCCTTGGTGCAGTGGCTTGGATGATCACCAACCTTGGCGCCAATCTCAACTACATGGAAAGCGTTTCGACAGCCGTGCATCGCCACCAAACCAATGGTGCAACCCCCGACAAGGTTGGTGGAGTCGTCAAGCCCCACACGATCGACAAATCGGCGCGCCATGGAGCAACATTTGTCATCACCGACGGCAAAGTCACGGTAAACGCGCGCGTCGATGCGACGCCACCTTCGATGTTCGCCGACTGCATTCCTGTCGTGCTCACTGGTGTGCATTGGGAAGGCGACACGCTTGTGGGCGGCAGTCTCGAAGTCGCGCACGGCTCGACCTATAGCTCAAAACAGATGAAAGCCAACGTCGAAACTGCGCTCGACGCAACTGGGTGCCCTCAACCCAACAAGGCGTAGCAGTTGTGATTGCCAATGTCGGTACGTTCGCATTGATGCTCGGCGTTACCGCATCGCTGCTCGGCATCGCGATGTTGCTGCGAGGCATCGTGACTGGCGAGGAACGATTTCTTCTCCTCGGTCGCCGCTTCATTGTTGCCATTTTGGTTGCGGCGATGGGCGCCATGGGTGCCATGCAATGGGCGTTGAATACGCACGACTATTCGATCAAGTACGTGGCGAACAACGTCGCGAACGGTACGCCGAGATTGTTCGTGATTACCGCTGCATGGTCTGCCCTCGAGGGATCCATTTTGTTGTGGCTTCTCATGCTCGGCTTGTTCGTCTCTGCAACTGCCTGGGCGTTTCGCAAACGCGCAAACGACCCCTTAGTCGCGTGGGCAACGATCGTGCAGTACATCGTCTCGTTGTTCTTTTTCGGGCTGACGGTGACGATCGCAAATCCGTTCGTGCTCAGCGACAAGTTCGTGATCGACGGCAACGGCCCGAATCCGTTGCTGCAGAATCACCCGCTGGTTGCCTTTCATCCACCCTTCCTGTATGCCGGCTACGTGGGCATGACGATTCCGTTCAGCTTCGCAATCGCGGCGTTGATTACCGGACGATTCGGTGAAGGATGGCTTGCCGACACGCGGCGTGCATCGATGGTCGCATGGGGATTTCTCACGATTGGCATAGTGCTTGGCGCATGGTGGAGCTATGAGGTATTGGGTTGGGGCGGATACTGGGGCTGGGATCCCGTTGAGAACGCATCGCTCCTGCCGTGGCTGACGGCGACGGCGTTCATTCATTCCGTGATGGTGCAGGAACGACGCGCGATGTTGCGCGTCTGGAACCTGTCGCTGATCATTGCCACATTTTCACTGACGATCCTCGGCACGTTCTTGACCCGGTCTGGGGTTGTGCAATCGGTCCATGCCTTCAGCGAAAGTTCAATCGGTCCGGCCCTGTTGAGCTTCTTCGCCCTCATCGTGGTGAGTGGTCTCGGACTCATTGCGTGGCGTGGTGACCGTCTGCGAACCCCCGGGCGCATCGATGCTGTCGTATCGCGAGAGTCGGCATTTCTTGCGAACAATCTCTTATTTGCAGCCTTCGCATTCGTCATTTTGACCGGCACCGTGTTTCCGATGTTGGTCGAAGCACTGCAGAACAAGAAGCTTTCCGTGGGTTCGCCATATTTCGAAACCATGACGACGCCGATCGGGTTGGCATTGTTGTTTCTCATGGCGGTTGCGCCGGTGTTGCCGTGGCGTGCGACGAGTGGTGAGGTACTGCGAGACCGTTTACTCGTGCCGATGTGGGTAGGCGCGATTGTTGTGGTTGGCACAGTGGTATTGAGTAGCGCCGATTTCGCAGCGGTGGCGGCGTACGGCCTCGGCGCGTTCGCGTTGGCCGGCATCGTTCGCAATTTCTTGATCGCAGTTCACGCGCGACGAGTCGCGATGAAAGAACCCGTACCGGTCGCGTTCGCGCGAACCGTGCAAGGAAATCCGCGACGTTGGGGTGGACTCATCGTGCACGTCGGTGTGGTGTTGATCGCCGTGGCGATTGCCGCATCGCAAGGCAGCGCGGTTAAACGCGAACTGCAATTGGCGCGCGGTCAATCTGGAACTGTCGCAGGTCAAACGGTCACCTATCTCGGTTCCGAGACGGTGACGACACCACAGAAAGCCACACTCTCGGCGAGGTTCAACATCCACGACGGAAGTGATGATCTCGGAACCTACGCACCATCACTTTCTACGTTCCCAAATGCGCAGAACGCGATCGGCACTCCGTCGGTACGGTCAGGGCTTCAGCGGGATGTGTATCTGCTACTCGTGGCAGCCCCCGATGACCACGGTGAGGTCACGGTGCAGGTCGCGGTGAATCCGATGATTCTGTGGTTGTGGCTCGGTGGTTTGACGATGGCGTTCGGGACGGTGGTCTGTTTGATTCCGAAACGTCGTGTCAGCGCAGTGCCGGTGCGACACGAACTCGTGGAGGCGATCGCGTGACACGCATTCGTTGGGCGGTCGCGGTGGTATCGGTGTTCGTCGTGGGTTTTGGCGTGGTCCTTGCGGTTGCGCTCGGTTCGAAAGATGATGCGGGCGGCGGCCCCCGTGTCGGCGTGCCTGCACCGGCGTTCACGCTGACCGATTTCGACAACAATTCACTTTCGTTGAGCGACTACCGCGGCAAGGTGGTGTTGGTCAATTTTTGGAATGAGTGGTGCGATCCTTGTATCGAGGAAACGCCTTCGCTCGTGGGGTTGGCGAAGGCGCGTCTCGAAGATCCCGGCTTCGCGATGATCGGCGTTGTGCACGATCCACGGACTCAAGATGCAACGCGTCGTTACGCAAAACTCAATGAGATGAACTATGCGTTGGGTTTCGACCCGGGCGCTCGGATCGCCCTCAACTATTCGGTCACCGGCCAACCTGAAACCGTGGTGATTGATCCGAACGGCATCGTCGTGAAATGGATTTCCGGTCCGATCGATGTGCGCGCGGTCGATGCTCTTGTGACCCAACTCGAACAGACCCAAGGCAGTGGGTCTTCGGCGGGAAGTCGATAGCCGTGAATCGCAGACTTGCGACAATGCTCGCGTTGATGGTCGTTGTGGTTGGCATCGCAGTTGCCGCGTTCCGCAGCGATAGCAATGATCCGCAGCGCAGGGCATTGCAGCTGGAACGGCGGATCGCATGCCCGGTGTGCGACGGCGAGACTGTCGATGGGAGCAACGCGTCGATCTCGCGCGACATCCGTGCCGATATCGCCCAGCGCATTCAACGCGGCGAGTCTGATGATCACATCATGGCCTATTACCGGGCGCATTACGAGCGGTACATTCTCAATCCGAGTGATGGGGGCATCGGGTTGGTCGCGTGGGGACTCCCCGTTGTTGCATTCGTGGCAGCGGCAGGCGGACTCATGTTTGCGATTCGTCGTTGGCGGGCTGAACCGCGCATGCAGGCAACCGACGACGATGTCGCGCTCGTGGCACAAGCACGTGAACACGACGTCGAACAGGATCGTTAGCGATGGCGAAACTGTCACAGGAACGGCGTCTCGAGCTCGAATCCGAACGGGAGTTCTTGCTGACATCGCTCGCCGATCTTGAAACTGAGCGCGACGAGGGTGGTATCGACGCCGAAAGCTTTGCGACGTTGCATTCCGACTACACCGCGCGCACGGCTGCGGTACTGCGCGCGCTCGCGGGCGGCACCGACAATCGTCAGAAAGCGCCACCGATACCCAAGGGCCGTCGCTGGTCGGTCATCGCGTCGATCGTTGTGTTTGCAGGTGCAGGGGCATTCGCCCTTTCGAAATCGGTGGGCACGCGCGCCCCCGGCGACACCATCACTGGGAATAGCGCGGCGAAGATCGACCCGAAGTCGTATCGAGGGCATCTCGCCCAAGCCCAAACTTGGGCGGCGTCCCGCAACTTTTCCGGGGCCACAACCGAGTTTCTCGCGGCCGCAAAGCTGCGCCCCGATCTCGCCGAACCGTTGACTGCGCTCGCGGAAATGCTCATTCAGCGCAACGTCGAGATCACGAATGGCGGGGGAGCGCCCGATGCTCGACTGCTCGAGGAGGCACTCACGTTGTGCGAGCGTTCGATCGGCGTCGACCCGAAGTACGCGCAGTCGTACCTCTACAAGGGCCTCATTTTGACCGAGACGGGCCGACCGGCCGCAATTGCGCTACCGATGTTCAGGAAATATCTTGCGCTGTCTCCGAACGGAGCTCAGGCGGCGATGGCGCGTAGCGTCATCGATCGCCTTACTCATCCCGTGACGACCAGTACAACCAAGCCGTAATTCGCAGCGACTCAGCTCACGAGCGTTCCACTCACCCCGAGGATCACACCATGGCCGACATGCCCGAATACCAAATTGACGGATCGAAGATCTATCGCACAACCATCACGCTCGACGCCGGTTCGATCGTGATGGACCTCGATCCACAGTTGGCGGCGAACACGGTGAATAACTTCGTCGGGTTGGCTCGTCAGGGCTACTACGACGGTCTTACATTCCACCGGGTCGTCAACGACTTTGTGATTCAAGGCGGTTGCCCGCAGGGTTCAGGTACTGGCGGGCCCGGATACAAGTTTGCCGACGAGCCAGTGAAGGCTGAATACACGATCGGGGCGGTCGCGATGGCCAACTCCGGCCGCAACTCCAACGGCTCGCAGTTTTTCATCTGCACCGCCGACTGCACCCGCAAACTCGACAAGGCATACAACCTGTTCGGCTACGTCATCGAGGGCATGGACGTTGTGCTTGGCGTCTCCGTCGGCGATGTGATGCAGACTGTTGTTGTCGAAGAAATCGAACGGCCCTAGCGGTCAACGAATCACCATGTATGTAACAGGTCGAAGGTTCGTCAGTACGTAGTGGCATGAGCTTTTTCGACCGTAACCGCAAACAACTCGCAGCGCTCGGCATCGATCCGGCACGCCTTCCCTCAGGCCAGTACCACACTGATCGGTTTCCCGTGCTGCACGTTGGTGATGTGCCAAGTACGACCCGCGAATCGTTCTCGCTGCGACTGTTTGGTGAGGTCGATAACCCCGCGACCTTGACGTTCGCCGATATCGAGGGGTTGCCGCACGTCGATGTCACAACAGATATCCATTGCGTGACGAAATGGTCGAAGTTCGATACCGTCTGGCGGGGCGTGCGGATACGTGACGTGTTCGCGATTGCCCAGCCGCGCCCGGCGGTGCAGCACGTCATCCAACACGCCGTATACGGCTACACGACCAACCTTCCGCTTGCCGACTATTTATGCGACAACGCGTTGCTCACTTGGCAATTCGATGGCGAGCCGCTTGAGCCAATTCACGGCGGCCCACTGCGCGTGCTGGTTCCCCACTTGTACTTTTGGAAGTCGGCGAAGTGGCTCGAAGGTCTTGAGTTCTCAAGCGTTGATAAGCCAGGATTTTGGGAACGCAACGGCTACCACAACTATGGAGACCCGTTCAAAGAGCAAAGATTTACTAACGATTGACAACCAATCGAATTGGTCGCGGATCGGGCGGTGTGGCGAGTGATGGATGGTGAGCTTTGACGGCACTTCCAATGCCATAATAGAAATCGTCCGGCGCGGCTCGACCGTGCAGGTCGAAAGGGGATGCATGGCTAGGTCTGAGTTCCGGAGCGGTTTGGTCCTTGGTCTCATGGCGGTCGTTCTCTCCATCGGGGGGTGTTCTAGCGACGGGCCGGTGGGCACGAGGCTCGACCGAGTCAGCACCGCCAACGGCATCAAAGTGACGATCACGGCTTGCGAGAAGAAGCCGTTGCCGGACGCCGATGGCGGCATTCCGCAGACAGCGTTCACGGTCAAGGGTACGGTTGAGAACACCACCACGGATCCGAGGCTCGGCGTCAAAGTCCACGTGACCTTCTTGGACGGCGATAAGCGCTTCTATGACGACGTCGTGCCCGATGCGTTCACCTTCGGAGGGTTCACCGATGTGCCGAAGATCTTCTCCTATTCGGTGACGCAGTCCAACCAACCGAAAGACCTCCATTGTAAAGGCGACGCGACGACGACATAACCGAGTGGTGTCGGCGTGTTGTTAGTCGCGTTCTACCCTTCGCAGCCCATGCTCGGGTGTCCATGACTCAACAACGAGTTTGGTCGCCTCGGCATCGAGCCCGGTGATGACAACTTCGGTGATGTCAGCGATGAACATTGCGCCGTCGGGCTGTTCGTCAGTTGTCGTCCCGGCCGAGATGGCACGCCCGGCGATCTTCGCCTCGCCTGGCCACTCGTTTTCCTTGCCGTCTTCGGGGTGGAAGGTCGGGCCGTGCAAAGCGAAGCGGGGATCGCGAGTGAGGTCTGCACCCTTGCGTGCCCCTGTCATTGAACCGAAGCTGACTTCGCCTTCTGTGAACGTGCACTCGATACCCGAGATTCGCGGCGAGCCATCGGCGCGCAGCGTTGCAATCGTCTTGTGGCGACCAGCATCGAACAGCCTCCGAACTCGCTCGGCGAACTCCGGCTCTGTCGCTTCGATCGTCTTCCATGATGGCATTACAGAACGGTATTGGATATTTGCGCCGTGATGGTGCACCTCCAGCGGCGTACATTGCACCAGATGACGTCTCGCCTTGATGCTCTTTGTCTTGATGCGAATGATCCGCTGCGTCTCGCACGTTTTTGGGCCGAGGCGTTGCGCTGGGACATTGCTGTCGAGACCGATGATGAGATCGCACTTGTCCCAACGGACGACACCGGATTTGAGATCTTGTTCGAACCAATCCTGCAGGCGAAAACGCGCCAGAACCGTATTCATCTCGATTTGACGACGACATCGATCGACGATCAACGCGACACGGTCGCGAGGTTGGTCGAGCTCGGCGGTCGCCATATCGACATCGGTCAGGACCCCGACGAAGGACATGTGGTGCTCGCCGACCCAGAGGGCAACGAGTTCTGCATCATCGAGCCCGGTAATTCCTTCCTCGCGAACTGCGGACGTCTCGGCGCGATCAACTGCGACGGCACGCGCAAGACCGGTTACTTCTGGAGCGAAGTACTCGGATGGCCGTTGGTATGGGATCAAGATGAGGAGACCGCGATACGCGCGCCCGACCTGACTGGTCCCCTCATCACCTGGAGCGGCCCGCCGCTCATTGCGAAGGCCGCAAAGAACAGGCTGCATCTCGACGTGGCCCCGCTCGACGGCGTTGATCAGCGAGCCGAAGTGGATCGTCTCGTCGGGCTCGGAGCGACTCGAATCGACATCGGTCAAGGCGATGTCAGTTGGATCGTGTTGGCCGATCCCGACGACAACGAGTTCTGCGTGTTGCAGCCGAGTTCTTGATGATCGCAACATGTCGGGTCGCGATACGCGACTGCGGTGTTGAGTTCTGCCGGGATCTTGCGCCCATAGTGGCAGACCGTACGTATGTAGGCGTGACCGTCGTGGTGTTGGCTGTGGTCAGCGCGACGAGTGCATCCGCTGCGTAGCTTTCGGTCCCGTCCTGGGCACCGTGCTCACCCATAGTTTTGTTCAGGTTTCCGTCGCGAAAACGTGACGCGGACCTGAAGAAAACGCATTTGTTCGCAATGCGAACGATTCTGGTGTGGTTTGCGCGGATCACGAGCGAGTGTCAGCATTCCGTAATGGGACGGACGGGAATATGGGTTATGGCCGGCGCGCTGGGCTTGGGCACGCTGGGTGTGAGCACGTTGGGTGTGCACACACCTGGCGTGAACGCGGCAACGAGCGCGAACGCTGCGGGCACAACGAACGCGTCGACGCTGACTGGGTTCGTGTCGCAGCGATATCAGCGAGCACGGGCCGATGATTACCTCCGCTATGCGACCCAGCAGTTCAGCCCTGGTTCGCCGACGAATGTCATCGCGAACGCAGAACGAGCCCGACGCGACCGGTCGTTTACCTTCGATATGAACGCCGTGACGCCGGCGGCCTTCTCCGACGCGTTCACGCAAATCGATGGGTTTCAAGACACCAGCGATTTCACAATGCTCTATCTCATGAACTTGTATCTCGGCTACGGCTCGACCTTGCGTGCCGACACGCACAAGGCCATCGAGCACCGATTTACTGCGTTCAAATATTGGTATACCGAACCGACACCGCCTGGCGTCGTCGACGACCGGTATTACTGGTCGGAGAACCACCGATTGATCTATCACACGATCGAAATGCTCGCTGGCCAAACCTTTCCGACCACAACGTTTACCAACGACGGTCGTTCGGGTGCGTATCACCGAGATGTTGCACGTCGCCGGATATTGCAATGGATCGACGAGAAAGTGCGGTTCGGTTTTACCGAATGGCATTCAGACGTGTATTACCAAAAAGACATCGACCCCCTGCTGACACTTGTTGAGTTCGCGAATGATCCGATCATCCGCGAACGTGCGGCGATGGTGCTCGACCTCTTCCTTACCGATATCGCGATGCATTTGCGGCAAAACAATTTCGGCGTGACGCACGGCCGTTCATATATGAAAGACAAGAGCAAGGCCACCGACGAAGACACTTTCAACGCCACGAAGCTGTTGTTTGATACGGCACCGGAGGATTACACCTCAAGTGGCGATCCCGCCGCAGTCATGTTCGCCCGTGCACACCGATACCGGCTGCCGGAAGTGATCTGGCAGATCGCGCGAAGCACCCGCACGACGGTTGACAAAGAGCACATGGGCGTCGCCATCGACCCAGAGTCTCCGGTAGTTGCGAACCCGCCTGCTCCCGCTGGCTACGCATTTGCGAATCCCGACAGCGTGCCGTTTTGGTGGGAGCGCGGCGCGCAGACCGCGTGGCAAGAAGTGGAGACCACGATCAAGACACTCGATCGATACGACCTATGGACGAGCCAGTTCTATTCGCCGTTCAAGCCGCTGCGCGACGCGGTAGGGAGTGATTTCGATCTCGCGCGAACGCTGGCGCAACAACTTTCGCCACAGTTGTCGTTTGGTGTGCTGAGCGCTGTTGATACGTATACCTATCGTTCACCCGCAGTGATGTTGTCGACGGCCCAGGATTACCGCCCGGGTATGCACGGCGAGCAGCATCACATTTCCCAGGCCACGCTCGACGACAACGCGATCGTGTTCACGACGAGCCCGAAGAACGAACCGAAACCGGGGGTGCCGTGGCCAGACGACGACGGTTACTTCACTGGCGACGGTGCACTGCCGCGAGCTGCCCAACATGGAACCGTGAGCATGTCGTTGTATGCGCCCCAGTTTGTTCCCGTGCCGTTGTTGCCGAGCTCGTTGAGTTACATCGACAAGACGCACGCCTACTTTCCACAGGAGCGATTCGATCAGGTGACCCAATCAGGCAACTGGACGTTTGGCCGCAAAGGTGATGGCTACGTCGCGTTGTATTCGTGGCGGCCGGTGCACT
>JBBRPC010000097.1:0-12797 GCA_038228615.1 Acidimicrobiia bacterium | reverse complement strand
TCATCTCCCGCGCACCCCGAACGGCAAAATCGACTTGCTTGCGCTGCCAACCCCCAAAGAACTCGACGGTACCCACGGCGATATTGCACTTCCCCGCGACGACGTCGAACGGCGGCTCGCGGCGATGTGGTGTTCGGTACTCGGAATCGATGCCGTCAGCATTCACGAAAGTTTCTTCGACGTCGGTGGACACTCACTGCTCGCCGTGCGCCTCTTCGCGATGATCGAGCGGGAGTTCGGTGAACGTCTTCCTCTTGCTGCGCTCATTCAGAACCAAACCATCGCCCAATTGGCTGAGCTGCTGCGTCAGGACCGCACTATCGAGTTCGAAACCCTTGTCGCGCTCCAGGCGACCGGGAACGGAACGCCGATGTTCTTGGTCCACGGGCCAGTAGGGGAAGGCATCATCTACCTCGACCTTGTGCGCCGGCTCGGTGGAAATCAACCGGCGTACGCATTCCAAGATCGCGGACTCGGTGGCGATCGCGCGCAGTTCGGATCGATTCCTGCGATGGCGAAGGCGTACATCGAGGAGCTCCGAGCAGTGCAACCGCACGGGCCCTATGTCCTCGGCGGGTTTTGTATGGGCGGCGTAGTGGCGTACGAAATGGCGCATCAACTCGCCCAACTGAATGAGAAAGTTGCGACCGTGATCTTGCTCGACGCGGCTCCACTCGGGCATCTCGCGGGTGGCAGTAAATACAGCACGAAAGGCCGCATCAAAACACATCTTCGAGAATTTGCGGAGTACAAAGGTCGCGCTCGATGGACGCACGTCTACGAGACGGGTCGCAACGTTTCCGATCGTCTCTTGCGTCCGTATTGGTGGCGGTTCGTGAAGTCCCGGTATCTGGATCGCGGGATACCGCTCCCCAAGCTGCTTCGCGACGTTGAAGCTGTCAACTGGCGACTCGCGACCGACTATGTCGCACCGCCCTATGGCGGTCGAGTCGCGTTACTCCGCAAGTCGAACGGGATCGAACAGTTCCATGAACAATTCCGCCGACAGAAATGGGAACAGCTGGTGGGCGACGGGTTCAAGGTATACGAGATCGACAGTCCGGCAGTAAGTCATATGACGCTCCTCAAGGAACCGCATGTTCGGCTACTCGCCGACGCGGTACGGGAAGCACTGCGCGACTCGGCTGACTCTGAGCCATTGAACTAGGGCGCGAGGTTATCCACAGCAATTCCACACGTCGCGCTACTAGCTGTCCACAAGCCGAATGGGTTACAACTAATGCTCACGCCGACACCTGGAGGTAGCTCGATGCCATTCGAAATTACGACCCTCGATGGTGACCGCGAAATGGTCAACGAAGCCACTGCGTATCAACTCGAAGGTCCATTTACGACGTTCTTTGTGGCCGATGGTGGTCACGCAAAGATGACCGGTTGGTCATTGCGCGTCGCGAGCCTGCGCACCGATCGCATCGCGTCGATTCGTCGTGTCGAGTCACAGTTGCCAGTTGCCGAGGCGAGCGACCGAATCAACTTACGCGCAGTTTGATCACCAGCCTCATCGTGGGCGGTTACCGTAGGTGACCATGTCCATACCTGTCGTCGCGAATACGCGGGCACGTCGTCGCACGCTGTTGTTGGGCACAGGTGTCGTTGTTGGGTTATACGTCGTCTTCGTATTCACCGCGCGTGGTCGGCGCTTCGACGACGCGGCGAAGCTCTACTCCACTATTCATAAGTTCCCGCGACGCTTGAGCCGCGATGGCGTTCCATCCCCGCAACACGCGCCCGACGCCATCGCAGCCGTCAGCTTGCTTCTCTTGGCGACGGCAATGTCGGCGTGGGCGTCGCAACGGCTGCTCCCCACGTTGCGTACGCTGATGCTTTTGATTCTGCCGCCCGTGTTGTTCTGCGAGGTCTTGAAGCCGATACTCCCCCGCCCCAATGCAAACGACATTCCATCATGGCTCGGGGGTTCCACATTCCCGAGCGGGCACAGCGCGTTCGTTGTTGCGTCCGGCCTGTCGATCATCATGCTTTCACCCCCGTGGCGCCGCCGGGCCACAGCGGCACTCTGCGCGGTACTCACCGCAGCAATCATGGTGGCGGTCGTTGTCGGCGCGTTGCATCGGCCGAGCGATGCCATCGCAGGAGCAGCAATCGCTGCACTGTGGATACTCGCGGTGAGCCGCAACTACACCGTCAACATCGCAGATGAAGGTGAACCTTCGCGCCGCGACACCTGGATTGCTGTGGCTGCGTTTACCGACTTCGGTCTCGTGATCGCGTACCGTTCGGCTCCGACTCATTTCCCTCCACCGTCATGGGTCGTCGACCACGCATTGATCGCTGCTCTACTGTTGTTCGCTGCAACGACGCTTGTGATCGACGCCGCGATCGTGTCGTATGTACGACAACGCTTGATTCGCACGACCGACCATTGGATCAGAGATCTCGCGCCACGGCGTCGCGGTCGCTAGTTCGACGCAGGGAACCTGGCCCGAACGAACGAGCCCGCGTCTCAGGTGAGCGACGCGTCGCGAAGGGTTGCAAGCAGCAAATGATCGAGGTCCGGTGTCGTCTGTTGTGAGAGTCGCTCCGTGAGAAATTCTTCCCAGAATTGGTAGGTCGATCGTTGTACCAATTGCTGCAGCGGACGGCGTCGCAGGGTCGCACATGCGAGGTTCCAAAAGGTCACGTCGGCATCGCCGGGTCCGTAGCGAGCATCTTCGAAGTCGTAGAGCCCGGTACCATCCCCAAGGAATTTTCGGAGGTTCCATGGCGCGAAATCACCATGGATTGGTACCCAATCGCTCGGACCGGTTCGGGGCAATACTGCGCCCAATTCCGTCTGCAACCAGCGGGCAATCGATTCCGCATCCACCCGCCATGCTGGCCGATGCGGGCGCGCCGGCAACGGAGTCATTGCAGTCCATTCGTACTCGTGCGATTCACCCGTCGCGAGGAGCCGTGGCACCAACACCGGAGCTGTCGTCGACTGAGAGAGCTGGGCGAGACACTGTCGTTCGACCGACGGCCCGCCAGCACTTTCGAATGGCACAATCTTGACGAATGCAACAGGAAGTTTGTCGCGGAATGCCAACACCAAATAGGCCGGTCGATCGGCCTGGCGACGCGTCGATACCGCAGCCGTATCAAAAGGACCAACCGCATCGCGAACCGACTCCATGACGGCAGCGAAACTCGGCGGCACTTCGAGCGGTCCACGCCTCCCAGGGATCACGATCGTCCCGCCAATTCCTGCCGCGGCCCAGGCGAGGTGATGGACAGCAACCGGAAATGGTTTACACGCCATCGACGTCGCGATCGCGGCAGCGGAACCACGCCCCAACCCGACGGGAATGTGCAAGCGAGGATTGCCGGCGTAGCGGACATACTGCGCTACGGCCATGTGATGCCTACGAGATCGCGCGTCGCGATGGCGTCATCGAGCAAATAGGTCGCAAGACGCGCCCGCACACGAGGATCGAGCTCCGTCTTCGGCGCAGCATTCCACGGTGCAACATCGCGCAACACGTGGCGGTCAATTCCGAGAAACTCAGTCACATCATCGAAAACCTGCTGTGTCCGCGCGTAGAAATCTTCGCTTTTGCGGACCAGCACGCGATTCGCGCCGTATCGATCGATCCAGCGTTGCAGGGACGCCGCGTAGCAACTTTGTGCGGCATACGACTGTTGTTCATGTGCAAACGAATGTTGCAGTCGGTGCTCCAACAGCTGCTGTTCAGCGTCGGCGACTCGTGCTGTCTCAGCGTCAAGCGCATCCGCGAAGCTCAGTACCTCAACCCCGTTGCGACGTTGCTCACTCCAATGAGAAAATGCTCGCTCGACCGGATCGCGCAGCAGCACGATGATCTTCGCTGTCGGCATGAGCGCCGCCGCGCGTTCAGCCGCCAGGGGATGAAACAGGTAGTACGGCGAGGCCTCACCAGCGAGCAGCCGACCGGCCCGCCGCGCCGAAGCCGTTTGAAAGTGCCCGCGATACCACGCCTCGCCACGTTCGAAATTGCTGTCGAAGTAGTGAACACCTTTCTGGTTCTCACGCATGAGAGGCAGCCGCGAACTGGGAAACAGCGGCGCAATGTTCGGATGTTGTTCGAGATATCGAAACAGCGATGTCGATCCAGTCCGTTTCGCTCCGATGATCAAGAAATCCGGGACGGTTCGCGAACCAGCAGTCAACGTCCCGAGTGCCTGAATCGCGACGCGCCCAGAGTGACGCACTGCTTCCACTACTTCGCTTCGCCCCAACACGCGGCCGCGTCTCGAAGTGCCGGGCGACTGCGCTCGTTGATCCACAACCTCAGGTTACGATTACTCCCTGCGCGAACACGGTCTTCACGCCCTGATTGTCGGTCACTGTCAACGTCACGGTGTAGTTCCCAGGTGCGGCGAAGGTATGCGCCGAGTTCACGCCGGTCGAGGTCGCTCCATCGCCCCATGCCCAGTCGTAGGAGGCGACAGAACCATCATCGGTCGAAGCCGACGCGTCGACCGAGCACTGCAGACCTCCCGCGCACGTTGGCACAAACGATGCCACGGGTGGCAGATTCGCCGGGCGCAGCGCGAAGTCGTCGACGCTGAAGGTCATCGGGTACGAACTCGAACCACCGGAGTACGACGAGAGTCCGGCGACGCCCGGAACCTGCAACGACGCGGAAGCGTCGGTCACTGTGACGGTCCATGCGGCGGGTTCGCCAACATTGTCGGCCCACACCTTGATCTTGATCGTTGTTGGATTCGTACCGGTCACATTCATCCGTACCCGATACCAAGTGTTCGGCGCGGATGCCAGACCTGTGTTGATTTCGGAACCGACGATCACCGCCGCGCTGCCTGCAAGTTTGTAGGCAGCGGCAAGCACTGTCGCACCACCGAAACGGATCCGGGCTCGATACTCCTGATTGGTGCCGATGTAGCGACCAACGATATTGACCCACGAACCGGTCCCGACTTGGGTCTTGTCGTAGCTCAAACGAGCCTGGACGTCGAAGTCGGTATTGGTCACGCCGTTGAGGCGGACCGCGTCGCTCGTTGCAGTGACCGGCATGAGCATTTTTCCAACGCCGCCATTGACGGCAAAGTTCGTCGCAGTTCCAGAGGCAGTCCATGCGCCACCAAGGTCGGCTGTTCCCCAGCCGTTTGCAGTCGTGCGCCCGAAGCCATCTTGCGCGTAGATCGTCGGAGCGACTGTTGGTGCGACAGTCACCAAGATTGTCTTCGAAGCGGCAGCGCCCGAGTTGTCGAGCACCGTCAGCGTGATCGGCCAGGTACCCGCGATCGCAAAGGTATGACTCGCCGTCACACCCGATGCAGTCGCACCATCACTGAATTGCCAAGCATACGAAGCGATGGTCCCGTCGGGATCCGACGATGTCGCAGCGTCGACGGTGCAGGCCAGGAGCACGCACGAGGGAACGAACGCCGCAACGGGCGGCGCGTTTGGTGTGACCGAGTGCGACGCCGCCGTCGAGACACCAAGGTCGTCAATTACCGTGAGCGTCACCGTGTAGGTACCGCTCGTGGCGTAGGTGTGACTCGTCGTAACGCCGGTCGCGGTCGCACCATCGCCAAAGTCCCACGCGTAGCCAACGATCGCACCATCACTGTCAGTCGACGCCGTCGCGTTCATCGAACACGCAAGCAGCGTGCAATTCAGTGTAAATGACGCTGTTGGTGCCAGGTCGGTCAAGGCGTTGTGTTGGATCGATGCAGTCGCCGTGAGGTTATCTGTGACCGTCAATGTGACGGTGTGAGTCCCGGAGCCGGCGTAGGTGTGATTCGCAGTCACGCCCGTGGCCGTCGTGCCATCGCCGAAGTCCCACGCATAGCTCGCGATCGTGCCGTCGGGATCAAATGACGTTGAGGCGTCGGCAGAACACGCGTAGCTCGCGCAGCTCACGCTGAAGAGCGCAATTGGTGGAGCATTGGGCGTGATGAGTGCTGTCGTCGATGCGGACGCACCGAGATTGTCGGTGACAAGGAGTGTGACTGTCTCGTTCCCACTTGTTGCGTAGGTGTGATTCGCAGTCACGCCCGTGGCCGTCGCGCCGTCGCCGAAGTTCCACGCATAGCTCGCGATCGTGCCGTCGGGATCGCTCGACGCCGATCCATTCACCGCGCACGTCAGGCCGTTACACGAGACACTGATATTCGCCGTCGGCGCGAGGTTCACGGTTGCGCTGTGCGTGGCAACACTGCTCACGCCCTGATTGTCGGTGACGGTGAGGGTCACCGAATACACACCAGCGGCTGAGTAGGTGTGCGACGCAGTCACTCCACTCGAGGTGATTCCGTCGCCGAAGTTCCACACGTAGCTTGCGATCGCCACGTCGTCGCTCGACGCGGACGCGTCGTTTGTACAAGCGTGACCGACGCAGTTCACCGCGAACGAAGCGATCGGGGCAGCGTTCGCTGGACCGACGACGAGATTTGCGAAACTGAACACCACAGGCGCCGGAGTAGCAGAATCGAACGTACTGAAACCGATGGATCCGCTGCCTTGTACTCCGGCGGTTGCGTCGGTACGGATGAGCATCCAGGCACTCGGTTCGCTCGTGCCGTCGACCCAAACTTTCGCTCGGATCGTCGTTGGGTTCGAACCAATTGCTTCGGCGCGGACTTGGTAGTACTGGCCAGGAACATACGAGAGCCCGGCGCTGATTTCAGCACCGACGAGGGAGCTACTCGAAGATCCTGCGAGCTTGGCGGCGGCCAAAAACACTCCGGTCGAACCCATCCGAACCCGCACCCGATATTCGTTATTGGTCGAGACCTTCCGCACGGTGATGTTGATCCATTGCCCCTGGCCGGTTGCGGCCTTGTCTGTGGCGATCTTGGTTCTGACGTCGAGGTCACTGCCAACCGGGCCGTTGAGATACGCCGCCGTGGAGCCTCCGATGGCGGTGACTTTTTGCGTTCCAGCAGAACCGTTCACGGTGAAGTTCGCCGCCGACCCGGTGAGGGTCCATGGCCCGCCAAGATCTGCGCTTCCCCATCCGTTCGCAACGGTACGTCCGAACGAATCCTGAGCGATCGTCGACGGAGCGACGGCAGGTGAGACAACGGCGAACGCGACCTTGGTACCGACGGCCGAACTGTTGTCCGTCACCGTCAACGTCACCGGCCATGTGCCAGCGATCGCGTAGGTATGCGATGCAGATGCCGTGCTCGCCGACGTGCCATCGCCAAAGTTCCACGCGTAGGAGACAATTGTGCCGTCTGGGTCGACCGAACCTGTCGAGCTGTAGGCACATGTCATGAGCGTGCAGTTCACAGCCGCATTGGCAGTTGGCGCGACATTCGGCCCAACCACAGCGACGCTGTGCGATGTGGTCCCCGTGCCAAGACGATCGTCGGTGACCGTGAGCGACACGTTGTAGTTCGACGTGTACGCAAAGGAGTGCGAAGGTGTTGGACCTGTGCCAGTCGTGCCGTCGCCAAAGTTCCAGAGATAGTTCGCAATGGTCCCATCGGCGTCACTCGATGCCGTCGCGTCGAAGGAACAGTCGAGTAACACGCAGTTCTGCGTAAAGGACGCGGCGGGCAGCTGGTTCGGAGCGAGCACAGTTACCGTCTGCGTTGTGCCGTCGATCGCACCGTCGTCGTCGGTCACGGTAAGCGCAATCGTGTACACGTCGGGAGTGGCAAAGGTATGGGCGACCGATGCGCCGCTCGCGCTGTAGCCATCACCGAAGTCCCAGCTGTACTGCGTGATCGTGCCGTCAGGATCGATCGAACCTGTGGATGTCAACGTGCAATTCAAATCGACGCAATTCACATTGATCTGCGCGTGAGGGCTGATATTGGAAACGTTCAACGGTGTCGAGAGCGTGCCCGTGGCGTTGAAGTTATCGGTCACGGTGAGAACTGGCATATACGGACCAAATGCGCTCCCGTAGTCGTGGGTCGTCGTGACGCCTGTCCCGCTTGTGCCGTCGCCGAAATTCCATGCATACGAGGCGATCGTGCCATCAGGATCGTTCGATGACGAACCATCGAAGCTGCACAAGCTGTTCGTGCACGACACCGTAAAGGAGGCAGTCGGCGCGGTGTTGACAACCTGCATGCGATAGTTATCGAAACTCCACAGCACCGGAACGTTCGACGCGCTGCCGCCAAGATAGGTACGCAACCCGCTCGTTCCAGCGACTTGCAGTTCGGCTTGACTGTCAGTTGTGGAGACTGCCCACGCTAACGGTTCCGACGTTCCGGTAGTCCACGCCTTGGCTTGGAGCGTCGTGGGGTTGACGCCAGTCACGCGCAACCGAGTGGTGAACATCTGTCCTGGCGTATACGTCGCGCCTGGAACGTTGACCTCGTTACCAATTTGCACTTCGGTGCTGGAGTTCACCACCTTCGCAATCGAGATCTTGACACCACCGCCCACCGGGAAGCGCAGCCGCAAACGGTATTCAAGCGATGCGTTCTGGCGGCGTGCAGTTTGGCCAGCAACCTGTCCCCATGTGCCACCTGCCGGCGCCTTGTTCGTGGCGATGTCGACGACCGAGTCGCTGTCTCGAACGTTCGTTGAATTGAGAAATGCGAAACGGGCTGAGGTCGCCGCGTTCCCGTTGATCTTGCCAACTCCGCCGCCTACTGAATAGTCCGTAGGTGCAGGAGAGACGCCGTAGACACCGCCGAGATCTGCGCTCCCCCATGTGTTCGTGGACGTGCGACTGAACGTATCGACGGCGAGCGTTCCCGTCGGGAGCGCGGTGATGTTGAAAAGCTGACTGGTCGCATTGGTCGCGCCGTTGCCATCATCGACAGTCAGCGTGACGGTAAAGGCGCCGCTGGCCCCGTAGGTGTGCGGGGTGGTCACGCCCGTCCCGGCGGTGCCGTCGCCAAACGTCCACGCGTAACTTGCGATCGGGCCGTCAGGGTCGGTCGAAGCTGACGCATCGAAGTTGCACAACTGAAATGAACAACCCGCCGTGAAGCTCGCAACCGGCGGAAGGTCGACTGCGTTCACAGAGTCCGCCATTGCCCCAGTCGCGGCGTCGTCGTCGGTGACGGTGAGCGTCACAACAAAACTGCCACCACTTGTGTAGGAATGGGATGCCGTCGCACCTTCGGTTGTCGCGCCGTCACCGAAGTTCCATTGATACCGCACGATTGAGCCGTCGGTGTCGTGAGAAGCAGTTCCGTTCAACGTGCAGGAGAGGTGGCTGCACGACGAAGTGAACGATGCGATCGGCGCCACGTTGGATGGCCGCGGCACGGGAATCGCAACATTGCGCGAGAACTCCGAGCTGCTGCCGTTGAGATTCGTTGCCGTGGCGGTCACGGACTGGCCTTGTGCAATCGCGGGAACGAACAGCCGAACGAATCCGCTGCCGTCGGCGACACCGCTCGTGAGGAACGTTCGGCCGGATCCGAAGAGGCCAGCTGCACGATCGGAAATGAACAATTCGACGGTGCAGTTCGCGCACGTCGAAGCGTCGACCGCTGCTGCTTTTGGCGACGACAGGGTAGGAGCAAGCATCGATTCATTCACTGCGGGATCGGCGTTTCCCGCGGTATTGACTTGGCCAAGTGGCGCCAAGTCGATTCCAAGCGCGGTGACCCCGCCGACGCCATTGTTGTAGATCGAGTTCTGCGAGATCGTGTTGAAGTTGGTTGGCGACGAGTTTGCGTTTGGCGGACTCGCTCCGGTTGGCACTATCTGGAGGCCATTGTCGTTGTTCGAAATTATGTTGTTCGACACCACGTCTCCGAAGGAGCCAGCCTCGATTCGGATACCCACAATGTTGTTGCGGCCGTCGCCGCCGTTGGCCGTCAGACCAATCGTGTTGCCCTGGATCGTTGTGTGGTTGGAGCCTTTGTCGGTGAAAATTCCAGCTTCGCCGGAGTTCGCAATGACATTGCCGATCACCGACTGGTAGGAAATGTCTGGATCGCACGTGGTGGGACAGAACGGGTTGCCTTCGATGCGCACACCAACCTGGCCGTTGCGCGTGTAGGGGGCTATCGAGTTCCCGTCGAGCGTTGTCCCGATGTAATTGCCAACAACTTGATTGAACTGCGTCCCAACGCCGTGCGAAACCTCGACGCCGTTGCCGGTATTACCAGACGACACATTTCGTTCGCCGGGCCCCGTCCCGCCGATCAGAGTGTGGCTCGACCACGTGTTGATATCAACACCATGCGACTTCGCCCCGCGGCGCAAGGTCCCTGTGGGATCGAGACCAATGATGTTGTTCTGAATCACGTTGTAATCGGTCGCGTCGTCGTACGTCGCGATGTTTTGGTGGGCGCATCCCGACACGACGTTGCGGTTCGCGTCGCCAGGTACGCCGACGTGGTTGTGGTTGGCACCCCCTTGCATGACGATGCACGACTTGCCAATCGCGAGCGTGATCAATGGGTCGGCCGTCCCGTCGGGGAGCAAACCGATGAGCGAGCCCTCGACCGTGTTGTTGAACGCGTTCGCTCCGAGCATCCAAATATGACGACCGAAACCGTGGATATCGAGACCACGAATTGTGACGTTGGAGCCAGTGATCAAAAATGCGTCGATCGCGCCGGGACCCATGCCTTGGATCTCGATCGTGTATTGGGCGTTCGACGCCAACGGGTCGGTGTTGACCGAAGCACCGGGTTGCGTGAAGCCATCGATCGTGATCGGCGCAACAATGTTCGAGAGAATCGGGTAACGGGTCGCAGGGGCAAGCGCGTGAATGCCGGCACCTGGGATGTTGAAGTTGATTGTCGACGGAACGACCCGCGTGTCGGCTTCTTGGATCGCAGCTCGCAGCGAACATCCGCCGCCAGGTATGGCACAGATCCCATCGCCAACGACGGCGTCGGCAGCATCGGAGTTCGTGTCGACTACGAACGTGTACGAGCTCGGGCCGCTCAATGACGAAGCACCAAAGGCCCGAGGCTGCGCCGCTGCGCGTTGAATGTCTGCGACCGTCGCGCACGATGAGGCGACGCACGACCCGTTTTCTGTCGCGACTGTCCAGTCGGCCTGCGCCGAGCCAGCGTCTCGCGAGTCGTCGGCGGCGACGACGTCGTGGGTTGGTGACCGATGGGCGCGCGGAGCTGCGTGACGCGTGCTGCCCGCGCCAACTGCCACGACGATGCGGTTGTGAACATTTGCAGCGAGGCGATTTCCGGCTGCGTCCGTGAGCACAACATCGCGCAGACTCACTTCGAAATGCCCCGACGTTCGTGGTGCCAGCACAACCTCGGTGACAAGGTCGGTCGCCGATGGTGTCGACGCTTGCGTTCGGGTCGAAAAGAATCCGGTCGTGAGTCCTTCAATGTGCTCGACGGTGTTCAATCCGGTGACGTGCGCCGGAGCCTGCGCTCCATCAAACTGCAACGAGGAGCGGTCGAATGCCAGCGTGAACTGGGCCGCGCGCACGAGCGAAGCGTGGTGCACGACCACTCGGGCGTGGATGAGCGATCCACTTCGCAGAGCAACAGGGCTCTGAATTTCGACAACGGGTGCGTCGGTCGCCACAGCATTCGCGGTGCCCCCGGTCGCGAAACCCGTCGCGAACGTCGCGCCGCAGACGAGCGCGACGACTACACCGAGGTTTCCCACGTGGCGCATATTCCCCAATGTCGGTATCGCATGTGCAGCAGACGTTCCCCTGTCCGACTGCCATGCCCTCTTCTCGCGGCGCGAAAAAATGGCGAACTCCCTTTCAATTCTCGCCACTCCGCCCGCAGCGAGCCGGCGAGATTGACAGCGCTGCGTCTCCAGAGTATGCGGAAGCGGGCTCGAGAAAGCAACCCGCTGCGCCACCCAGAGTGACGGTTGACAGTTGTTCACACTCCCGTGACGAACCATTCCCAGAACATTCGTTGTGGCAGGCGGCTGCGCCCAGAAAGGATCTCCAGCTCGATAGCGTCGATGCCGACGAATCAAGTGCATTCCGTCGAACGCAATACCGACTCGCGAGCCGTTGACCTGGGAGGACGCCAAGATGACCGGCATTTCCCCCACAACAGACCACTGGAGCTCCCACCTCCAGGGGGCACCGTCGTTCGCAGACCTTCCAACGGACCGACCGCGGCCCCCCGTCGCATCGCGGAGCACCGAAATCGTCGAGGCGCAGAGCGGCGCGCATCGGGAGCCTCAAGTATTCCTTGCGGGCTGGGTTGCGCTCCTGCACCGTTACACCGGCCAAGACAATGTGTTGCTTGCCCGGCCGACAGCATCGGGCAACACCTGGACAGTGCTGCATTCCGATGTCGCCGACGTCGGAAGTTGGGCGAACTTGGCATCGCACGTCGCTCGTGCTGAGGATGACGCACGCAAATTGGCCGGTATCGACGCGGCGGCGCTGGCGCCGAGCTGCTCGCCAGTCATGCCGGCGACGCACGTGGCACTCACGCTCGAACATGAGCCGATACCGACCGACCACGACCGTTTTGACCTTGTCATCTCACAAACGGTTGAAGGCTGTCGAGTTGTGTACGCCAACGATCTCTTCGACGCCCGGACCGTCGACCGAATGATCGAGCATTGCAACAACCTCGTCGCCGCCGCGCTCACGGAACCCGACCAGGCATTCCGCGAACTCCCGATGTTGTCACCTGGCGAGCGCGAACAGCTCGTGTACGGATGGAACGACACATCGGCTCCATTTCAATCTCAGGCGTGTGTGCACCAGCTGTTCCAAGAACAAGCGCGGCGCTCCCCCGACCACGTTGCGGTCGTGTTCGACTCGGTACAACTCACCTATCGCGAATTAGATGAGCGCTCGAACCAACTTGCCCACCTCCTCATCACTCGAGGCGTACTCCCGAACGATCTCGTTGGCATCTATCTCGAGCGTTCTACCGAAATGCTCGTC
>JBBRPC010000096.1:0-12822 GCA_038228615.1 Acidimicrobiia bacterium | reverse complement strand
GGCCATCGCGTCGATCGCGGCTTGAAACATCTCGATGCTCGTCTGCGGGTGCAAGAACACGAAACGGGCCACCGTTTCGCCGTGCCACTTCGATGGCAACACAAAGACCACACTGTCGGCGAGCAACTGCTGGGCCCAGTGGAGATAGTCCTGTTCCTCCCAACCTGTTCGACGAAACAACAGGATCGAAAGATCTGGTTCCATAATGAGCTCAAGGTTGGGGTTGGCGTGCACGATCTCGACCGCCGCTCGCGTGTTGGCCAGCACCGTCTCAATGGCCTCGCCATATGCAGTCGTGCCGTGTGCTGCAAGTGAGAACCAAAGGGGGAGCCCTCTCGCCCGCCGCGTGAGGTGTATCGCGTAGTCGGTGGGATCCGTGCCTCCCTCAACGCGCATCGTGTCGAGGTACGACGCCGACTGTCGATGCACTTCGAATGCACGTTGAGGCTCGCGGTACAACAGCGCGCAACAATCGAGTGGACCGAAGAGCCACTTGTGTGGATCGACGATAAATGAATCGACGCGTTCGATTCCATCGAACCGATGACGGACACTCGGCGCGCACAACGCAGCACCTCCGTACGCTGCATCGACATGGAACCAGAGGTCGTGTTCTACAGCAACATCGGCGATCCCTGCCAGGTCGTCGATCGCTCCTGTGTTCGTTGCGCCGGCGCTTCCAACCACTGCGAATACGGAATGTGGATCGCCCTCGTGGAGTAACGCCTCACGGAGCGCCACGCCCGTTAACCTCCCGTGGTCGTCGGACTGAACTACGAATGCTTCGAAAACCATGACGCGTAGGGCCTTGGCGATGTATGTGTGCGCGTCACTGCTGCACGCGACTCGGCCTCGACCCCGAGCGTGCGAGTCGCGCGCCGCGACTAGCGCTGAAAGGTTCCCCGCGGTGCCGCCATTGATGAAACATCCGCCAGCAGTTTCCGGTAAGCCCGCAATCGAAGCGATCCATGCCAATGTTTCGTTCTCCGCATGGATCGCCCCAGCGGCCTCGATCCACGCCTCCGCAACGAGTGCCGAGGCGCTGACGCACGCATCGAACAAAATGGACGCGACCGTGGGCGCGCCCGGGATCAGCGCGGCGTGCTTTGGGTTGTCGAGTGGAATCGCCGCCGGTGCGAGCACGTCGGCGAACAGCTGGAGCGCTTTCGGCGCTCCTATGCCGACCGCGGTAATCGTGGTGCCGACCAGCTCGCTCAGTTCAATCGGCGACGGCGGTGATACCGGTTGCGGACGGTTCGTGAGCCGATTCCGTATGTAGTCGAAACACAGCTCGGCCAGATGTTGGGCGTCTTCATCGAAATCAAACATCGTCGCTACGCAAGCACGTCACCGCCCAGTTCAGGGAATACCTTTGCGACCTTGCCCAGGAGATATTCGCCATACGTACCCGACAATTGGCGCAAACTTGTTCCGTCCCACCGGCTCGCGTGGTCGTCGTCTGGTGACGGCCCTCCGAGAGGAATCGCACCAACAATGGCGTTCCACGAAGGATCAAAGAAGAATGGAAGCGAAATCCGTTCGCGATTCGTTGTATTGCGAACTCGATGTGGGGTAGATCGATACCGGCCACGCGTCATTCGGTCCAGCATGTCGCCAAGATTGCAAATGATGATGTCTGGATGAGCGGGAACGTCCGTCCAGCCCGATGGAGCGCGAACCTGGAGACCACCGCAGTCGTCCTGCACCAGCAGCGTCAGCAATCCGTAGTCGGTGTGGGTTTGTACTCCCCACGTGTCGGGAGCAGCCGGCGGGTAGCGGAACATGCGGAACAGAATCGTGGGATCCGACGTGAGATGTTGTTCAAACCATCTGGGATCAAGACCGAGCCCGATCGCGATCCCGCGTAGGACCGTCGCCGATAGTGCGCTCATCGTGGCGAGCCATTTCAAGACAAGAGGTTTGAGATCCGGTGGTTGCAGCGGGAACAAGTTCGGGCCGTGCAGCGGCATCTTCGCGATGACGCGAGGGTCGTCACTTGCGAGTTCTTGACCAAAGTAGAAGCCCTCCTTTTGGTCCGGCGTTCCCGACGTGAGTTCCCCACCCAATGGGAACCAACCACGCCACGCTGACCCGCCGTGTCGCATCGCGACTGCATCCTTGTCGGCATCCGGCAATGCAAAAAAAGCTCGCGCGTTGCGATCCATCGACGCGATGAACTCCGCGTCGACACCATGGCCGGTGATTCCGAAGAATCCGTAGCCGCGACACGCAGCGTCGATCTCCACACCGACTGCGGCCGCCGCGTCGGAGTTCTCTCCGGTGGAGTTCTCGCCGGTGGAGTTCTGGTTCGCGCGAAGTGGCGAGATGTCGATGATCGGGATAGCCATGGGCCCCAGTGTCGCGCACCGAATCGAACACTCAACTAAAAGTGACCACGCGATCCGCATGCGCAAACACCATGGTTTGGTGGCTGACCACGAGTACCGCCGGACCATGTTCGCGATGTAACACATCGAGCAGCAACTCGACGCTTGCGGTATCGAGGTGCAAGGTCGGCTCGTCGAGGATCAGGAGTTGTGGTTGTCGGATCAGCGCACGGGCGATCGCAAGCCGTTGCCGCTGGCCGCCCGAAAGACGCACCCCGTCGTCGCCGATGTGTGTTTCGAGGCCGTTGGGAAGGGAATCGATGACGCTTTGCGCTCCCGACAGCCGCAATGCGTCGTGCACATTCTTGGCCTCGGGACTCGTGTCGCGCGTGTGTTCTGGGCGAATGTGGAGATTTTCGGCAATTGATGCGGCGAGAAATACCGGGTGTTGCGGAACGACGCCGATAGCTCGTCGGAGTGCGCGCACATCCAAATCGTCGTACGGCGTTCCGTTCAGCAGAATCACGCCGTCGTGCGGCCGATATAGGCCGAGTAGCAGGTGAACCACGGTACTTTTTCCGCTGCCGTTTGGGCCTGCTAAGCCAACCATTTCGCCGTGAGCGATGTGCATGGAGAGATGATCGACGATCGGCGCGCGCTCCGGGTACCCAAATGAAACATCGCGCATTTCCAGCGTCTCGATCTGTTCGATCCTGTCCGTGCCGATGTACGGCTCCTGGTCAACGTGCTCGAGAAACGCATCGACGTTCGTCAGCGCGAGGGCTCCAGTGTTGATGATCGCCGTAGCGGACGCGAGATAGGCGATCGGTCGACGGAGGAGCCCGAATGCCGCATAGAACGAAACCAATTCGCCGATCTTGAGTTCGTTGTTGATCACCATGGTGCCGCCGATGAGCAAGATCGTTGCGGCAACGAGCGACACGACCATGAGTTGTGCGCTGTCGTGCGCGCTATTGAGCACGATTGCGGCACGCCCCGTCTCCTCGAGATGCGCGATTCGATGATCCTGTTCTGATTGTGCAGCTTCGTGAGCTCCTTCGATGCGAATCATTTCGTCGGAGCGCAACACGTTGAGTACACCGGATGAGAAGCGCTCATATGCGTTGTGAAAAGCAGCTGTTGCTCGACCGCGACGAGTACGAAAGGCGATGTGGGTGACGATGATCAGTGGAACAAGGAGCGCGGTGACAAGCGCGAGGAGCGGATTGACGATCGTTAAGGCGATGGCCATGGCCACGAGGGTGAGGAGCGCAGGAAGCACGTTCCCAACGACGACGCTCGCCATCTCGTCCACTCGCGCTGCATCCGTCACGAGTATGTCGTGCAGCGCCGTCTCGTCGCTGTCGGTATGGAATTGCCGAGAGGCGCCAATGAGCAACGTGGTGCATCGGCTCCTGAGCCGAGCGGTGCCTGCGCGCGTGACGGTGACGAGCGCTGCGGATGCTGCGATCGACAGGATCATTGCGAGTGCTGCACACACAAGTATTCCTACGACGTACCAAGCCAACAGGCTGCGGTTGTGGTCTGGTAGCGCTCGATCGATCGCACGGGCCACCAACCAAGGGATCGGTATCACCATGACCGCTTCGGCGACCGCGGCACCGATACCGGCGGTGAGCCGCGCAGGGCTGCCCTTGAAGAACTGGCGATGCGACCACAGATTGCGTACTCCGCGCATCACGGAACGACTGCTTCAATCGCTTCGCTGAGTCGCCGGGCGAACGTATCGACGTACCCTCCGGTGAACAGGCTCGCGTCACCTGCGTGCATCCCAGGTGTTGTCACCACCGTGATCGTCGCCGCGAAGGCCGACATTGGCTCAGGGCTAGGAACCGGCAGCGCGTGTGTGGGAGTGCCGGTCGCTCTGAAGACGACGACCGGTATGTCGAATTGTTCTGGACGCCATTCTCGGAAAGCCGCCAAGACACAATGCCAAATCAAATCCATCGACTCGGCGGCTGTGCGGTGCGCGTTGTTCACAAGATGAGGGGCGGCCTTGATAACGCGCAGGCGATCGATGCGTCGTCTGAACCCGGCGAGAAGAATTGCACGGAGTGGAATGTTGCGGCTGCCATCGAACCACCGTCGAAGTGCACGGAATCGAATTCGCACGTTCGGATCAATCATGAAGACTGCAGCAACCGCTGCTCCGCGGCGTTGCAGTTCTCTGGCAACCTCGACGGCCAAGAAAGAGCTGAGCGAGTATCCGGCCACCAAGTACGGCCCGGTTGGTTGCGTTGCGCAGATACGGTCCGCGTACCAGTTCGTGATCACGCCAAGGCCCATCAGGGGGCTTGTTGTGCCGTCGAGACCCGGCAACGCGAACGATGTGATCGTGCGATCGCCGCTGAAATGTCGTGCGAGGGAGTGATAGGCGATCAATTCGCCGCCACCCGGGGGAATGAGGAACAGCCGAGGTTCTCGAGGGCCGGTCGACAGTGAGACGAGATGTCGCAGCTCACGTTGTGCGCTACTCGTCTGGCCCGACTCCTGGGTGGCCAATGCGGCACGCATCATCTTCACCGTTGGTGCCTCGATGAGGAGTCCGAGGGGGATCGGGAGCTGGAGCGCTCGCTCTAGGGTGCTGATCAAGCGAATTGCTCGCAATGACGACCCGCCACTGTTGAAAAAGTCGTCGTCTTCGCGAAGCGTTGGGCGATCGAGTACTTCCCGCCAGATCGCGAGCATCGGCGTGTCGTGCACATCGCCGTCGTCAACGGCCGGGGTGTGGGTGACCTCGCGATGGTGGCGCGCAAGTTCGATGCGATCGGGCTTGCCCCCTGGTGTGCGCGGAAAATGGTTGTGGAGGACGTACATCGTGGGGACCGAATATGCGGGAAGATGGTCGCCGACATGTCGCAGAAGGTCGTCGCGTGACGGGCTATCACCGTCGCAAAGTACGTGGGCGATGAGTGCGTCGTCGTCCAACAGCACGACCGCTTCCCGCACAGCTTTGTGTTCGACCAGGAGTGCCTCGACTTGTGAAGGCTCAACGCGAAAACCGCGCACCTTCAATTGGCTATCTGTGCGGGCGATAAACCACAACATATCGTCGTCGTCTCGGCGCACGATGTCGCCAGTGCGATACCAACACCGACCTGCAAGTGGTCCAAAGCCGGCGACAAAGCGTGCGGTCGTCAGGTCCTCATTTGCGAGATACCCAAGCGCGCGTTGCGGGCTGCTGACCCAGAGCTCACCGATACCCGCACCTTCGACGCGCCGACCTTCACCACCGTCATCGATGAGTTCGACCTGAGTATTCGGAATCGCATGTCCGATAGGCACTTCGTTGTCGACTGCGATGTGCGTGAGGTTGATCGTTGTGATTTCGACGGTGACTTCTGTTGGTCCATAGGCATTGACCAGTTCGATGCCTGGCCAATTTCGTTGCCAAGCCGTGACGTATTCTGCGCGCATTGCCTGACCTCCGACTAACGCAAGGCGCAAGTGCGGCGGAGCAGCGAGATGGTCGATGTCGACCTGGTCGCTCACTTCGTGCCAGAGCGCCGTTGGAAGATCGACAACTGTGGCATTGAAGTGCTCAAGCTCGGAGATGAATCGCCGTACCGATCCGTTGATGTTCGCCGGCTGGCCGACGATGGTCGCACCAGCCGCAGGCGCGGCCATGGATTCGACCAAGGCGGCGTCGAAAGCGAGCGAGTGAATTTGCGCGACTCGATCGTCGACAACCAGGGCGTATCGTTCGATCGCAGCATTGACGTACGACTCAATCGCGCCTCGGTGGAGCATCACGCCAGATGGCTCTCCGCTCGATCCAGACGTAAACAGCAACAGTGCTGGTGCCGAGGGATCGGTCGTGACCGGTACGAAGCCTGACGGATCGAGGCACTCCGCGAGCAACTCTCCGATTCCCGAGACGATCGCACGCGGTGCCGCAAGCGTAGCGATGCGATCCTTGTACCGCTGTGGGCTCGATGCCTCGATTGGCACGCAAACCGCTCCGAGTCGCCAACCGGCGTGCAGCGCCGTGATCCCGTCGATACCCCCCGCTTCGATGGTGATGTAGTCGCCTGGTGTAACACCCCGGGCGTGAAGTGCTGCCGCGACGCGGTGAATACGATGCAGGAATTCGAGACGAGTGAACTCTTGTGCCGATGTTGCAACGGCAAGGTGACGCGGATCGTCGTCGACGTGTTGTTGCATGCGCTCAACGATCGACTGGAAGCCCAACGCGGGTTGGGCAGCGGTCCGGTCCGGCGCCTGGAGGAGCGCGAGCAAAGATCGATGCAGTTGGTCGAGAACCCGAGGAGCGTCGAGCCAACGATGGTGGTCACGCTCGTTCATGGTGCGACTTCCAAGTCGCAACGTAATCCCATCGCGCGTCTCGTCGATCCGTAGATGAATGCCGGGACCGAGCGGTGGTCTTGGTATGGCGCGCATCGTGATCTTGTCGGCGGTCCGGCGACGGTCGTCGATGCGACGCCACTGCGCAGAGATCGTCGAGTCGATCAACGTGTGACGTTGCGTGCGACTGCGCAACGCGTCGATGATCTGCGACATCGTTGTCGCACGGTGATCATGTGCGGCCGATACTTGGGCGTGAGTGTTGCGAATCAAATCGCGTGGACTTCGACCGCTACGAACATCAAGACGCAACGGGAGCGTCTCCACAAAGCAACCGATGAGCCCATTGGTCTCAGCGAGATCGCGGCGATCGAATGGGATGGCGACACCAATTTCGCAATTGCCGGCAGGATCGCGGAACATCTCGCCGAGAGCAGTGAGGGCGACAGCAAATGGGGTCACGCCTTCCGCTCGTGCGAGCGCGCGAAGAGCATCACATGTTGTTTGGGTCAGATCGATTGCTGCATCTGCGCGGCGCCCGGCGACGATCCACTCCGGCGGTATCTGTACGGGCGGCAGCGGCCGGAGATGCTGCGCGACCCACCAATCGAGCTCGGATTGCGCTTGGTCTGTGTGGGCATCGTTGTCGCGCCATGCTGCCCAGTCGCGATAGTTGCGCTCAAGTGCAGGAAGCGTTTCGCCGCGGTATGCCTCGGTGAGCTCATCGAGGAGCAATTGTTCTGAAGGGCCATCCACTGCGAGGTGAGAAACGGCGAGAATGAGTACGTGCCGAGTTGGAGATCGCACGAATAACTGTGCCTGAAGTGGTACCTCTGTGGCGACGAAAAATGGGTGGGTATCGGCATCGGCGAGTGCTTGTTCCAGGGCGTCGCGGTTGCCGTTTGTGTCGTTGAATGGCTGTTGACTGGCGGTGATGTGGATCCCCAGCTGTGCGTCGGCCAATACGATCTGGACGGGCGCGTCGTCAACGATTGGATAGATCGTGCGTAACGGCTCATGGCGCGAGATCACGATATTTAAGGCTGCGGTGAGTCGATCGATGTCGAGTTCGCCATCGATCTCGAACGCGGTCGTGCGATGATGGACTGCGTCGTTTGGGTTGTGATGTTGGTGATACCACAACCCAAACTGAGCTGGCGCGAGGGGTGCGGTGGTCGCTTCGTGGCGCGCGAGCCCGCGGTATTGCGAGCGCCGCTGCGCAAGCGCGATCGTGAGTCGATCCTGTCCCACGGTGCTCATGAACCGTCGGTGACGACAAGTTCGGTTTCGATGAATGCGCTCTGCGCTGCAATCGTCGGTGAATCGAAAAAGTCGATCATGGAAAGGTCGATACCTAATTCGCCGCGGGCGCGACCGAGCAGCTTGGCGGCAAGCAGCGAATCGCCACCAAGATCTAGGAAGTGATCGAAAACGCTGACCGTGTCGAGGCGCAGAATTTCGATCCACCAATCTGCAACGAGTTGCTCGACTGCATTGCGCGGCGCCGTGGGTGGCTCTGGGGCGCCAACCGCGTCGAGTTCTTGTAACTCGAGCCGTTCGGCGAGGCCAATGCGTTGGAGCTTTCCGGTAGGCCCTGTTGGGATTTCTTCAACGATGATGATGCGCCGCGGTACCTTAAACGCGGCGAGCCGCAAGGCCGCGAACTCGCGCAATTCGCGTTCTTGCAACGTGGCGTTTGGCTCGGCGACGACGATCGCTGCGATTTGTTCACCGAGGCGAAGATCGGGGACTGCGAAGCAAAGCGCCTGGCGCACGCAAGGGTGATCGAGCAACACTTCGTCGACTTCCCGCGGTGCGATCTTTTCGCCGCCACGATTGATGATTTCCTTGAGGCGCCCGGTCAGTGTGACGTAGCCGTCGCAATCGATGACTCCCTGGTCTCCTGTCCGAAACCAGCCGTTGGTAAACGCCTTATCGTTGATTGACTGATCGGTGGTGTCGTAGCCAGTGATTACGTTGGCGCCGCGAATAACAATCTCACCCACGACATTCTCGGGAACTCGCGAACCGTTGCTATCCATGATCGCAACTTCTGGCCCGGCTGCGCACCCGACCGAGCCGGAGACGCGGTGTCGAGGCGGAAGGGGATTGCTGCACATTTGGTGCGCGGCTTCGGTCATCCCGTACGCCTCGACCACCGGAGCGCGAAACACGTCTTCGAGATCTTCCATCACAAGTGGTGGTAGCGAGGCTGACGACGAGCGCAAGAACCGCAATGGCGGGTTTGGAAGTTGCTCAGGATGTTTGCGTCCCTGTTCGACCAACGATTGCAGCATGGTTGGTACAGCAGTGGTCCAGGTGACGTGTTCATCGCTGAACCAGCCGAGGACGTCCGGCGCTGCGAATCCGGGTGTGCACAATACGGAGCTGCCCGCCACCAGCGGTGCAGCGAGTCCGGCCATCAGCCCATGTATATGGAACAGGGGCATGATGTTCCCGCAACGGTCGCCGGTGGTGAGCGAGAGTGTCCGCGCGATGTTCAACGCAGATGTTGCAAGGTTGGTGTGCGAAAGTGGGACAATCTTGGGTCGCGCGGTGGTACCACTCGTGTGCAGGACGAGGGCGATATCGTCGGCGAATCGTGGTGAAGCTTCATGCTGGATCGCTGCATCAATTTCGACACGAACTTCGCCGGCTTCTCCAAGATGCGCGAGTTGGGTACCGACCCACAAACGCACGACGGGAACTCTGCGCCGTTCCGCGACCCCGACAACGGGATGGTTGCTTGTCGATGTCACGACCACGGCGCGCGCGTCCAGGTCGTCGAGGTAGAAGTCGAATTCCCTAGGGGTGAGATTGGGGTTTAACGGTGCGCATGCGGACACGGCCGAAACGCCCAGAAATGCCAGCGCCATCTCGGGTCCGTTTGGCAACACGACCGCGACTGCATCGCCGCGTCGCAGACCGAGGGCTTCGAGATCGCTCGATAGTTTTGTCATCGCGTGGACAATGCCGCGGCCCGAGATCCATCCGCGGTGGGGAGCCCCCAGCATCGGTGCAACGTCTGTCTGCAGCGCGGCGTGCGCAATACGTTCGTGCATCGGGCGCCCGCCGTCGTTCGCAAGAGTACTCACATGGTCCAATCGGAAATTCAGAGTACTTACTGAGGACCTGGCACACCGTGAACCGTGCACTACTAGCCTGACGACATGCTCGATTTCGATGCTTTTGACTGTGATAATCACTACTACGAGGCGCTTGATGCGTTCACCCGGCATCTTGATCCGCGGCTCGGTGGCCGCTGTGTGCAATGGGCGCAAATCAACGGCCGTCAATATCACGTCGTCGGTGGTCGGGTCAGTCACGCGGTCACGAACCCCACGTTCGATCCGATTGCGAAAGCCGGCGCGATGCACGACTATTTCCGTGGGAATCCCGACGGACGCAATCCCATGGAATTCCTCACCGATCGTGAGCCGATTCCAGCTGAGTACCGCGATCGCGATGCTCGAGTCAAGCGGATGGACGAATTCGGTTTGGAGGCAATCTGGCTCTTCCCGACACTGGGTGTGCTCTACGAAGAGCTACTGAAGCACGACCCGTTCGCTGTCACAACGACATTTCGCGCGTTCAACCAGTGGCTGGTTGAAGATTGGGGATTCTCCTACAAGAACCGAGTGTTCGCGGCACCGTATATCTCACTCGCAGATGTCGATTGGGCGTGTTCGGAACTTGAGTGGGCGCTCACGAATGATGCGCGTGTTGTCGTCCTGCGACCGGCAGCTGTGTTCACGCCCAGCGGGCCGAAAACGCCGAGTGACCCGTACTTCGATCCGTTCTGGGCGCGGGTCAACGAGAGCGGGATCACGGTGGTTGCACATGCCGGCGACAGCGGTGTTTCGTCGAACGGCTACGCCAACGACGGTTTCGGTGCATCGTTCTCGGGCGGTGGATGGAAGCCATCGATCAAGTCGTTCAATATCGAACGCGCTGCCTTCGATTTTCTCATCACCCTGTCGTTTGAAAAGCTCTTCGAACGATTCCCGAACCTGCGGATTGCATCCGTAGAAAACGGCTCGACGTTCCTCGGTGAGCTGTTCGACAAACTGCGGTCCACACAGATGAAAATGCCGGGATACTTTTCCCAAGATCCGGTCGAGCTCTTCAAACGGAATGTTTGGATCAATCCATTTTGGGAAGACGACCCCAACGTGACAGCCGAACTCATGGGCACGGATCGAGTCATTTTCGGTTCCGACTGGCCGCATATTGAGGGCATGCCCCGACCTCTCGACTACGTCGCCGAGCTCAAAGAATTCAACGATGTCGATCGTCGTCGGATCCTGCGCGACAACACACGCGTACTCAACGCGCGTGCGCCAATCGTGGCGACCTAGTCGGCAAGTCGCGCAGCCCGGCGCGGCCGATACTCGACCTCGCACGGTTTCGCAGATCGAGCGATACCGCCAATTTGCAGTGGGAGCGGGTGGACAGTGTCGAAGCGCGCTGTGAGCTCGTAGCGGTCGAGCAGCGCCTTGGTCGTCCGGACAATTGCTTGCATCGAAAAGCGTTGTGCAGGGCAGCGATGTGGGCCGTGCCCAAACGTTGTGACGCTGATGTCGTTTCGCAGGAGGGGACCTGTCCACCGAGACGGGTCGAAATCGTTGCCGTTCGGAATCACGCGGTTCGTGATGGGTGCCATCGTGGCCAACATCGATCCTGGCATGAGGGAGATGATGTGTTGTCCATCGTCGAATTCGGTCGCACGCAAGACTTCGCGTGAGATCAGCGACCGTTGTCCGAGACGTGTCGCTTCGAGGGCGAGATGATCCAGATCACCACATTGGTCACCGTGCAAGGCGGCGAGCGCGATCGTCCAACCAATGGCGGCGAAGAGGTTTGTCATCGTCGCTACGTGCAACAGGATGAGATCGTAGGCGATCCCGTCGAGACGCTCGTTGAGTTCTTTGTCGTCCCAACGTTGCGCGACGAAGTCGAGAAAGCTCGGCGTTCGTTGCGTTGTATTGAGGAGTCGTTCGACGACGTCGCTCACCGCGGCCATTGCGAGCAACTCGCGCTCTGGGATGCCGTTCTTCATTGTTTCAGGATGCACGAACGCGTCGGCGCCGTCGAGCTCATCGAGGTGTGCGACGAGCTGTTCGAACGGCGCTTCACGGCCGAACCAACTGGTGATGCCGATGCGATGTCCGAGGCGTCGAGCAAATTGAAATGCGTCGAACCGCCCGCCCGCGCCGTTCTCGCTGCCGGGTCGTTTGTGGAGCTCGCTGTCGAGTTCGGCGATCGCTACTGCGATGGCGAAATCCACATTCGAGAGGTAGCTCGTCACATCGGAGGCGCCGAACAAATCGTGGGCGAATGTTCGGCGACCTTCGAAGAGCTCGGGAGGAAGCTTCCTCAGCAACATTCGGTAGTCGGCGAGCCCCTTGCTCGCGGTGCGCTCAGGGATTTCGTAAAAGTTTCGCAGCGCGTCGTTGGCGAAGACGAAGAGGTACGTGGTTCCACCGGATCCGACGACGAACGTATCTCCGAGCGCCTCACGTGCTGCTGTCAATGCGACGACGGGATCTGCAGCGGTCGGAGAATCCCAAGGGAACGCGATCTCGATGTGTGGAATCGCACTCATTGGAATTGGTGCTGTGGGCGAATTCATCGATATGTCATTAGTGCGTGTGCGGATGGAGTAGGTGCGCCGCCGAGCCATCGAATACTCCGGCGCGCAGCCAAGCGCGGGTCGAGGTTAACGCTCGGTCGATCAGGAAATCAGCCTTGGAAAAATCGGCAGGACTGACGTTGAGCGGACATAGCGGAGGTACGACCCGCAAATCGGTTGTGGGTTCGTACCGCTCGATATCGTTGACGAGGCGCCCGTGCACCATCAGCGTTACGGCATGGAGCACCATGCCGAGGGCACTTTTCGGATGTGTGCCGAGTGAGCAGGCGTGGCCGCTCGGCAGCACCCAAATCTCTGTTGCTCCGAGTTCGAGTGCCACTGAGATCGGCGCGTTGTTGCTGATCCCTCCGTCGATATAGTCGCGGCCGTCGATCGTGACTGGCGGAAGGACTCCGGGGATGCTGGCGCTTGCCACGATCGCTTCCAATGCCGGGCCTTGACTCCACACGACTTCTTCGCCCGAAACGGCGTCGGTCGTGACGACGTGGAGTGGGATCGAGGCGTCTTCGAGGCGTT